>JBKJQG010000307.1:0-18263 GCA_046594925.1 Bacteroidia bacterium
GTTTACCCAAATCCTGCATCTGATCTGATTCAACTAAAAGTTGATAATCTCAATAGTAACAACAAATACACGCTTCAACTGTTTGATTGCAGCGGCCGACTTGTCCTCGAACAAGGATTGAGCGATTCTCAGTCGTCCATAAACACATCTAACTTTGCAAACGGCATCTATCATTTAAGAGTGTCTTCTGAAAATTCAGAGTTACACAAAAAACTTGTGATTCAGCATTAAACCATAAAAGATTCTAAATTTGCCATAGAATTTTAAAACCGATCTCTAAAAGAATGTTCTATTATAAAAAATGGGCGATCGTCATCCCGATGGCAAATGAAGAGCAGGATTTCAAGCCTTTTATTGAACTGCTCAATTTTGTGATAGACGAACTCCAGCCCGGAAGTGTTTATTTCATCATCGATAAAGCTTCAACGGATAAAACATTGGAGTTGTCTCAAGCACTTTCTGCAAAAGATTCCCGCTACGTTACTGTGTGGGCACCCGAAAACAAAAATGTGGTGGATGCGTATGTGAAAGGATTGCGAGTGGCTTATGAAGCGGGGCACGACATCATCATTGAAATGGATGCAGGACTTTCCCACGATCCGCGCGCCATCCCTATGTTCCTGCGTGTGCTGAACGAAGGGAACGAATGTGCTTTCGGAAGCCGTTTCATCAATGGTGGTTCCATGGGGGATTCGCCTTTTAAAAGAAGAATGCTTTCCAAAACAGGAACGGTTCTGGCGAATTTGTTATTAGGAACAAAACTGCGGGATATGACATCCGGCTATCAGGGATTTCACCGTGACGTTGTCGGCAAGATCATTAACCACGAATTCAAATCCAAGGCGCATTTCTATCAGACCGAATTGCGTTACCTTTTGAGAAAACACAGGACCGTAGAAGTTCCCATTCACTATCAAGCACCTTCTCCCCGCGTTTCCAAAAATGCAATCAAGAATGCTTATCAAACGCTATTCTATTATTTCATTCAGCGCCTGACCTCCAAACCAAAGGAATTATAAAGCATGCAAAAGCGGGTCGTTGTCACCGGGGCATCCGGACATATTGGTTACCACGTGGCTTTACAATTAGTAAATTCCGGTTGCGATACCACGCTGCTCATCCGGAAAGAAAATCAAAACATACTTGATCTTAAAAGCAAAGGCGCAAAAATTCAAATTGCAGATTTACTTTCACCTGATACTTATACCTCTGTTTTCGACCATTGTGATGCACTTTTTCACATTGCTTCCGAAAACACAACCGATACCAGCGATGAGCAACGCGTGATAAAGAATACGCTGGAACTTTCGAAAACAGTGATCGATGCAGCCATTGCTAAACAAGTAAAAACCATCATCTATACAAGTTCTGTAGTTGTGCTCGGACGATCCCCGGATCCAAATGTGCTCATCTCAGAAAACGACAAAACCGGCTATTTGGAAAGTCCTTATGTAAAGGGGAAATTTCTGGCAGAAGAATATTGCGACAAACTCATCTCCGAAAACAAAGCCGACATCCGGAGACTTTATCCATCCTGGGTGGTCGGAAGCAATGATCCGAAATTGACCCCTCCTCACAAGATCATCAAAGACTATTTCCCAAAAGGACAAAAATTTTATTTTGCAGGGGGCATCTCCGTCGCCTCTGTAAATCAAGTCGCAAAAGCCCACGTGGACGCTTGGCTTATCGGAAAGCCAAATGAAAAATATGTGGTCGCTGGTCACAACATTTCATTCAAGGAATTTTATACCCTACTTGCAAAACACTCCGGACACAACCCTCCGTCCATTTTCATTCCCAAGATCTGCATTTACCTCGGAGCTGTTGCTGCCAAAATGATACTCGGAAAAAAAAGTCCGGTGGATCCGAAATACATTCAGACCGTCATAGGAAATTACAGCTGGTACAGTTCAGAAAAAGCAAAACGAGAACTGAACTATTCTGTTCCGCCTTTGGATAACATAATTTCAGAAGCAGTTAAGGATGCTCAGAGAAAAGTATTGCTGTTGAACCAACTTCATCCGCAAAACAATGCTGCACTGATTCGTAAAAATTACGAAGCCGACGATGTGCTCCTCATTACCGGATTCCCAGGATGGTTGGGCAACCGAATGACAGACATTCTGATGAACGGAGATCGCTACGGAAACAATGCCGTGAACCGAAAAGTCAGATTACTCGTTCAGCCAAAATTCAAGAACCTTATTTCCCTGCCAGCCAATTTTGAAATAGTGTATGGCGACATTTCTGACAAAGAAAGTTTAAGAACTGCTTTACAGAATGTAAAAGCAGTCTACCATTTAGCGGGCGTGATCTATCCGAAGAACATCGATGCTTTTCACGCTGTCAACTTTGTCGGAACAAAAAACCTAGTGGACGTCTGCATTGAAAAAGGAATAAGAAGAATCATTTTCATGGGAACGGACAGCATCTGTGGTTATGGAAAAGACAAAAGAATCTTCGATGAACACACACCTGCCAGTCCATACAAGAACTACGGAAAATCAAAATACCAGGCAGAGAAATACATCCTCGACAAAACAGCAGAAGGTCTGATCGACGGGACATCCTTGCGCGGCTTCTGGTTCTTCGGCCCTTTTATGCCCGGCCGGAACAAGGATTTTTTCAAAATGTTCTCCTGGAAAAAGCAGCTCGTTTTCGGGAACGGAAAAAACTATAGGAGCATTTCCCATGTCGACAACATCATTCAAGCCTTTCTGAAAGCAGAAAAGAACAAAACCACTTTTGGAAAATGGTATTGGATAGGAGGGAAAAAGGCGAACAATACAGTTGACGACATTTATCAGATGATCGCCGAAGGACTGGGCTTCCACTACAAACCTTTTTATATCCCAAGGTGGATGTGCGGATTATTTAGTATACTTGATAGCTTTTTAGGCCTGTTCGGCAAACTGAATGCTACCGTACACGCAGCAGGCAAATTTCACAAGGACATTGCCGGAGAGATCACCGCCGCAGAAAGAGATTTTGACTACAAGCCGGATGTCGGTTTCGAAGAGATAAAAAAAGAACTGAACGAATTTATGAATTAACATGGCAGCAAAAAAAACACTCATCATCACGTCCATAGCAAACGATCAGCATCCGATCTTAAACCAGTTTGCAGTGGATTGTAAGCAACGCAATGTGGATTACATAGTGATCGGAGATACCAAATCGCCTGCGGATTTCAAAATGGAAAATTGTGATTACTGGAGCGTAGAACGTCAGCTCACATTACCTTTTGAATTGGCGAAGATTACCCCTACCCGTCACTACTCCAGAAAAAATTTAGGCTATTTACTCGCCATTAAAAATGGTTCTACCGAATTGGTGGAAACAGATGATGACAACATTCCGAGAGCCGAATTCTGGGAAGAAAAAAACAGAGAAGTAAAAAGTCATGTTTTCGAAAATGCAGGATGGGTGAATGTATATCATTACTTCACTAAGAACATGATCTGGCCCCGCGGGTTTCCATTGGAAGAACTTCAGAAAAAACAAATAAAACTCTCTACTTTAAAAAACACATCTGTTAACTGCCCTATCCAGCAAGGATTAGCAGATGAGAATCCGGATGTGGATGCGGTGTACCGTCTCACTTATCCCTTGCCTTTAAATTTTGAAATCAAAAATAAATTGGCTCTTGGAAAAAATGCATGGAGTCCTTTCAACAGCCAGAACACATACTGGTTCAAAGAAGCATTTGCTTTAATGTACCTTCCTTCCTTCTGTAGCTTCCGAATGACGGACATCTGGAGAAGCTACGTTGCTCAGCGCATAGCCTGGGAATGTGGCTGGAGTGTGCTTTACCACGAACCAACGGTTTGGCAGGAACGCAACGAACACAATTTAATGAAGGATTTTGAAGATGAGATTCCGGGCTATTCCAACAACATGAATATCTGCAAGGAATTGCAAAGCTTGAATTTAAAACCGGGGCAAGCACATATCTGCGAGAATTTAGTCACCTGTTACCAGAAACTGATCGACATCCAAGTAGTTGGGAAGGAAGAAATGGACTTGTTGAAAGCTTGGATCAGTGACATCGGAAAACTATTGAAGTAGTTTAGTACTTTATCTCATACAACTCACACTTCTCTTTTGTTCCGATCGTTTTCACCAGCCGTAATTTGTGAGGATATTTTCTGTAAACCGGTCCGATCATCCGGTGAATGGTATTAATCATTTTTCCGTTGTTCTTCTTTGGATTCATTCTCAGGTTCGCCAGGATCACATAGTTGACATTCTGCTTTTTCCAACCCATCAAAACAGTGTCGGCATCCATGGAAGTGGTGATGAATTGTCCCACGAATTTTTTACCGTTACCATACAAGAACGACATCGAAGGTTTGCGCGAAAGCACCTGAGCACTATCAGGCAGACTGTCGGCACAATATTTACTCATCTTCAGAAAATTTTCCCAATCCGGAGTATAGCCATAATAAATATCCCCGCTCAAGTTTTTCTTGAAGGCCGCGATCTTACTTTTATCCACTGCGGAAATCTTTATTGTATAGAGCAGCATGAAACCGGCAAAGACCATGAAGATAGTTTGCAGGATGGAATATTTTTTCACGAGTTCGTAAATTCCATAAAAAAACAAAAGAAAAATCATCGGCATTACAATGATAATTAGACGATCCTGCATGTTCTGAGCCTGGATACCAATGAAGATCCCGCCACAAAGTACGATCATGTAGACACTCGAAAAGAAAACATATTTGTTCTTGCGATAACTCAGGAAAGTAAAAATTCCGATCAGCAAAGCTGTAATGAAAGCAAATTGAGGAATGATGCTGTTGAGCTCATACGCTTCCCTTCTTAAATTCATGATCCGGTAAATGTGGAGCGACATGTACAGATTGAAATTATTAAAGAAGCGATCCACAAGGCCGCCAAAATCTTCATAACCCAAAGCCGGCTTGTAGAGTTCTTTCCTTAAGATCAGCTCGAATTGATCCGAAGTGGAAGGGCCATACATCGCTGTAGTAATGTACTGATAGATGAGGCGGATAATGATGAAAGTAACAATCGCAAACACAATTTGTTTGTAGTTCTTATTCAATACAAAATACAGCACAACGGCCACCACACCCACGATCGCCACACTCTTGGAAATGCTCAACAGCACAAACAACAAACCGAAAGCAATCCATTTCCAGTAATTCTCTTTTAGATCCGACAGGAAACTTTGCTGAGGCTTTATCGCATCAATGATTTTGAATACCAGGTAGAAGCTTAGCGCCTGAATAAACATGAAAAAAGTCTCCGTAAAGGTCTGACTGGAATAATACTGCATGTACTCGTTGAATGCAAGAAAAGAAATCAGCGCAAAAAGGACGGTATAAGGTATCCGTTTCACAAATGCTTTGTAAGTGAACCACACCAATCCGAAGTGACAAAGCACAGAAGACATTTTCAGCGCTATTACATTCAGTCCAAATAATTTTACGACAACAGACAAAAAGATTGGGTAACCCGGACCCTGAAAATAAGGGAATTTTCCTTCATGAAGTAAAGACCAGGCCCTTTCGATGTAAGAGGAATCGTCCCCCCCATCAGATACCTTAGCATCAAATAAAATGAAAGAGAACAGGGTGGACAATCCAAGCAATACATAAAATACTTTTCTCTCGTTTTTCTCCAGCCACTTTTCCAAACGGTCGAATAAACCCGCAGAATTCCCGTCTTTTACCGGAACAGCCTTGGGCGAGTGTGTTTTGTGTTGATGTTTTTCCTTTTTTGACATAAGACCGTACCGGTTTAACAAGCTAAAATTAAGTAAAAAACAGACAAATCAAAATAAAGCATGGTGTTGAGCGTTTTTGTTGTTGCTTTCGCAGATAAGCCTTACTTTTACTCTATAGATACGACATCATGTTAGAAAACACAGGCCGAACAGAATTGAGCAGTTTAGGTGAGTTTGGATTGATCAAACACCTGACTCAATTCATTGAAATAAAAAACGAAAGCACCATTAAAGGCATAGGTGACGATGCTGCCATTCTGGACTATAAGAATAAACAGACCGTTGTCACTACCGACATGCTGGTGGAAGGCGTGCATTTTGACCTGGCTTATATGCCTTTGAAACACCTAGGCTACAAGTCCGTTTCAGTGAACCTTTCCGACATCTATGCGATGAATGCCACTCCGAAACAGATCACCATCTCGATGGCGATCTCCAACCGCTTTTCCGTAGAAGCGCTGGAAGAATTATATTCAGGTTTCATGATGGCCTGTCACAAACACAACGTTGACATCATCGGAGGAGATACCACTTCTTCCAAGTCGGGACTTGTGATCAGCATCACAGCACTGGGTGAGGCGGACAGTGCAGACATTGTTTACCGGAATACAGCTAAAGAAGGAGACCTGCTTTGTGTGACCGGAGATCTGGGAGCAGCTTATGTCGGGTTGCAATTACTGGAAAGAGAAAAAAGAATTTTCATGGAATCGCCGGGAGTTCAGCCCGACCTGGAAGGAAATGATTATATTCTGGAGAGACAATTGAAACCCGAAGCCAGAAAAGACATTCCAGTTCTTCTTAAAAAGCTGGAAGTAAAGCCAACTGCGATGATCGACATTTCGGATGGTTTGTCGTCTGAGATCCTCCACATCGCGACGGAATCAGGAGTAGGCGTTAACCTATACGAAGAGAAGATTCCCATCGATCCGTCCACTTATGCCATGGCAAGAGAGTTTAATTTAGATCCGACAATCTGTGCATTGAGTGGTGGTGAAGATTATGAATTGCTCTTTACCATCGATCCTTCTGACTTCCCAAAAATAAAAGCAAACCCGGACATTTCGGTGATCGGGCATCTGACCCATAGTAAGGAAGGCGTGAATTTAATTTCAAAAGCAGGAACTTCCATTACCTTGACCGCTCAAGGCTGGGATTCCCTATTGAAAAAATAAAAATACATTTGATGAGAGTAAAACATTTTCTCATTTGCTTTTTCATCCTGCTTGCATTCAATGGTGCAGCACAATCGACTTTTTTCAGGAACTACTCCGTTGAGGACGGCCTTCCCTTCACAAATGTTTCCACAGTATTTCAGGACAGCAAAGGAAATTTATGGAGCGGTGGTTATGGAGGGTTGAGTAAGTTCGACGGAATCTCCTTTACCAACTTTGCACCGAAGGACGGATTGCTGAACCACTTTGTCACGACCATCTGCGAAGACAAGCAAGGCAACCTCTGGATCGGAACGATTAGCGGGATCAACAAATACGATCAGAAAACATTCTCCGGATACACCACTAAGAACGGACTCATCAACAATGCGGTGACCACTTCACTGAAAGATTCAAAGGGCAACATCTGGTTCGGCACAGAGAAAGGCGTCAGCAAATTGGTAGACGGAGCTTTCATCAACTTCTCCACTAAAGACGGACTCGTTAGCAATTTTGTAAAATGTTTTTACGAAGACAATGAAGGAAGAATCTGGATCGGAACAACGGACGGCATCAGCGTATTTGACGGAAAAAATTTCACACCCATCACCACAGCCAATGGACTGCTTTCAAATTCCATCACAGCCATCGTTCAGGACAAAGAAAATAATTTCTGGATCGGAACATCCAACGGGATCTGCAAAATCAGCAAGGGCGTTTTCACTTCGTACACCGATGCACAGGGATTGATCGACAACAACGTGTCTTCCCTGGTCTGCGACTACAAGAATGCGATCTGGATTGGAACCGGTAAAGGACTTGCAAAGTTCAAGGACAATGTATTTACAAAGTATTCGATCAAGAGAGATCAGAACAGCAACATCGTCAGCTGTCTCTTTGAAGATTTTGAACACAACCTCTGGGTAGGAAGCTATTCCGGATTATTCAAGTACCGGGGAAATCCTTTCATCACCTATGGAATTCACGATGGACTCACCAACAATTTTATTTTTGGCATCACTCGGGATTCGAAAGGAAATCTTTGGATAGGCTCGCAAGGCGGAGGGTTGTTCAAATACGTTGATGGGGAATTCACCCAATACGATAAAGAGAAAGGGCTGGATGCAAACGGTGTCAACATGGTCTACGAAGTGAGCCCTGGTACATTGTGGCTGGGGACCGACAAAGGGCTGACGGAATATGACGGAAAAAAATTTACAAAAGGAAAAGACACATCTTCCGTTTGGACCCATCCAATCAATTGCATTTACAAAGACTCGAAGAAGAACTTATGGCTGGTCGGAAAAGCAAAAGCATACAAGTACGACGGAAAGAATTTTATCTGTTATCCCTTGAATGGTTTGTCGGAAAAATGCGAAGCCTGGACAATTGTGGAAGATAAGAATGGAACGATATGGATTGGGGCTTACCTCGGAGGATTGTTTAAGCTTCAAGGCAGCACCTTCGTGGAATACAGCAGGCAGTTGGGACTGAAGAATGACTCCTACCTGGCATCCTTAGTTGACAAAGAAGGGAACTTGTATTTCGGTGCGCTGGACGGATTGTGGATGGTCAACCCTCGCGATGAAAAATCGCTTCCGGTAAATTTCAACGAAAAAGATGGAATGAGTTCGGACCTTGTCTACTCCCTTACCTTCGGCACATCAGAGAAAGAGATCTGGGTCGGTACAAATCAAGGAGTCAACAAACTTGACATTGATAAGTTCAAAAGAGTGCAAGAAAAAAGCATCATCCAGTTTGGCAAGCAGGAAGGATTTTCGGGAGTAGAGTGCAATGGCAACGGAACATTCATTGACAAGGACGGATCGATTTGGTTTGGTACGGTGAATGGCATGGTCAAATATAACCCGACTGAATACATCCCAAATACTTTCGAATCGAGGATCAGCATCACCAAATATCGTTTATTCTATAAGGACACTGTCTTTAAGAACAACCTGCATTTGCACCACAGCGACAATAGTGTCACCTTCAGTTATTCTGGGATCTGTCTAACCAATCCTGCCAAAGTAAAATACTCACACATCCTGGATGGGTTTGAAAAAAAATGGTCGCCAGCATCCAAAGACCGGGTCACGACTTATTCCAATCTTCCTCCGGGAACATATACCTTTAAAGTGATCTCCTCCAACAACGAAGGCATCTGGAATGCTATTCCGGCAACGTTCACTTTTACAATCGAACGACCTTTCTGGAAAACCTGGGCCTTCATGATCTTTTCCGCGATATTTTTCATCTTTGCACTGATCTTGTCCATCCGCTTCCGGATTCGAAGGATCAAGCAGCGCGAGAAACGAAAGACCGAACTCAACAAGAAGATCGCAAACATCGAATCTCAGGCTTTGCGTGCACAGATGAACCCTCATTTTATCTTCAACACTTTGAGTTCCATCCAGCATTACATTTCAAATAACGATACGGATGCCGCCTTAAAGTATTTGTCGAAATTCGCTAAATTGATGCGGAGGATCATGGATAATTCCAAGCAGCAGATGATTTCGATTTCAGAAGAGATCAATGCATTGGAGCTATATCTAGAGTTGGAGACCATGCGTTTCGACAAGAAGTTCATTCATGTCATCCAGATCGATCCGGAAATAGATCAGACCTATGACCGCATTCCGTCCATGTTGATACAGCCTTATGTGGAGAATGCAATCATTCACGGATTGCTGCCGATGCAAGGCAATGGAAAGATCCAGATCACATTGCAGAAACAAAATGATACGATTCTCTGTACAATAGAGGACAACGGAATCGGGCGAGAGAAATCAAAAGAATTCAAGAAGAACCGCATTCAGCAGCATAAATCGATGGGAATGAGCATTACCCAGGAGAGATTGGATATTTTGAACTCCAGTCTAAACAGTAACATCAACGCCGAGATCATCGATCTTTTTGATGACGGGAAAGCAGCGGGTACCAAAGTCAGACTTATCATTCCTCTCGAAGCGAACGAAAATTAAATTATTTACAATATAATTTAGTACATTAGTATATCACGCAACACACTTAGATTTGTTAATTTGTATAATTTGTAATTCGTAATATGATTAAAGCAATAATAGTAGACGATGAATTAGGCGCCCGCGAATCGTTGTCAAAGATGTTAGAGAAAAACTGCAAACAGATTGAAGTAGTTGCAAAAGTCGACTCTATGCTTAGCGCATTTGAAGCCATTACAAACAAAGAACCCGATCTGGTGTTTCTGGACATTGAAATGCCGAATGGCAATGCTTTCGATTTGCTTGAGAAATTCAAGAACATCAATTTCAACATCATCTTTACGACTGCTTACGACCACTATGCCATTAAAGCCATAAAATTCAGTGCCATCGACTATATCTTGAAACCGATCGACCCGGAAGAACTTGTAATTGCCGTCAAACGCTTTGAAGAACAACGTGGACAGAAGGCTACCTTGGACAAGCAGTTCAAAACGCTGCTTTCGAACGTAAGACCGGAGAACAAACTCAAAAAAGTAGGGATCCCTGACGGTGATGGGCTGATCTTCATCAATCTTTCCGACATCATCCGCTGCGATTCAGACGGAAACTACACCTTCTTCATACTCACCAGCGGCAAAAAGATCATTGCTTCCCGCACATTAGGGGAATATGAGCAGATGTTTGCCGACGACAACTTTTTCCGCATCCACCGCTCCCACCTGATTAACCTGGAGCACGTCAAAAAGTACATCAAAGGCGAAGGAGGCTATGTGGTCATGACAGATAACTCCCAGGTGGAGGTTTCCAGGCGAAATAAGACCGATTTTCTGGAAAAACTCTCCCATCTATAGCCTATCCGCTTATCCTGTCATAAGCCCTAAAACCTTTGGAATGCCTTATTTCATTGAATTCTACGACTTTTCTCCCAAAGAGGCAAAATACCCTTCCACCACTTAAATTCCATTTCCTACCACTGAATAAGTGAACCTGCCATTTACACATTGTGGGTATACTTATGCGTTTTTCTGCCGTAATATTGGTCAGAAGTTCATTCAAATTATTGTTTAATAACAAGAGCAGGTGTTGGGAGGTTTGCAGCAAAATTAATTGGCACATGGGGATGTTGTTTATATTAATTGGCAAACCGACCACACCTTACTTAAAAGAAAATCATCCGATGATCTTCCCGAAACGGAAGACGAAGCCGGAAACAAATTATAAATAGAAATTCACATTTAAAACTTTAACAAGATGGCAACAGAACTACTCGATTCTAACAATTTAATTTCAACCGCCATGAACAGAAAAACATCCATTCGCCACGGGCAGAACTACCACCAAGATGGTATCGGAACCGTAACCATTTTACTAGCAATTGCTACAGTATCCATTATATTTTTTAGCATCTACAACGCCTTCTGATTTTTCGTTTTGTTTGTTTAGTTTAGTTTAGACCCCGAGAGCGGTACCTTTGAGAGCAGGTGCCGCTCTCACTTTTTATTAGATGCCCTACTTCATTTCCACTTTCTCTTCTACGATTACCCTGAATGGCACCCGCTGTACTTTGCTTTCTGCCCAAGAAATAAAGTCGAAATACTCGAAGGCCGCCATTTCAAATGAATCACTCTTTAAGTCCACTAAGGCATTCTTCAATTCCTTATAATATTTGTTTTGGTCTTCTCTTTTTGTCGTCTTCAAAATCTTCCCGATGAAGTCCATGATCACCGTCTCGAATTTATAAACCTTGTTCCTGGAACTCAGATAACGGTGAACACTCTTAAAAGCATGTGGTACAAAATCATCGTGCTTCAATTCGATATGAATGATCAAGTTCATGATCTGCGCAAAACAGTATATGTTTTCGCTCTCTTCAAAATTCGGACTGTTCAGCAGTTTGTTTATCCATTTCAAGGCCTGTGAATATTTTTCGGCACCGAAGAACATTGCCGACATGTTGAAATAGAAATAGGCTTCCCTCAGCTTGGTGAATTTGCCGGGATACTTGGCGAGCTTCTCTTCTATTTTCGGAGCCAGTTCCAATCCTTTTTCAAATTCGCCAGTCTGATTGTAGATCGACAACTCAATACTTGTTGCACTGGAAAATAATTTCACTTCCAAATCTTCGTTCTTCCCATTCTCGAACTGCACTAAGCTGGAACGCAGTTTTTTCAAACTTTCATACACTTCCTTATATTTCTTCAACTGACTACCTACATAGATTTCGTTGGTCAATACCGAAAAATAGATATTCGGTTCTTCCTTAAAGATATCCGGATGCTCTTCGATTAGCTGAACATTCTTTACCAGGTTCTCATAGCTCTTTTTATAGTCTCCGATCCCGAAATAATAAGCGCTGTATATGTGAAAGAAAAGGTAACGTGTCTCAGTGGACAAAGCCTTATGCTCTCCTTTCAATAAGGTATTGTCTATGATCTTCTTGAACTTCAGCATCTCTTCCGGGTTTCTCACTTTCCCTTGCTTATTCAGGATGGTGAAGAAGCGACTTTTTATATTCCAGTACTGGTTGAAGTTTTTAATTTTCTCACTAATGAGGTTATCCGCCTCTAGCATTTGAAGAATGTCGGCATCTTTTTTTCCCGAATAATTTTCCGTCTCTACCAATTTCTTTTCCCATAGACTGATTTCAAGCAAGGAAGAATGCCGCTCATGGCGTGTGGCTACTTTTTTTGCACTGGTCAGCATTTTTGTACACTGTTCGTAAAGCGTTTTTTTGTAGAGAATTTCAGCACAATGCAAATCGCGTTTCAATTGAGCATCAATGGAGCTTGCAGAATGAAAAGCTGTGAGGCTATCCATCACGACATCGTATAACCGTGCTTTTGTGATGGAAAATTTATTCGTGAAGGCTTCTTTCTTGAATTGCTTCAGCAAAGCTGCTTCATCGTATTCCGACTGTTTGGAGATGGCATCGAACAGGATCGCATAATTGTTCTTTTCTCCGAGTGTGTGGCGGGACGCATACAGACTGAAATACCTTTTCTCGGATTTATTGAGTGATTTTATCAATTTGAAGAGATGATCAGAGGCTACGTTTGACATGTATAATTTTGAGTTAATTTAATTGATTTACGATTCTCTTTACCCTTGTTCTTCGCCCGATCCTATTTTAGTCCAAATAATTTCGATCGACCCAATTGGCTTTATTTGCAATATCTTTGAAGCCTTTTTATGATAGATACATAACTAAATTAGTTAATATTTATCAGATATCATAGCTATTATAGGCGTTTTTCATCTAAAAAATGAAAATCAGACTTGTATATATTTCAGAAAATTTGAAAATCAGCTAAACGTGTATACTATAAAAAGAATTAAACCCAATGAAATCAAGCATTATGAGACACAACAACTTCTTTTTTAAGGTTCTGACCAGTATAGGAATGGAGGATTCTATAAAAAGATGCGTGTTTTTATGGAATATGTTTGTACCAGTTAAATGCTTTGGCTCGGCTTGTTGCATGAAACATGGGGATGTTGTTCGGCAACAAGCTAAGCTAGGGCTAAATTGAAAAAAACAAAAAGTGCATACATGCCGGTTGACCAAGTCGCAAAATTTCGCTCAGCGTCTTGACTTACAATCTAACACTTGGAATTACATTCGCTAGCAGTCAACAGAATCATCCCTCCCATTTTAAAGATCAACACCATGAAAAAAATCACACTCATCTTTGCGCTGATGATCGCAGGCATCGACATTCACTCACAATCATCGGTGACCATTCCCGATGTTCATTTTGTAAATTGGCTAACCGTCAATATTCCATCCGCTATGACGGGAAACCAAATGGACACAACCAATTCAACAGTGATTTCCCTGACGACAATGAATGTTTCATTCGATACAATCTGCAACCTGGAAGGCATCCGGTTCTTCAAATCGTTAAAGAACTTAAATTGCAGCGGCAATAAACTTGACACATTGCTAGAACTTCCGGACTCTCTCCAAACGCTTGTATGCTCTGGCAACATAATAAACTATCTTCAAGAGATCCCGGATTCTGTTATCTATTTTGACTGTTCACAAAATTTGCTCGACACACTACCTGCACTTCCGGCGACCCTTGATTATTTCAATTGTCAAAACAATGCACTCCTCTCGTTGCCTGCATTGCCTCCCTCCATTCACTTCTTTGATTGCACGGGAAATCAGTTATCCGCGTTGCCACCACTTCCACCTAACTTGCCGATGTTAAATTGTGCAGAAAATCAGTTGACTTCACTTCCCGCACTTCCGGGCACGCTCACCTCCATCTTTTGTGAAAACAATCTGTTGACCAGTTTGCCTGCATTGCCCCTTCTCCTCAATTCCTTGTACTGCGGAGCAAATCAACTGAGCAGTTTGCCGATCCTTCCTGATTCATTGACCATACTTGAGTGTTACACGAATCAGCTGACCGGCCTTCCGGCATTGCCTTCGACACTGCAATCACTTATATGTGGAGGAAACATGATCAGCGCTCTCCCTGCTTTGCCTGCTTCGCTGATCACATTAAAATGTTATGACAATCAGCTATCTGCGCTGCCCACTTTGCCCCTGGCACTGAATTACATCGACTGCAGAGGCAATCTCTTGTCTGCGCTCACACCATTGCCTGCATCGCTTACCTTTCTAGACTGCAGTCTGAATTCATTAACCGCTCTTCCGTCACTTTCAACAGCTCTTCAAAATTTAAACTGTTCGAACAATATGCTTTCATTGTTGCCGGCACTTCCATCCTCATTGGTTCAACTGTCTTGTTCTTTCAATCCATTGATCGATCTTCCGGCTCTCCCGCTTTCCCTTAATGTACTCGATTGTTCTAATGCAACCCTCGATAGTCTCCCTTCCCTTCCAGCATTTCTTTACCAGCTCGATTGCTCTAATAATTCGCTGATAACGCTTCCTGCATTGCCTTCCATCTCATCCCTGCTTTGCAACAATAATCTTCTGGGAGTTTTACCTGCACTTCCTGCATCCATCAACTCTCTAACCTGCCACAGCAACAACATCAATTGTTTTGATGAATTCCCAACGACTTTGTCATGGCTCGACATCGGCAACAATCCATTTACTTGTTTGCCAAACTACCTCCCGGTGATGGATGCAGCAACTTTAAATTATCCATTATGTATTGCAGGAGATTCTGTTAACAACCCACATGGCTGCACTGGTGCTGAAGGAATCGTTGGGTACACTTACACGGATATGAACTCCACTTGTAGTAAGGACAGCGCAGATGGCAATCTCTCGAACATCCCTGTCTATTTGTTTGACGGCAGCGGCTTGATTATCGGACAAACATATACTGCAATTAACGGAATCTATCACTTCCCGGAATCGGCCGGGAATTACTCCGTAAGAATTGATACGACGGGAATGCCCATTGGGCCGGTGTGTGCGAGCCCCGGCATCGACTCAACTGTTTTACTTACGGCCAGTACCCCGCTAATCACTAACATAAATTTTGATTTTAACTGTAAACCGGGTTTCGACTTGGGAGTGCGATCCGTTGCAAATATGGGATTAGTCTTTCCGGGCCAAACACATCAATTACGAATTGATGCAGGAGATATGACTCAATGGTATAACATGGCTTGCGCGGCGGGAATGAGCGGACAGGTTTCTCTGAACATCTCGGGACCCGTGACCTTCGCCGGCACAATCCCCGGTTCTTTGACACCTGTCATTACCGGAAGCACCTACACTTATTCCATTTCTGATTTTGGCGCGATAGTCAATACTCAAGCTTTCGGTCTGATGTTCACCGTCGCCACCACTGCTGGAAGCGGCAACCAAATTTGCGTGAACGTAGATATAACGCCTGGAGCGGGCGACAATGATACAACAAACAATACCTACGATTTTTGTTACGAAGTAGTTAACTCTCACGATCCGAACATTAAGGAAACTTATCCGCAAAATGTTCCGCTGAATTACGACGACTGGTTCACCTATACCATACAGTTTCAAAATACCGGAAACGCTCCGGCCATCAATATTCGTCTGAAGGATACATTGGACAGCCAGTTGAATCTTTCCACATTCCAGGCCATTGGATATAGCCACACCAACCAGGTAATGTTGAACGGCAACGAACTCTCCATTTTATTTCCAAATATCTACCTGTCCGACAGCACTTCAAGTGCCGACAGCTCGAGGGGATTTTTTCAATATCGGATCAAGCCTATGTCAGGACTGGGCTGTAGTGCTGAGATCAAGAACACCGCATCCATCTATTTTGATTTTAATGCGCCGGTGGTGACGAACACAACGGTGAACGCATACCCTGTGAATCCGGAGCCTCCGTCGATCGGCGATACAACTGTTTGTTATGGCACTTCGATAATTTTCACACCCGCTCCTTCGCTTAATTCAATTAGTTGGTTCGATGTAAGCAATACGCTCCTGTCAGCAGGAAACAGTTTCACCCTGAGCGACCTGACAACTTCCACGGTTATATATGCCCAAACAATGTCGACAGCCGGATGTGGAAGCGCGGCCGAAGCGGTGAACATTACCGTGCAACCGCTTCAAACATCTCCGCTGCTGTCGGTAAATGACACACTGTGCTTTACTGACACCCTGCAGCTTTCAGCTTCAGCACTAAGTGGATGGAATTATTATTGGTCAGGACCAGCGGGATTCAGCAGTGTCGATCAGCAACCGGTACTTGCTCCTCTTTCCACCTCCAATACCGGAATTTATACCCTTTATGTTTCAAACAGCCAATGTCTGAGTGACACAGCAGCCATCTATCTGCAGATCGATTCACTCCCATTGATCTTTGTGAGCAACAATCCGGACATCTGTCTTGGCGACAGCGTCGACCTTCATGCAAGCGGAAATTTAAATTCCATTGTATGGTCAACCGGGGAAGCGACTGGATTCATTTGGGTCCAGCCAACACAAACTACGCTTTATGATGTATCCGGACAAAATACATGTGGCTCGGCATATCAAAATATTTTAGTAGAGGTTCACCTGCCTCCAATTGCAAATGCAGGAAGCAGCGCGGTACTGATCGAAGGAGAAAGCACTCCACTTCATTCAGAAGGAGGCATCGCGTATGCATGGTTCCCGCAAGAAGGATTGAGTTGCTCCAATTGCAGTGATCCGATGTTGACGATCAGCCAGGATCAACAGTACATCGTAATTGTTACAGATGAATTCGGATGCAGCGATACAGCTAAACTATTTGTCGATGTGGTTTCAGAAGGCAATACCATTTATGTTCCGAATTCCTTTTCGCCCAATGAAGATGGATTGAACGATCGATTTATGATTACAGGCAAAGACCTGCTTGAAACGCACATCATCATATACGCTCGATCGGGCGACATCGTGTTTGAATCAAAGGAACTAAATGCAGCCTGGGACGGTAGATCTAAAGATCAGACGCTGGAACCTACCGTCTTCATATACACCCTTGAGGCCACATTCATTAACGGTGAACGAAGCAAACGCAAGGGCACAATCACTTTAATAAGGTAAATAATTTTTTAAACTGTCTGTTTGACTTGTTATAAAACAAAAACTTAAATGCATTTATTTTTTTCAATTCATCCCTTTCAATTCATTACTAAAATAACGATTATGAAAAAAATTATTCTACTTTTTGCAGCGATCACATACGGTGTTTCGGCAAATGCACAAACCGCAGTAAGCGATTATTTGAACATAAATAATATGAAAGTAAATGCTACGTCCTACGGCATGCTTTACAATTATGATAGTCCGACCAGCAGTCATACAAATCCAATTTTTGCCGGCAACATGTGGATAGGCGGATTTGATCCCAGCAACTCGCTGAAAATTGCAGGACAAACTTATCGTCAAACAGGAGCGGATTTTTGGCCGGGGCCACTTGATGCGACAGCAAGCACCAGCGCAGCAACCATTGCCGCTTATGACAAAGTATGGAAGATCAATCAATGCGATGTTATTGATTATAGCAATTGGGTATTGGCCGGACAACCGGGAACTAGTCCAATTGATTCTGCCACAATGAGCACGATCGTAACATGGCCTGCATTTAGCACATTCGGAGGCCCGCTTGCTCCTTTTGTCGATCTGAACTCGAATGGAGTCTATGATCCCTATGTTGGAGAATATCCACAAATCAAAGGTGACCAAGCGATCTTTTTTGTGTTTAACGATAAAGGAGGAGTGCACGGGGAAACCGGCGGAGCTTCCATCGGAGTTGAAATACAAGGTATGATCTATGGTTATGGTTGTCCGGATGACAGTGCACTTTACAATACTGTTTTCGCAAAATATACGGTCATCAACAGAAGTTCCATCCGCGTGGATTCAACTTTCATAGGGATTTGGTCTGACATCGATCTTGGAAACGGAGGAGATGATTATGTGGGATGTAATGCTACACAAGG
>JBKJQG010000318.1:0-14418 GCA_046594925.1 Bacteroidia bacterium
GCTTGTGTAAACCCAACACCATTCCATAAATCGGAAGCATCACGATTTGAAAAGCCTCCATAATAGGCTCTCCAGTTGGCGCCCGTCCCCGCTAAACCTACATACGACATGGGTTGAGTAGCTGGCAAAACAGAGGTTCCTTTTACGTGAGCTGTATTGCATGCCCCCGAAAAAGGTTGGGCAACAATTGTATTGGTAGTTGTATAATCTCCGCTGATGGATTGATTGTTATCAGGGTCAAAATTTCTGTAATAATATAATTCAGGGATTGTCGCAGCAGTGTTGTTGGTGATCGAAACAGTAGTGGTATAAAATAAATCTGTTGTTTTTAAAAAATAATTTATTTTAAAATGAATATTTCTCGATGAAGTTAAATCTCCCTGCCAATCAGCGCTGATACATGAAAAGGTCTGTGACCAAGAAGTCAATGAGCCATTTATTTGTTGAACCGGAGCACAATTGTTGCTTGCTTTAATTCCTGTAGCGCTTCCAACCTCAACACCCCAGCCATTTTCGGGGCTTCCGGGAGTAAAAAAATCTCCGTCAAAAGTTAACCAAGCGTTTGCTTGCGGATTAGAAACAAAACCAAAGTAAGGGTTTGCAGAACGAAAGTGCATGCCTGCTAATGGTGGAGAAGCGACTGTTGGACAGCCTTCGTAACCGCCATTTCCCGCTATTCCTATTTCAACATATGTTCCTTTGATGTAAGCATTTGCACCTACCATTTGCGCATTCAAAATATTCACACTTAAAAAGCAGAATAAAAAAAGCAAGGAAGAGGTAAGAAGTAGTTTAGTTTTAACCATTTTAATTTTGTTTAGAGATGAATCATATAAAAGGTAAAGACAAAAAAAAGAGAGCTGTATGCTGAGCAGAATTCTTGGTATGCTAAATTGATGAATTTTGTTAAAAAATCAAAATAAAAAGCAAGGGAAATTCAATTTTTCCGCGTTGTTACAAAATTGATGTTTTTTTTGCGCCAAAAGTTGCATAGGAAATGCCTAATAGTTTTCAACAATTCGGATGAGGTGTTCAAAACACTTCAAAAAGCTGTTCACAAAGCATGAAAAAGCCCTGCTTCGGAGATCCGGACGGGGCTTTTGTTAGTTGGTACTGAGGTCTCCTTCACAATCGTAACAGTACCTACAGATTGCTTGGTATCGCCTTTGAAATTCTGGGTGACGATCTTCCAGACGTATACGTCCACTTTGGCAACTTTGTCTCCGCCATTGAAGTGACTGTATTCTTTGAATTTATTTTACAATGGTAACGTGGCCGATGGCCTTGTGTTTCCTGCCTTTGAAATCCTGGTAATTGAAACGGTAAACGTAAACATCTTCCTTGCAGATCTCTCCGGTGTTGTTGACGGAGCCTTTCCATCCTACAGTGATATCACGGGAAGTAAAGATCTTGTTCCCCCAGCGGTCGAAGACCAACATCTCGAATTTTTCTGGAGCAATGCCGTTCGAATAAATACTGAACACATCGTTCACGCCATCGCCGTTCGGAGAGAATGAATTAGGAATGTAAGCCGTGACAATGTCGTCAATGATGATGTCGAATGTAATAGAATCGATGCAGCCATTTGCATTGGAAGCATAAAGGGTCACTGGATGAACTCCGATGTAGTCCCAGGTATGTGTAGGATCCTGAACGTTTGAACTAGTGCTGTCACCGAAGTTCCAGAGCCAGATCGTTCCGTTCGCAGAGGTATTCGTAAAGAATGCCGTTGGATTTAGGATGTCGATTGTGGTAGGATTAAATGTAAAGTTAGCAACCGGTTGAGGGAATACATTGATCATGCAAGGAATTGAATCGGTGCTGGAGCATCCCGCTGGGGAAGTAACGGTAAGGATAACGGTGTGGCATCCGTTGATGTTATAAGTGTGAGTGATGTTCGGCCCAGTTCCAAGTGATCCGTCACCGAAAGTCCATTGATAGCTCGCCCCTGGATTCCCTGCTGTGTTTGCAGTGAAATTGCAGGTGACAGGATTACATCCGCTCAATACATTCCCGGAGAAACTAACTGTCGGAGGAGGAGTTGCAGTAACCGTTGCCACTGCGGAAGATGTACAGCCGTTGCTAGTGCCGGTCACGGTGTAAGTCGCTGTTGTGCCAGCAACCGTGATGGATGGGGTGACTGCTCCGGTTGACCACAGGTAGGTGGTTGCGCCACTCGCCGTAAGTGTTGCATTTGCTCCTGCACAAGTGGTTGGTGAGTTCACTACTGTTATCGGCAATGCATTAATTGTTACGGTTGTACTGGAGAAAGCGGTACAAGCAGGAGGTCCCGAAACGTTCACGGTTACCGTGTAAATTCCTGACATGGCAGTTGTCGTTACCGGAATCGTGGGGTTCTGAGCTCCGGAAACAAATCCTCCCGGACCTGTCCAGCTATACGTAGCCCCTGCGACGGCCGTCGCAGTTAAGTTGAGCGGCTGCCCTTCACAAACAGGGCCGCTGTTTCCGGCCGTAACCGGACACATGGAACAAGATGCAGGTGCCGTGTAATTCTGAGTCAGGGTGCAAAATGGATCCGCAGAGAATACTGCCGTCACCGTACAAGCCGCACCATTTGAAGTCAAACTGTTCAAGGCATAAGCCAAAGGGCTCACGAAAGGAGGGTTTAATACCTGTACTGTACCACCGCAGGAACTGCTCACAGTCAGCGTTCCCCCAGCAGGAGGATTGCTGAAGGAAATACTTCCTGTCACTGAATAATTATTGGTAATGGGATCGCAAGTAGATGGGTTGGCCGTTAATGAAGTGATGGAACAAACAACCAGACACGGTGCCGGGGCAGTATAAGCTTGAGTAAAGGTACAGGCAGGGTTTGCAGAAAAAACAGCGGTAACATTGCAGCTCGCACCATTGGCTGATAATCCCGGGAAGCTGTATGCCGCAGGGCTTGCAAAGGGAGCGTTGTAAACTACAGGAGTTCCTCCGCAGGAGTTTGTAATTGTTAATGTTCCGCTCGCTGGAGGAATAGTGAAAGACACGTTTCCGCTTACATCGTATTGTTGAGTGGTAACGTTACACGCCGTGGGAACAGTTGTAATAGACGAGATGTTACATGTACAAGGCGGTGGCGCCGTGAACGATGTTGTAAAAGTACATGTTGGGTCTGCCGAAAAAGTGGCAGTGACTGTACATCCACCTCCGGTAGAGGGCATCCCGGCAAGTGAATAGCCTGTGCTAGTGGGGGGAAAGGGTGGATTGATTACCTGGGTGACCCCGCTGCAGCTGTTCGTGACGGTTAAGGTTCCGGTGGTCGGTGGCTGAGTATAGGTAATAGTTCCTGTAAGTGTGTATGCATTGGTTGTCGCGTTACAGGCGCCCGGAGTTGCCGATAACGCTGTCATGTTGCAAAGGACAGCACAATTGGTCGAACCGGTTGTGCCTGGTCCGGCCGTTACTGAAATGTCGGTTGGAGCTCCCGAAAAGTTCGTGATCAGCACCATGTACCATTCTCCGGCTACTGCTCCAATAATGTTTACTTGTTCTGCTGCAGCAGTCGAAAAACTGCAGTCAAAAGGCGAATTGGAGGTTCCTGCACACATAGCTGCCTGAGAGGCAAAGGGACCCCAGGCCGCAAAGTCGATATCAACGCCTGCACTGTTTGTAAGATCCAGGATGATATCTCCGCTGGTAGCAACGTTCAGATAATACCAGGCCGGGTTGGGTTGACTTCCCAAGCAGCCGTAATTAGGGCCTGCCGGAGCGGTCGTGCTAGTGGACGCAGGAAAGGTAGTTCCCGAACCTGTGCAAAATCCTGCAGCTGTGGCGCAATCGGACTGAGAAAAGGAATTGAAAGAGCAGAATAGTAGTATCGGGAGGAGTAAAAATACTTTTTTCATTTAGAGAGTTTTATCGTATAAAAATAACAATTTTCTATTCAAAAGAAGAATTTTTCCGTTCTACCTTTAGACAGATGAAAAAATGGCTCTCAAAGTTGCATCAACAATGGAAAAACGAAAAAAATGTTAGCAAAAGTAAAATCTGTTTAAAACTTAATGGTCGGATATGTTTTTCTTTTCTAATTTAGCGTCAAAATTTTGATAACCTTTTAAAATCCTAATAAAATGAAAGTAACAGTAGTAGGAGCAGGAAATGTAGGCGCTACATCTGCGGATGTATTGGCGTTTCGTAAAATCGCCTCAGAAGTTGTCCTGCTTGACATCAGAGAGAATTTTGCTGAAGGAAAAGCACTGGACATGATGCAAACCGCAACATTGACCGGTTTCGACACGCGAGTGAGCGGAAGCACGAACGACTATTCAAAGACAGCGAACAGCGATGTGGTGGTGATCACCAGCGGCGTTCCACGTAAGCCGGGAATGACCAGGGAAGAACTGATTGGCATCAATGCCGGGATCGTGAAAAATGTAACGGAAAACCTATTGAAGCATTCTCCGAATGCCATCGTGATCGTGGTGAGTAACCCTATGGATACCATGACGTACCTGGCCCTGAAAGAAAGCAAAATCCCTAAGAATAGAATCATCGGAATGGGTGGAATCCTCGACAGCGCACGTTTCAAATGCTATCTGTCTTTGGCTCTGGACGCTTCTCCTAATGATATTGAAGGAATGGTGATCGGTGGACACGGCGATACAACCATGATCCCTTTGACCAGAATGGCTTCTTACAAAGGTGTTCCGGTAAGTCAGTTCGCGGATGCTGAAACATTAAAAAAGGTAGCTGCCGACACAATGGTGGGTGGTGCTACGCTTACGGGAATGCTTGGAACTTCTGCTTGGTATGCTCCGGGTGCAGCTGTTGCCGCTTTGGTTGACAGTATTCTGAACGATCAGAAGAAATTATTCTCTTGTTGCGTTTATCTGGATGGCGAATACGGACAAAAAGACATTTGTCTTGGAGTGCCAGTCATCATTGGTAAAAACGGCTGGGAGAAAATTGTGGACATCAAATTGAACGACGAAGAAAAAGCGGCTTTCGCGAAAAGCGCTGATGCGGTCCGCACTATGAATAACATTTTGAGCACGATTACTGTTTAGAATTTGTTTCGCATTTTTACTAAACTTCGACTACGCTTCTTGTGATCTAAAAACACACAATAACGTAGTCGAAGCCTTTTTAGGCCAGGCCCAAACACTATGACCATAACTATTCCCTTTAAAATATTAGATATTTCCGGTCAAGGATATCATTTGATTATTAAAGTTTCCATCAATGGAAAAACAGCGAACCTGATCATCGACACCGGTGCCTCAAAAACTGTTTTTGATAAGACACGCATCGAAAAATTTGTAAAGGAACGGACCTTTGAAAAACACGATAGCTTGTCAAGTGGCCTGGGAACAAATACTATGCAAAGTGAACAGGTAATGATCAAAAAAATCAAAATGGCTGACCTGGAAATTAAAAATTACAAATCCATTTTGCTAGATCTTTCCCATGTGAATGAGTCTTATGAAAAAGTCGGATTGAAGCCTATAGATGGGGTTCTGGGGAGTGACATTCTTTTGGAATACAATGCTGTGATCGATTATGAAAAGAAAATTCTGAAATTTAAATTTCTTAAAAAGAGGTAATTTCACTTCTTAAACTTCGACTACGCTCGGTGTGACGACAAAGAATGTTTTATTAGACCTGCAACGCGGCGTAATTGCGAAGCGATCTGTTTCACGAAGGGCTGAACTCTATGAATTTCGATCTAACCTCTGCAGTTGGAATCATGCAGCTTTCTTTTTTTCCCCACCACCTGTACCGATTTTTTGCTATAAAATCATAAACAACATCTCTCAGAAAAACAGGGATGATCAGGAACACGTATGCAATAGGATATAATCCGCCCAGGTGTTTGCTAATCTGTAGAATGGCTGTTGATTTGATGAAAGCTGCTCCGTTTTCAACTAAAACAATGCTGTCGGTTTTCGCCGGGTTAATGCCATGTTTTTCCAACAATTTTTTTCCAATCTCAGATTGTAAAGTAGCAAATTTGAACCTGTTTTTTTTGTCCTGCGCAATGATTTTGTTCACGGATGAATTACAGAAATTACAAATTCCGTCGAAGAGAACAATGCTGCTGGTGTCGGGTAATTCGGACATTAGTGACGGATGGCTACGGAATAAGGGTCGGCGGAGACCTCCACTTTTTTGATCCCACCACTAGGTGTTAAAATCATCGTGTTGGTGCTCAGGTTAATGAAAGAAACATTCCCGTTCTGTCCACCGCATTCGGTAGAGTGGTGTGGCGCCGGAGCATCCGATGAATAATTTCTGTTTACAACATAGACCATTTTGTTAGCATCGTCCACTTCAATTCCGTGAGGCTGGTGACCGGTGTATATCATGCCAACCAGCGTATTGGTGAAGTAGTTGATGATGGCTACTGAGCCTCTTTTTCCCGGGAAAGATGTGAGATCTTCCGTACAAGTAACATATACAAATGGAGTTGTTGTTGAAAAACTTAATTCAGATGGCAACGCCCCCACCGGAATGGTTGCCAATAGAGAGTCGTTGCTGGTTTGCATGATTCGTACTTCTGATGTACCCTGGCAGGTTACAAAATATTTTGAGCCACTTGGCGTAAAACGAATCTCGTGAGAATTTAATGTAGTAGGAGGGACAGCTCCGGTATAAAGATTCACTTCGGAGTAAGCACTGAAATCGACAAGCGGGAATTTGTAGATCTTGTTGTTTTGTTGTTGTGAAATGTACAAAGTATCGTTGGAATTGTTCAGTGCGGAACCGTGCGGAAAAGAAAGGCCGGCATCAATTGTTGCAGTCATCGCAGAAAGATTGACCGTTGCGATCTTCGCACCACTTGGACTAAAGTCAATGCAGTAGCCTGTTTGTGAGTCATCGGATAGTACAAAAGTGTTCCAGACTCCGGAGGTGATCAGTGCTCTGCTCACAAAACTGTCGTCACTGGTTCTGTATTTTTCCAGATATATTCCCGCCGTATTTAAGACGTACCAAAATTGTCCGTCAGCCGAAACCCTTACCATGTGGGGCGCTTCAGCACCGGGAACGCTACCAATATTAATGTAACGCATCGGTAATAAAGTGGCTTGATCAAAAACCGTTACCACGTCACAGCCTTGATTCGTGACGTAGAATTTTTTCCTGTTCGGGTTGTCTGCAAATTTCACATTTCCTTCCCTATCCGGAGCTCCGCTGTTGATCCAATCTTTGAGCAAAATCACTTCTTCCCTGGTTAATTTGGTTTCTCCATAAGGCATGGTTGGAGTTAATGTTACTCCCAGATCCGCATAAGTATTGACATAAGAAAAGAAAGTGCTGTAGTCGTGCCGGTAAGGGATCACACAAGCGCTCCCTGTTCCGCCCTGAAATAATTTATCCCAGCTCTCCATCGACAAGCCGCCGGATGCCCCTTTGCTGGCATCGGTATGGCAACCAGGTGTGGCGCATTTGGTGAAGATGATCTTTCCTACATCATCCGGAAATTGATTGTAATCCGGAATCCCCTTATCGTTGGTACATGTAGAAAGAAAAACAGATCCGATGATCAGACAGGAAAAAAAAAGGAAGATGTGTTTTTTAGAAAACATTTTCAGGGGATCTTAATCTTCCGTTACAGGAACGTCAATGTTGCTCGCTTGGTTGCGCTTCAGCTCGACTCCCACTCCGCCTGTTACAACAAACGGAATGCCGCTGGCATCGGTGCCTACGCCATAAAGATAGTAGTCGCCTTTTTGCAGACCGGTGAATTCATAATGTGCATTCGCATCGGCCTGAACATGATCATCGTATGAAGAGACATCGGCTCCGGGAAATTCTTTTACTCCATACTTAATGTATACATCGGTATTCGGGATGAGTTCGTTGTGGTGCTTTACATTTCCGTTCACGCTTGATTTTCCTCCGGTTCCTTCTTTTTTACAGGATCCGAAGTGGAATACTAATACTAATGCTAGACAAATCGCAGCGCTATGTTTTAAAAAAAGTTTCATCTGTTTTTGTTTTTATAAATTTACGATTCTTTTTTTGATTTTTAGATGTTTTTTCTTGTTGAAATTTTGGATGATCCAGATACCCGTTTGACATCTTGAATGGGACGTCCCCTGGTGCAGTGCTGTGGTCATTAAATAGGGGTGGGTATTTTAATTGTTTTGAACTAAGGAATAATAAATCTATAAAAAATAATGACTGTCGTTTGTATTCTTTATCTTTAGTGCATGAAAAGATTTCTACTCATCATGTCGGTATTTTTTTCGGCAACTATTATGGTTGGACAAACTATAGGAATTCATTGGGGGTATCCCGTGAATGTTGGTGTCGGGACAACGCACAATAATATTTTTCCTCGCCTCACATTGATGGACAACGATGTTCCTCTTGTTATCTGGCAGGACAACAGTCCGGCGGTAATTTATTCTTCTAATAAAATGGGAAGCGTTTTTTCAAGTCCGGTTGCGATCAATTCAGGAGTGGCTCCCTACGTGGTTTCATGGACCGGACCGGAGATTTCGTCTTCCGGGGATACCGCATTTGTCGTTTTTATGACGCCGATCGGTAATCCCAAAACCTATTCAGTGCGTTCAATAGATGGCGGGATGACCTTTTCCGATACGGTGCGAATCGATAATGAAACAGGCCGCATAGCCAGCTTTCCAACGGTTGCAGTTATGCCGGGCGGAAATCCGGTGGTTAGTTATATGGGCTCCGATACGCTGAGCATGTCGAACCCTGAGCACACAGTGACTCGTTCCGTTGACGGTGGGCTTACTTATCTGCCGGCTGTTGAACCAGCTGTGACCGGTGAAGCCTGTGATTGCTGTCCGGCTTCCCTGGCCATTTCACCGACAAGTCAGGCTTTGCTTTTCCGTAACAACATCGGAGGCTTGCGGGAAATTTGGGCATCTCTTTCATCAGATGACTGTGTAAGCTTTCCTGTGTCAGCCAATATTGATACGACGAACTGGTTTGTTTCCGTTTGTCCCTCCAGTTCTCCGTCCGGAGTAATCATCGGAGATTCTCTGGTTTATACATGGATGAGTGACGGCACTAGCGACGCCAGGGTTTATATCGGAACGATGAATGTTCTTGATCAGCAGTTGGGACAACATCGCCAGCTTTATCCAATCGGTTTGAGTACGCAGAATTATCCGGTTATCGCAGGAAAAGGCGATACTTTGGGAGTTGTTTGGCTGGGCTACAATGCAGGGGCCCAAGAGGTGCTGTTCACTTGGTCGTTGACCGGCGCCGCAGGATTGGGCGCTACAGTGGATACTCTTACCAAAGGTACAAGCGGCCATCAGTCTCGTCCCGATCTTGTTTTTAATAACGGGAAATTTCACGTGGTCTACAGTAATTCCTTAGGCACACAGGTACAATACCTCGAGGGACAGATTGTTCAGAATGTTTCGGTAAATGAAGTTCAGACTTTGCCGGAAGTTAGCATGACTTCTTTTAATAATGGTCATTCCCTCGACCTGATCATTCAATCAAACGAAGAACTCAAAGGAACAATTTATGTTTTGAATTCGCTCGGCCAAGAGCTCAAAGGCGATGCAATCATTCTAAGCCAAGGTGAAAACAAACATTCGATCAGCCACCAATTCACATCTGGGATTTATTTTCTCGTTTTCAGGGCCGACAATGGCAAAAGTTATCAGCGAAAGATCTCATTGAATAAGTGATCTTTATTTTTTCAGATCCAAGGGAACGATCAATTTGAAACTTATATTCCTTCCCATGTTGTAAACGCCCCGTCTTCCGTTTGCATTGTTCATCTCTGTATACTTTAGCCTGCTCAGGTGATTCTGATAGGCAACGTCCGTTATATTATTTATGCTGATGTAAACGGAGAAAAGCGTTTTTGTTTTTCCAATAACGTCACCACCAAGTCCTGCGTTTATTAATGAATATCCGGCCGTTTTAGTTTCTGTTCCAAATGCGAAATAAATTTTTTCCTGCTCAAAATAATTCTCCAGTTCAACACTTACATAGGCATTGACAATGTGCTTTCCGATCTTCTTAATGTCGGCCTTTAACTCGGAAACCAATTTCGGAGCCGGGATCAGTGGTAGGTTTTTTAAAGAATCGGGCTGATTTTTTTGCTTTGCTTGTACAACCGAAAATGAATTTTCAAAATGCAGCCAATGAACCGGATGAGGATGTATGTCGATGCTAATCTCTCCGCCAGACAACACCGCATTGCCTTGGACATATTCAAAAGTTGTTGCTCCATTTGTGATCGAGTCGCCTCCATTCACACTGCTCAGCTTTTGGAGAAAAATGAAACGATCGATCATGTTGTAAAACAGATCGAGCTCCGTGGTGATGTGTTCTGTATTCAACCCGAAAGACAGATCGGTCTGGAGGCTGCTTTCTGCTTTTAAACGCGGATCTCCGATCTCGAACCTTCCCGTTCCTTCGTGTTCTCCGTTGGCACCCAGCTCACTGATGTTGGGTGCACGGTAGCCCTTTGCGAGGTTCAGCTTCATGTGTACTTTTTCTGAAAACAGATACGTTGCTCCGATGCTTCCAGAGAGTCCTGAAAAAACAGAACTGAATTTTGAAAATTGATGATAGGAAGTAGAATCACTGATTTCTGTTTTCGTACCGAGTGAATCCAAATAAAGATCTTCGCTTTTTTGCGAACGAGAATCGTAACGGACCCCTCCACTCAGGTCGAGTTTTCCGAATTCCTTTTTCAAGATCAGAAATCCTCCGATGTCGAACAGGCTGTATTCCGGAACTAGAAATTCGGTTCCTTTATTTTTCGAGGTCTGCTGCATACCGTTCATGCCCAGTGAAATATTGAGTTTCTTTTTCTCCGGGAAAACATAACGCAGGTCATAGTTGACCGTGTTCAACAAAAAATACAAACCATATTTGTTCGGGTCAAACACGTTTCCGAATTCCTGACGTTGATTTTGCTGAAAACCGAGCGAAAGTTTTAAGTAGCCTTTTTTCAAAACAAAATTGGAATTTAAAACGGCTTTGTAATGCCGGATCTTTTGAAAGGGAATGCCGGGGGTATATTTTTTGAAGTCGGAATCTTCAGCAAAGGCAAAGCCTTCGGTAGTATCGTTGATCACAAAGGGTTTAAGAAATTTTCCGCTCGCGCTGTCGCGGTGCCCTTCAACTATGCCTGGAGTGAATTCATAATAGGAAAGATGCAAATGCGAATAGCCCCAGGATTTATTCAGTCCGACAATCCCGCCGATCGTATTTTCATTGAACCCGGAGTTCAATACAAAACCATCGTAGCGGTTCTGATAGGCGTGTGCCCTTTTATTGCTATAACGAACGTCCCAGATGAATCCTTTCAGATTTCCGCTGAGGTTGGCGGAGTATGCGATCAGGCCATTGTTTGTTTGATAGTTGCCGATCACGTTTCCTTGAATCTGTCCATCGGGCAGCGTAGGGGCGCTCATCATGTTGATCACGCCGGCGATGGCATCCGACCCGTAGGAGAGACTTGCGGGGCCTTTCAGGATCTCTACCTTGTTAACGGAAAATTCATCAATTTCAATTCCGTGTTCATCACCCCATTGTTGTCCTTCCTGCCTTACCCCGTCATTCACCACCACCACACGGTTGTATCCCAAGCCACGGATCACTGGTTTGGAGATGCCTGCTCCTGTAGTTACCTGAGAAATGCCAGGTTGCTTGGAGATTGCATCGATGATGTTGGAGGAAGCATTCTGTAATAATTGCGTTTTGGAAACAATGGAGATCGGTGTCGGGGTTCTGTTCCGTTCTCCTGATTGCGAGGAGCCGGTGATTACCACTTCATTGATTTCTTTTGCAGAAAGTTCCAAAGCAAAATCTTTTGTGGAAGCATTAGCGAGGTCAATCGTTTCCAGGATCATTTTATAGCCGATGAAACTCACCTGCACCAAGATCTTTGTAGATGGTAGATTGTTGATCCTGTAGTTGCCATCTGGTCCGCTCACAGCGCCGGTCTTCAGGTCGGGAATGTAGATCGTTGCGCCGGGAATGGCTTCGCCGTTGCTTTTGTCGGTGATGCGGCCCGAAAGTGTTGCTTTTCCAAAATCAGCGTTTGTCGCTGAGAGGAAGTTTGCACTAAAAAGAAGTGCAAACAAAATAGTTCTGTACATGATGTGTCTGATTAAAATGAATGGATGACGGGCTGTAAAACAGCGCGGCGAAAATCAAAACAATCAGACCAGCGGTGGTGCTCGGGAAGGTATATTGGAAAAGCGAGGTGCAATGATCGCACTTTCAGAAAATGTTCTAAAAGAAAATGACCGGGCGTCGGGATGGAAGATGACACGGTTGGATGGAAGGGCATTTGAATCGGTGATGGTAAAATTACAGATCGAACAGGCATGTTCTTGCTCATGAAAGTGCTTGTCGGTAGCGGTACAAGCCACTTCATCGTGATGTCCCCACGTGTGAATGCACTTTTCGATCGTCGGAAACGACAGTAGAAGAAGGAAAACCAGGGAGCAATATCTTATGAAGCCTTTCTGCATTGTGATGTAAAGATAAGGATTGTTTTTAGACCCTAAAATTTGTTTTCGCCAATTGAAAAATGTATTTTTGATATAAATGTCAACTCATTGAAATAAGTACTATTTACAAATGCACTAAAAACACCTAATTTCATGCGTCATAAACTTTTACTATCTCTCGTTTTATTGAATACTGCTTTCACCGCTATAGCGCAGGAAGAGAAAATGCTTCCAAGAGGTTTTGCACCGGGTGAGGAGCAAAAAATGGATGAATACCTAAAAAGCAGACAGGCGAAAACGGCCAACCCGCTTTACCGTGCTTCCATTACCACGCCTCCTACACAGCCTGTAAGAACCGCCGCACAGTGGGAAGAACAACAGGCTTTGCTAATTACCTGGACAGGTTTTCCGGTGATCCACCGTCAGATCGTAGCAGCCGCTCAGCTGGAGTGTAATGTGATTATTCACTGCACCGACTCCAATGCCGTTAAGTCCGACCTGACCTCCAACGGTATTCCATTGACCAATCTGAAATTTATTGAAGTAGCATACAACTCCATCTGGATTCGTGATTATGCAGCCAATACGTGTTATATGAATGATGTGGATTCTTTGATCCTGGTCGATTGGATATACAACCGCCCCCGTCCGGATGACGATGACATACCTTTGGCTTATGCTTCCTACTTGAACGTGCCACTTTACCAAACTTTGGTAGCTCCGAACAACCTGATGAACACCGGTGGAAACTGGATGATCGATGGAATAGAGACGGCTTTCGCTTCTAAACTCATTCTGGATGAGAACGATGGTGCGGGAACTTATTCATTGGCTTATCCCAATCACACGGAGCCGGTGATCAACTCAATAGTGAACGATTACCACGGCATCAACCGTTACATCAAGATGGATGTGCTTCCATACGACGGGATCCATCACATCGATATGCACATGAAGTTTCTTGACGAGAAAACAATTCTGATAGGGCAATTTCCTGCAGGAATTTCTGATGGCCCACAGATCGAAGCGAACATCGCTTATGTGTTGAGCAACTTTTCCGATCCTTGGGGAAATCCATACAAGATCGTCCGCATTCCAATGCCTCCAAGTACTTCCGGAGGATATGCCGGATCACCTTTCGGTGGCGCTTATTACCGGACTTACTCCAATTTTGTGATCGTGAACAAGACGGTGATCATGCCGGTTTACCGTCAGGAATACGATACAACAGCCGTACGCATCATCAAACAAAACATGCCGGGTTACAAAGTAGTGACGATTGATGCAGATGATGCAGGTTCAAACATCATTGCTCAAAGCGGGGTGATCCATTGCATCACTCACAGCGTTGGCGTAACAGCTCCTTTGCGCATCGTTCACAATAACCTTCCTGATACTTACAATACAACCACTCCTTATCAGGTGAATGCGATCATTCAGCATAAGACCGGAATTTCAAATGCACAGGTTTACTGGACAACCGACACGACCATGCCTTATAGTCCTTTGACTATGACACTGACCGCTGCTTCTACGGATACCTGGACAGGATACATTCCTGCTCAGCCAGTCGGAACACAGATCTTCTATTATATCCATGCTCAGGCAAACAGCGGCAAACAACAGGTTCGCCCTATGCCTGCTCCGGATGGATGGTGGCAGTTCCGGGTTCTTGCTCCTGTCGGGATCAACGAGAACTTAAGCACTATTTTTTCAACCGGTCTTTATCCCAACCCAAGTCATGGAATTACCTGCATCCCTCTTACCAATGAGCGCGCTCTGAATGGTAAACTCTACGTCACCGACATTACAGGGAAAATAGTAGAAGTGATCATGGAAGGCAACTTCAAATCCGGAACAACCAATTACTTCATCAATACCACCAAATGGAGTGCAGGTGTTTATTCAGTGGTTGCTCAAACCAACGAAGGAACAACCGTTCAGAAGCTTTTGGTGAGATAGTTTTAAGACACATTAAAATAAAAAGGAGTTCCGGTTGGAA
>JBKJQG010000061.1:0-4335 GCA_046594925.1 Bacteroidia bacterium
ATTTACGAATTCAAATATCTACGTCCGGGTAAATATACGCTGTACGCGTATTCCAGTGGCCTAACCGTAACTACGGCCAATCGCGTCGCTGTGATGAAAACCGTAGAGATCACTAAGAAGAAACAGGAAGTGGAATGCGAATTGATAACGATCGATAAATAAGTGTTATGAGAGCAAGGATCATTTTAATAGTTTCAATAGTCGCCGCTTTACACTTTTCAACTTTTTCCCAAGGCCGGAAGGACGTAAAAAAATACAAGATCAAATCTACTACGGTAGCCGTGACAGACATGTCGGAAGGCAACGAAAAAACCCGTACCGATTCTTACGAAAAATTCGACAAAGACGGCAACGTCACTGAATCGGTGGAATACGGAAAAGATGGCTCCATCAAAAAGAAAGAAGCCCATACCTACAACAAGAACGGGGATGTGATCGAAGAAAAAGTGTACGATGAAAAAGGGCATCTGAAAAAGAAGATCACCACCGAATACAATGTGAACAAGGACAAAACCATGGAGACTACCTATGGCGCAGACGGAAAACTTTTAGAAAAAACCGTGCACGGATACAATGCCAAAGGCGAACGCTCTTATGAGATCACACAGGACGACAAAGGCAAGATGATCAAGAAGTCGATCTACGCCTACGACAAGAATGGATTGAAGACCGAAAAAAGAACAACTGATGGAAATGGCGTTGTGCTTTCTGTAAAAAAATACTCTTACGAATATTAGAAGGTGACCGAACTGAAGGACATATTGAATGCATTTGATCCCATTACCTTACAGGAAATGGACAGCGTGAAGTTGATGGACCGCACGGACACTAAGTTTGTGTTCAAATTCGATCAGCTACCGTCGTTTCTGAATCAGCTGATGAAGGACTACAAGGTGCTGGACGTGAACGGGAACAAGATCAGCCGTTACGAGTCCTTGTATTTCGACACAAAAGGATTTGACCTTTACCACAGCCACCACCGGGGAAAGCCGAGCCGTTTCAAGATCCGTTTCAGAAAATATGTAGAATCCGATCTTAATTTCTTTGAAGTGAAATTCAAGACGAACAAAGGAAGAACGATCAAGGACCGTGTGAAACAAAAAGAGATAGACGGGTTCATCACGGAAAAAGCAGAAGATCTGCTGACAAAAAAAACCCCTTTGCGCTCCGATAACTTAGAAGCGAAAATGTGGGTAAACTATTCTAGGATCACTTTTGTGAACAAACATTCACCCGAGCGTGTGACGATTGATCTCAACTTGACCTTTAAGAATAACGACAATCAAAAGACAATTGAAAACCTTGTGATCGCAGAAGTGAAGCAGGACAAAGCCTGCATCTCAGCCTTTCTGAAGCTGATGAAGAAGCAACACATCCGCCAGGGAGCAATCAGCAAATACTGCTTTGGGATCACTCAATTGTTCGGAACAATCAAGCATAACAATTTCAAACCAAAATTAATTTTAATAAAAAAAGCATTATATGGTACTACTACAAGAGTTAACTGACGGAGCTCTCGATTCAGGTTTTCAGCTGTTCGAGAAATTAGGGCCGAAATTTTTTATTCGATTGGGGATCAACTTTGCATCCGTATTCATTCTCATCCGGTTCATTTATTTTCCGGTTTACAAGAACAGGGAAAATTTTTTCACCCTTTTCATTTTCAACCTGATCATTTTCCTGATCACTTTCATCCTCAACAAATCCGACATGAGTATGGGAGCCGCCTTCGGATTGTTTGCCGTGTTCTCGATGTTGCGGTACCGAACAGAGGGGATTTCCACGAAAGACATGACCTATTTATTCTTAGTGATAGCAATGGGTTTAATCACCGCTTTGAGCAAGGGAAATCCGCTGGAGATAGCGTTCATCAACATCATCATCATTCTTTTCACTTTTGCATTGGAAACAACCGTTTTCATGAAAAAAGAAATTTCTCAGAACATCCAGTATGAGAACATTGAAATGATCAAGCCAGAACTTAGGGCCGAACTTATTGCTGATCTTGAAAGCCGCATGGGCATCAAGGTCAACCGCATCTCAATAGGAAAAATTGATTTCTTAAAAGACACCGCTATGATTCGTGTTTATTACTACGTGGCAAAATAAAAAGATATATGAAGAGAATTACCCTTTTAGTTTTATTGTCACTGGGGTTTGTTTCCCACTCATTCGCTCAAGCAACCAATGATGCGGGCTTGTGGACCACCTTGAATGTTGAAAAGAACTTCAACAAAAAATTCGGAGTATTCCTGACTGAAGAATACCGGATGCGGGAGAATTTTTCTGCTATCAATCTGTTCTATACGGATTTAGGGATCATGTTTAAACCTACGGATTTTTTAAAGATCTCGTTGGCCTACCGCTGCATTGAAAAATTTCAGGAAGAGAACACCGTCAGTTTCCGCCACCGTGCGATGCTCGACATCAGTGTGAAAAAGAAATTCGGAACGATTGCATTCTCTTATCGTCAAAGAATACAGGCCGAAGTACGGAATGTGTATTCCAGTGAGATCGGAAACTTGCCAGAATGGTATTCCAGGAATAAATTCCAATTAAAATATGATCTCGACAAACCGGTGACGCCTTACATCGCCTGTGAGCTTCGTTATCAAATCAACAACCCCAGAATGGTTGAGTCCAATGGGCTTTGGTCGAGAGCACGTTATTTTGTCGGATTGGATTATAAGAGAAATGACAGGACCACATTCGGAGCATTTTACATGGTGCAAAGAGAGTGGAATGTTTCTGCTCCGCAAAATCTGTACATCTTAGGATTGGAGTGTACGCTGACTTTCGAATAAGCCGTTTTACTTTTGAATGAGGGCAACTGCATAAGCGCACACACCCTCTTCTCTTCCCACATACCCCATCTTTTCATTGGTAGTCGCTTTGATGCCAATATCGTTCACCTCCACGCCTAAAATGGATGACAGTGTTTTCTTCATTTCCTCGATGTGAGGATTGATCTTGGGTTGTTCCAGCACAAGTGTGCAATCAACGTTGTTGATCGAATAGCCTTCTTTTTTCAAGAGCTGATTCACCCGGTCCAGTAAAATCTTGCTATCGATGCCTTTAAATTCTGAAGAGGTATCCGGAAAATGAAACCCGATGTCGCGCATACCCGCAGCGCCTAGCAAAGCATCGCAGATCGCATGTATCAGCACATCCGCATCTGAATGTCCCACCGCTCCTTTTGAGTGGGCGAGTTTTATTCCACCCAGCCAAAGCTCTTTTCCTTCTTTTAGCTGATGTACATCAAAACCAAAACCTACGCGTATCTTCATAAATTGAATCTTAAAAAAACACCCATATTCTAAACCGAGAATATGGGTGTTTTTGATTTTGCCATTTACTCTTTTCTTCCTTCAAACTTTTCCCCCGAGTACTCGGGGGAGAAGGTGTCCGAAGGACGAATGAGGTAGGTTACTCTGTTTTTGTTTCTCCTTCTTTGTTCTGATCCTTGAAAGCATCAAAATCAAATGTAAGGGTGAAACGTAAAGTGTTCTCTAATGGGTTACGTTGTTGTGTCGGAATCAGGTATGCAAAATCCAACCCAAATACATTGTATTTTACTCCGGCACCGATTGTCACAAATTGACGGTTACCTTTTGTAGGATGCTCGTAGAAATAACCTGCGCGCACTGCAAACAAATGGTTGTACCAGTATTCCAGACCTGCTGAGTAATTCAATTCTCTCAACTCTTCTTTTCCCCCACCCGGTGCATCACTGAATGAACCGAACATTCCTCCTGCCACTCCGCGGTTAGGATCTTTTCCTCTTTCGATGATCGGATTTCCGTCCGCATCCGTATCGATCTCACCCGTAGTTACTCCATTCGCATCTACTTTGTATTTATATTCAGGAGGTGTTGGCACCAATAATTTATTGATGTCAGCTAAAACCGAAATGGAATTGTAATCATCCAGGTTCACATTTAAGGAACCACCTAAACGCAAATTGATTGGAATAAAATCGGTGCTGTTTGCTTCTCCTCTGTCGGAATAAGACATTTTATTTCCGATGTTCGAGATGTTGATCCCTACCGCAACGATTGCCTTTTTATCGGAGAGCTTTACTTTTTCTTTTTTGTACAATGCCGAAAGATCCACTCCAACAGCACGACCGGCATGTGTTTGAGAGCTTTCCACCAAGGCATTCCCGGTCAAATTCGAATTGATGAAACGAACAGCTCCTCCGACAGAAAAGTTATCTGCAAGCTTTGTTCCATAGGCTACGTCAATGGCAAATTCATTCGGACGGAATTGGCCGGTCACCTGACCATTCGCATCTGTAAATGTAATGTCACCCAAAGAGAAATAACGAAGTGAAGC
>JBKJQG010000021.1:0-8451 GCA_046594925.1 Bacteroidia bacterium
CCATTTCATCAATCGTCAATCCATCATACACGAATTCAAATTTAATATTCTTTTGCCCTTTGAGAAAGGACAGGTCGTCTCCAACCTTTTCGTCCTGTGCATTTGAAACAGAAATAAATGCGGTCAGGGATAATGTCAAGAAAAATGCTTTTAATGTATTTCTCATCGGAATTAATATTGATTTCAAGTAAATGTAGTGATTAGGGGCATATATCCGCGACCAACATCGAAAATAATGGTGTAGATTCGTTAAATGTTGTCTGTTTACTTCACCACAATCCTCCCCAAAGCATGATTAAAAACCTTCTTGGCTTCCAACAAAGATTTTTGAGTAGCCATCAGGATCATCATTTCTTCTTCCGGAGGATTTTCTTTCAATCGTTTCTGGATCTCATAGATCATGACTTCGATCTTGCGGCTCTTCAAAGCGTAGATGGCGTTATAAACAGAACGCTTCAGAACACTTTTCTCTTCCGTAGGATAAATGCCGTGCTGTTCCCAGTTGCTTAGGGTATACGGACTGCTGATCAGATCTATCGTAAGCGAAGCGATCGCAGAATTTTCGTGATTGATGAAGTAAGAGTTGTCGGGAATAACGTCTTTTTCCAAATATTTCACAAATTCGGCAAACACGGTATTGTAAAGTAAATTATCGATGTTGATGTTGTCGTTTTGTATCTCGTGAATGAGTAAATGAGCAACAGAAATTTCGACGTCAAGAAGTGCGCCGGCTTCATCCTGACTTTCAATGGTAACAAGATCGGCACCATAATTAATTAATAAGCGGATGACGTCGCGTTCCTGGTGCTCGGCATCGGCAATGGAATGTTCTTTCTTTTCCGGCAGGACAAACTCTTCTTCAGGCGGAGTTTCATATCCTTGTTGCTGAGGCGAATTTCTTTTCTCGTTGAAGCGGATGCTACGAACCTTGTTGAGTTCACTCAGTAAGATCTGTTCATCCACCTGCATCAAGGCGCTGCACTCCTTCACGTAAACGGAACGATAGATCGCGTCGGGAATTAAAGCTATGCTTTCAACAATCTTTTTGATCGCGCTGGCTTTCTTCAAAGGATCATTGTTCGCATCCTTTGTTAAAACACTTGCTTTGTAGGTGATGAAACTCTGAGCCTTGGTGACGATGAAATCAAGAAGCTCCTGTGTGCTGACTTTCTTGGAATAAGAATCAGGGTCATCACCGTTAGGGAAGAGCACCACTTTCACATTCATGCCTTCTTCCAAAAGAAGGTCGATGCTCTTAATAGCTGCTGCTACTCCGGCTTTATCACCATCAAAAGAAATGGTAATGTCGTTGGTTAAACGCTGTAAAGCTTTTATGTGCCCATGAGTTAGAGCCGTCCCGCTAGCTGCCACCACGTTCTCAACACCAGCCTGGTGCATGGAGATCACGTCGAGATAACCTTCCACGAGAAAACAGAAACCCATTTTGGAGATCGCTGATTTGGCAAAGTGCAATCCATACAGAACATCGCTCTTGTGATAGATTTCGGTTTCCGGGGAGTTGACGTATTTCGAAACTTTGGGATCGGTTCGTAAAGTTCTTCCGCCAAATGCAATTACTTTTCCGCTGTGGTTGTGAATTGGAAACATCACGCGTCCCCAGAAACGATCGGCATGTTTTGTTTCTTCTGGTTTGATTACTTCGCCTGTTTCAGTGTTTAGTACTGCATCGTTCCTGTATTCAATGACGAGTCCTGACTTCACAAGATAATCCATCTTGTACCCGCTGGCAACGGCAATGTCGGTGAAGGCATTTCGGTTGTTGATGCTGTATCCTAATTGGAATTTCTGTATGATGTCTTCACGCAAACCGCGTTCTTTGAAATACCCCAATCCAATGGATTTTCCTTCGTCGGTATTGTAAAGATTTTCGGAAAAATGTTTTTGTGCAAAGGAAGAAACAACCAGTAAGCTTTCACGGTCGTTGTTGTGCTGTTTCTGTTCAGGTGTTTGTTCTGCCTCCTGAATGTCGATGTTGTATTTTTTTGCAAGCGTACGCAAAGCTTCCGGATAGCTGAGTTTTTCGATCTCCATGACGAAGTTGACAGCGTTGCCGCCTTTTCCGCAGCCGAAACATTTGTAAATGCCTTTCGCCGGGGAAACATAAAAAGAAGGCGTCTTCTCATTGTGAAAAGGACAGCAACCGATCATGTTTGCTCCGCGCTTCTTTAGCGAAACGTGCTCGGCAACCACTTCTTCTACTCGAGCGGCTTCAAAAATTTTATCTATGTCTTGTTTCTGTATCAAGAGTGGTTATCGCTTCGTAGGTTTTGGCACGCAGATCACGCGGATCCACGCAGATTTGTTTTTTGATTTTTCCCTTTTTATCTGCGAGAATCCGCGCAATCTGCGTGAAAATTTTCACTAATACAGCGCTGAACTCATCCATAAAAAGGATTGCTAATTTACGAAAAAAATGTGAAGGGAAGAGGACCTATTTTTTAACAGGTTTGGCCATTAATTTAGCCATTGCACGCTGGCTGTCCTCGTTATTGGGGTTGATCTTTAGAGACTTTTTGTAGTTGCTAAGGGCCAATTCTTTTTGTCCCATGAGGCGGTAAGTTTCACCTAAACCGTGGTAGACAGCCCAGGAATCCGGATATTGGGATTCGTTGTGTTTGAATAATTTATGAGCATCTTCGGTCTTGCGTGCTTTTAAAAGCGCAAATCCAATGTCGTTGATGTGTTCATCGTTTGGAACATAAGTGGGTGTTAATCCGCTCAGTTCGGTTTCTACCGCTTTGATCCTGGTTATGAAGTAATCAAAAGGAATGACGCCATCGAGGAAATCATTTTCGTATGTGCTGATGCAGCTTCCTAAATAGGAGCATTGCTCTGTCGTTCCCGTTTGTCCACCCGGCAAGCATTTGCAGCTCATGTAGGAATTATACATTCTGTCGCCATCAATTAGGTATACAGAATCTTTGTTCTCCATAATCATCTGATCGAAGTTGCAGAATGCCGCCAAAGCCAACTGGGAATAATTCTGAGAAGCATTTTTGAATCCTCCGTAGGAGGTCTGCCAAACGGTTTGTATAAGTTGCATGCCTCCTTCTGTAGGAGCGATTTTGCGGATCACGCCTGCCACGTTTCCGGCTCCGGCATGGTAGGAGTGGAGCACCAATAAGCGGAACCATAGGTCTGTTTCATTATAAGGAACATGCGCACTATCCAGCATCGCCTTTGTATACGGAATACAAATTCTGCTCAGCAAACGGGAAGCACCCATGGCCGATTTTTCAACGTCGGTGCGTTCATCAATGTTGCCATTCACTATCAATCCTTGTTTGCGGGCAACAGCTTTCATCAATTGGAAAGGGCCATTGGCACCCACCGTAGATTTGGTATTCATTTTCCCCGGGCTTTCGATCAAGAGAATGGCTTGGGCGTACCAAGGATCTACACCGTATTGCTTGAACACATCTATAGAACGGTTGATGGTCGGCATTACTTTTTTGAATTCGTAAAAATCTTTTTTTCCGATGGTTACCAAGATACTTACACTGTCCGCAATGTTGTTCGCTTTACGGATACTGTCCCTATAACTGGTTTTTTGAAGGTCACTTTGTTTGTTCCATTCTTTGGAAGATACTTTTGTCAGCATCTGACGGGTTCCGGCTACGCTAATCATTGCTGAGTCGGGAGGCAGGTTCATGATCTGCTGCCAGAACTGAGGCTGAGGAAGATTTTGCCACCCTTCACTGTAAAGTGTAGCATCGTCAATGAATTTCATCTTGGTCACGTCGTTGTAGCCAACCACATATTTTTCTACTACAGGAACAGCGCTCACGCCTTTTTGGGCTTGTGCGGACGTGCTAAAAACAAGAGCACCCAGGAAGAGTGCTTTTGCAAGAAGAGAGGATATATTTTTTGTTCGTATCAAATCAATCAATTAATTTTCATAAAAGTAAGTTTCTAAATTACCTATGCTACGCTGCATTTGCAAACTTTTTAACAAAGGTTTTCAACAATTGTACTTCCTTAAACGAGCAATCGGTAAAGATGTTGCGGTATTGTCAGCGCTAAAAATAAATTTATTTCTCATCGGAACGAAAGGCGGATTGAGGCGGAAAATCAGCGAATTCAACGATTTTACGTTGATAAAGTTTTTATATTTTTTAAATTGTTCAACTCCCAAAACAGAGGATTGAAGGTCCGATTCGATGGTTTTCGTTTTAATGCCCCTGGCCCCCTCCCGATAGCTATCGGGATCCAAGGGGGAATTTGATTCACTTTGTACCCTGTTCAGCTCACACACACTGATTTGTAATCCCGATAGCTATCGGGATCGTATTTGTCGGTTATCCGTACTATTTATTTAGTTACTTTTGTCCAGCAAAAAAAATTACTATGGCAACAGACAGATTTGAAGCTCACGATTATTACTTAATGGATGAGCTGTTAACGGATGAACACAAATTGATTCGCGAAACCGCACGTGCGTGGGTGAAGAAAGAAGTTTCCCCGATAGTGGAAGAAGCATGTCAGAATGCAAAATTCCCGAAACAATGGATAAAAGGACTGGCGGAAGTCGGAGCCTTTGGTCCGTATATCCCAACCAAATACGGCGGAGCAGGACTGGATCAGATCTCTTACGGACTGATCATGCAGGAACTGGAAAGAGGAGATAGCGGACTGCGTTCAACAGCATCTGTTCAGAGCTCATTGGTGATGTTCCCGATCTATACTTATGGAACAGAAGAACAAAAGATGAAATACCTGCCGAAATTGGCAAGCGGTGAAATGATGGGTTGCTTCGGTCTGACCGAGCCTGATCATGGTTCCAATCCAAACGGAATGATCACCAATATAGAAGACAAAGGCGACCATTATTTATTGAATGGAGCAAAAATGTGGATCTCGAACTCTCCATTTGCTGATATAGCAGTAGTGTGGGCGAAGGACGAGGCAGGAGACATTCGCGGATTGGTTGTGGAAAGAGGAATGGAGGGATTCACGACACCGGAAACACACGGTAAATGGAGTCTGCGTGCCAGCGCGACCGGAGAATTGGTCTTCGACAATGTAAAAGTACCGAAAGCGAACATCTTTCCGGATGTGAAAGGCTTGAAAGGACCTTTAGGTTGCTTGAATTCAGCACGTTACGGAATAGCTTGGGGCGCTATAGGCGCAGCGATGGACTGTTACGATTCTGCTTTGCGATATTCCAAAGAGCGTGTACAGTTCGGAAGACCTATTGCGGGCTTTCAGCTTACCCAGAAGAAACTGGCGGAAATGATCACAGAGATCACCAAAGCGCAGCTGTTGACATGGAGATTAGGAGTTTTGAAGAACGAGCACCGTGCCACACCGGCACAGATCTCCATGAGTAAGCGTAACAACGTAAACATGGCTTTGCAGATTGCACGCGAAGCACGCCAGATTCATGGCGGAATGGGGATTACCGGCGAATATCCAATCATGCGCCACATGATGAACCTCGAGTCTGTGATCACCTACGAAGGAACTCACGACATTCACTTGCTGATCACCGGTATGGATGTGACGGGGATTAATGCTTTTCAATAGGGAAGTCAAAAGGGGCTAAGTCAATGAGGAAAGTCAGAAGGGCTTAAGTCAAAAGTCAAAAGAAAAATAATAGCAGGCGCTCCGGTAGTTTACCGGGGCGTTTTTTGTGAGTAATCAGCCTTTTTCATTGCATTAAAACTGCTACACACAAATTCGTAAAATTCGTTTTTGTTCGCTATCCGTACTATCGATTACTAATAGTGGAAAACTTTAATAAAACTAAGACTTTTAATAAAGACTAAATTTGAAGAAAATTCCCACTTTAGTTGAATGGAGTATTTAGGATATTTTTCGGCTGTTTTAATTGGTATTTTATTGGGGTTGATTGGTGCCGGCGGTTCCATTTTAACTATTCCGGTTCTTGTGTACCTGATCGGCATTGAGCCTGTTCATGCTACTTCCTACTCGTTGTTCATTGTCGGAGTTTCAGCGTTAATAGGCGGGTTGCGCTACCTAAAGAACAACCTGATTTGTCTGCGGACCATGATGGTCTTCGGAATCCCGTCCGTAATCAGCATCTTTTTTACCCGTAAATATCTGCTCCACGCCATTCCTGATCATCTCTTTTTTATTGGTTCCCTGGAGATCACCAAGAGTGCTGCACTGATGATCCTGCTCGCCATTCTGATGATCATCGCGTCTTATACAATGATCCGAAAGCCCTCTTCAGTGCGAATGGACCTGCACAAACACAACAACGAACAATACCGTTATTTTTTGATCTTTCAGCAAGGCATCCTGGTAGGAACACTGGTCGGATTAGTAGGAGCAGGAGGTGGATTCCTGATCATCCCGGCTTTGGTCGTATTGGCCAAACTCCCTATGAAAAAGGCCGTCGGCACTTCCCTCGCGATCATCGCTTTGAACTCCTCCATTGGCTTTTTGAGTGATTTTGGGACGCACGAGTTCGACTGGAAATTGATAGGTATTTTCTCCGGTTTTGCTATTTGCGGTATTGTCTTGGGGAGCTATCTGAGCAAATACATAAGCGGTAACAAACTCAAGCCCGGATTTGGCTGGTTCATTTTGATGATGGGGGTTTACATCATTGGGGCGGAACTCTTTTTTTGAGACTGGAATAAGCGGACAATATTTAGTAACTTTGCTCTATAGTAGGAGCACCTCAGGGTAAAAACGAAATTAGCATGTACATCGAACAACTTTATACTGGATGTTTAGCGGAAGCTGCTTATTACATCGAATCGGACGGAGAAGCCGCCATCATTGATCCTTTGCGGGAAACGGAGCCTTATCTTGAACTGGCCCAAAAACGCAATGCTAAGATCAAATACGTTTTTGAAACTCATTTTCACGCTGATTTTGTGTCCGGACACATTGACCTTGCCCGCAAGACCAATTCTTCGATCGTTTTCGGGCCGACTGCTAAAACAGGTTACGATGTGATCACGGCAAAGGACGAAGAAGTATTCTCAATCGGAAAAATAAAATTGAAAGTGCTGCATACACCGGGACATACACTAGAATCTTCTTGTTATTTATTGATCGATGAAAACGGGAAAGATCATGCTGTATTCACGGGAGATACATTGTTCGTAGGAGATGTAGGCCGTCCGGATCTTGCCATCAAAAGCGATCTGACCATCAACGACCTCGCAGGCATGATGTACGATTCGTTGAATGCAAAGATTAAACCTTTGGCAGATGAGGTAATCGTTTATCCCGCTCACGGAGCAGGATCTTCCTGCGGAAAAAACATCGGTAAGGAAACATTTTCTACCATAGGCACACAGAAGCAAATGAATTATGCCCTGCAGCCTATGAGCAAGGAAGCATTTGTGAAAGCGGTGACCGAAGGATTATCAGCAGCGCCCAATTATTTTGCCTGGGATGCGAGGTTGAACAAAGAAGGATATTCCAACATCGATGAGGTGCTGCGGAAAAATACAAAAGCACTTGCTGTGGAAGTATTTGAAGCCGAGATCTCAAAAGGAGCCTTGGTTCTGGATGTGCGTTCGCCGGATGATTTTGAAAATGGATTTGTTCCCAATTCTATAAACATAGGACTCAACGGACAGTATGCACCATGGGTAGGGGCATTGATCGATCCGAATGTGATTTTGGTTTTGGTAGCTGATGAAGGAAAAGAAGCAGAAGCCGTTTTACGTCTGGCCCGTGTGGGGTATGAAAATGTAAACGGATTTTTGAGCGGTGGAATTGCTGCCTGGAAAAAAGCAGGTAAAAAAGCAGATACCATCCATAGCGTGACTGCGGAGGAATTTGTCGGAAATTTGAATCCCTCCACCAATGTGCTGGACGTGAGAAAGCCGGGAGAAGTGGAGAGTGGCATGATCGAAAATGCGAATCACATTTGTTTGTCACAACTACAAAACGAATTGCATTCACTCGATAAAAACAAAGAATATGTCATTCATTGCGCCGGAGGATATCGTTCTATGATGGCAGCTTCCATCATGAAGCGCGAGGGTTTCGAGCATTTGACAAACGTGTATGGAGGTATGGGGAAAATAAAAGCGACCGGCATAAAACTTGTTGTGCCTGCTGCAGTTTAATTCAATTTAAACGGATAGAAAATAAAAGGCTAAGTATTCACGAATTCAATAAAAAAATAAAAACATGAGTAAAAATTTAATTTTAGCATTCTTTGCGATCCTTGCAATAGCAGGCACGAGCAAAGCGCAGTCGAAAGCATCACCTGTTTTGAATCTTTCTTCTGAACGTTTTAAAGCCATTTGTGAAAATGACAAAACAGTTTCCATCATCGATTTAAGAACAACAGAAGAGATGCAGAAAAAGGGCTACATCAAAGGAGCGGTTCAATTGGATTACCTGGCAAAGGATTCTGAGAAGATGATCGACAAGCTCGATAAGAATAAAACGTATTGTATTTATTGTGCAGGCGGAGGAAGAAGTTCTGAAGCTGCA
>JBKJQG010000153.1:0-23604 GCA_046594925.1 Bacteroidia bacterium
CACTTCTCCAGCCAGTAAAAATCCCCGCTGACGATGGCTTTCGGTTGATACAAGATGAATGATTCGTTCAGTAAACTTTTGATGGTACTGTCCGCCGGGAGAATCGCATTTTGGATCCGCTTCGCATAGTGAATACTATCAGTGATGTCCTTATTCTTTCCGTCGATCTCCGAATAAGCGATCTGCAGTTTTTCTTTTTCGTCCAGCAACTCGTTCGTCCGAATGGCCACCTGTTGCTCGAGCAATCGCTGAGACTGCACCAAACTTCTTTCGCGCATCTTGATCATCAGGAAGATCGCACCAAGTCCAAGGGCGCTTGCAAAAAGATAAAACCATAATCTCTTCCAGAAAGGCGGAATGATCTCAAATGAAAACGTTACCGGTGTCTTGTTCCATAAACCGTCGTCATTGGAGGCCTTGAGCAGAAAAGTATATTTCCCAGAAGGAAGATTCGAATAGGTGGTGCTTGTTTCTTTTCCCTGTGGAAGCCAATTCGAGTCGAAGCCTTCAAGCATGTACTGGTATTTTACTTTTGACGGAATAGTATGGGAGATGCTGATGAAATCGAACGTGACGTGATTCTTGTCGTAAGGCAATCTCAGGTCTTTCGGAAGGCCATTTTCTAAACTATCAGCATATTTTTTGTAATCAAATTTTTCGAGGAACAAACGGATGTCGTTGATCTGAGTTTGGGGCTCGACGCTGTTTTTCTTTTCCTGACGGGGATCATAGATCGTCACTCCGCCTATGGTTCCGATCCAGAGCTTGCCGTCGATGTCTTTGAGAAAAGCATTTTGGTTACATTCCAGCCCCATGAAGCCTTCTTCTTTTCCGTAATGCTTCAGCACAATTTCTTTTTTATTCACAAATTGATTCAGATCCAACCGGTCGATCCCGTTGTTGGTTCCTAACCATAGATTTCCGTCTCCATCGGGACGAACATAATAAACCGTATTGGAACTGAGTCCATCGTTCTCGGTGATCATCCGGAATGTTTTTCCGTTGTAAACACAAACTCCGGCGTCCGTGCTGATCCATGTGTATCCGTAAATGTCGCGTGTTATGTTTTTGATCTTTGGAAATCCTTCGGGTCGCAAAATGGTCGTAAATATTTTTCCGTCGTACTTAATAAGCTTGTTGGTACAGCCGAACCACAAGGTTCCTAGATTGTCTTCATAAATGGCTCCGACTCCCTGAGCGGAAAACCCTTGCTCTGCCCCGTAATACGTAAATGTCTTTCCGTCAAATTTATCAAGGCCATTTTCGTGTGCGATCCAGATGTTCCCTTTTTTATCGCAGACTATAGAAGGGATGCGGATGCCATGAAGACCTTCTTTCAGGTGATAAATCTTGAACTCTTTTCCATCATACTTTGTAACACCGCCGCCGGAAGTTCCAAACCAGACATTTCCCTGTTTGTCCTCGCACATCGTCCAGGTATTGTTAACGCTCACTTCACTCTTTCTTCCGCCGTAGTTCTGAAGGATAACAATCTCGCCGGTCGTCCGAAAAACATTGAAATCTATTTTCGAAACACCGCCACCCCAGGTTCCCACCCACATGTTGTCCTTGGAATCCTTCAGGAACGACATCACTGTATTGTTAGATAGGCCCTGCTTTTCATTGATATTCACAAAGAGATCGTTGCGGTACTGGCTCACTCCACCGGTGAAAGACCCAAACCACATGTTTCCTTCACGGTCTTGAATGACCCCGTAAATACGGCCGTTGCAGAGCCCATTGGCAGGAGTAAATTTCCGAACCTTGTTATTGCTGATCTTATCCACTCCCCAGGTGTTTCCCACCCAAATCGCATCGTTTACGTCTTTGTAAAAACGGTAAACGCCTTCCAGATAAGGCTTTCCGTTGATCTTCAGCGTATCGAGTTTTGTTTCACCGGTATAAGCTTTCGATGGATCGTAGACGTTGATGCCGTGCAAAGTGGCTATCCACACTTTGTCGCCGTTGATGAGGATGTCCTTATTCCGAGAATCAATCAAACCATTTTTCTGGTCAAAATGGATCATCTTCGTTCCGTCGTACATGAACACCCCGTTGAAAACCGTTCCTATCCAGATGTTCCCGATATTGTCTTGTTTGATCACCCAGACCTGAAAGTTTCCAATCTCGCTGTTTTTTTCGAAAGCGCGAAATTTTTTGCCATTGTAAATGATGATGCCGGAGGATGTGGCGAACCAGAGGTCTCCGTTGCTGAGTTGGTGAATGTTGTTGATCGTGCAGTTGTTGATCAGCGTGTCGTCCACTGGCACCAACTTCCTATCGCGGTATTGCACCACGCCTTTCGCTGTGCCTATCCAGATGACCTGATTCTTGTCCTCCAACACCACATTCACTCTGTTGCTGCTCAACCCGTTTTTGGTACTAAGGTTAGAGAACTTCACTCCATCAAACCTGCTCACCCCTCCTCCGTTGGTGGAAAACCAGATCACTCCCGTGTGGTCCTGCATGATATTAAGGATCTGCGACTGAGGAAGGCCGTCCTCAATTGAAAAATTTTTGATGTTCAGTTGCTGGGCAGCGGCGGAAAGGCAACTGCAGAACAATAGAAAAAGCGGGAAAAGTATTTTGTAGGATCTCCGATTCAAACCAAAAGTCTTAAAACAGCCCTAAATAAACGAAAATTAGCCACATAATCAATCTTTTTTGCTGAAAAATAGTGTACTTTTGTAGCCCTAAAATAAAATAGAATGATATCAGTTTCTAATTTGTCCCTGCGTTACGGCAAGCGCGTATTGTTTGACGAGGCAAGCATAAAGTTCACTCCCGGCAACTGTTATGGCGTAATAGGTGCCAATGGTGCAGGTAAATCAACCTTTATGAAAATCCTTTCCGGGGAAATCGAGCCGACTACCGGCCAGGTTTCCATCACCCCGGGCGAACGGCTTAGTGTCCTGAGTCAGAACCACTTTGCTTTTGATGCTTATCCGGTTTTACAAACTGTGATGATGGGAAACAAAAAACTCTGGAATGTGATGCAGGAAAAAGATGCCATCTATGCAAAACCTGATTTTTCGGATGCAGATGGAATCAAGGCAGCAGAGTTGGAAAATGTATTTGCAGAAATGAATGGTTGGAATTATGAAAGTGATGCCGGCAATTTATTGAGCGAACTGGGTGTGAAAGAAGAACATCACCACAAACTAATGAGCGAGATGAACGGAAAAGAAAAAGTCCGCGTCTTGCTAGCACAGGCCATTCTGGGAAATCCTGACATTCTTTTACTCGACGAGCCGACGAACGACTTGGATGTGGAAACAATAGCCTGGCTGGAAAATTTCTTAGCCAATTTTGAAAACATTGTCATCGTTGTCTCCCACGATCGTCACTTTCTGGATGCGGTTTGTACACATATTGCGGACATCGACTTTAATAAGATCTCTTTATATACCGGCAACTATATGTTCTGGTACGAATCCAGCCAATTGGCCTTGCGTCAGCGTTCCGACCAGAATAAGAAGGTGGAAGACAAACGCAAGGAGCTTCAGGATTTTGTGGAGCGATTCAGTGCGAATGCTTCTAAATCAAGACAAGCAACCAGCCGAAAAAAATTATTAGAGAAGCTGGTGATCGATGAGATCAAGCCTTCAACCAGAAAATATCCAGGCATCATTTTCAAAGCAGAACGCGATTGCGGAGATCAGATCCTGAACGTGGAAAACCTTTCCAAGATCTCTCCGGAAGGAACTCCTTATTTCAAAGACATCACCTTCACTGTGACCAAAGGAGATAAGATTGCGGTTCTTTCTAAAGAACACATCGCCATCACTTCTTTCTTCGAGATCCTTGCCGATGAAGATCAAGCTACGACCGGCAATTGCGTGTGGGGAAGCACCATCACCAAATCCTACTTGCCGAATGAGAATGCAAAGTATTTTACAGAAGATCATAACCTGGTAGACTGGTTGCGCCAGTTCTCAAAAGACAAAGACGAAACGTATGTGCGCGGATTCTTAGGAAAGATGCTGTTTACCGGAGAAGAGTCTTTGAAAAAATCAAATGTCCTTTCCGGAGGCGAAAAAGTACGCTGTATGGTTTCCAGAATGATGCTAACCAATGCGAACTGTCTCATCCTGGATGAGCCGACAAATCACCTGGACCTGGAATCCATCACCGCATTCAACAATGCGTTGAAAGATTGGAAACACGTGGCGCTGTTCACCTCACATGATCACGAGTTCATGCAGACCGTTGCCAACAGAATCATTGAGATCACTCCGAATGGCATCATCGACAAACGTATGACGTATGATGAATACATTACAGATGAAGGGGTAAAAGCGATGAAAGAAAAAATGTATCCGAAACTCAGTAAAGTAAAATAAAAAATTCCCTCAGAAGATAGCCTCCTGAGGGAATTTTTTTGAATTTTGATTTCTATTGTTTGTTGAATTTCTTAACTGCTTTGCCGTTTCCGGTCATGATCTCCATGTAATACATTCCTTTTTCAAGCTCAGTGATGTTTAACTCCAAGCGCTCTTCTCCGTTAGCAGCAACGTTCATCAATTGCTTTCCTAATACATCGTAAACAAGGATGCTCTCTACTTTTTCGTTGTTGGATGTTTCAACTACGATGCTATTCACAGCAGGATTGGGGAATACCGAAATGCTTGCAGATAAATTTTCTTCGGTGATGCCAGACAAGCAGGCTTTGTAAGCCAATGAATTGGAAGCAAAAAAGGTATCGAAATCCGCAGCACTGCTGATTGGCCACATGTCCGTTTCCACAATCGTGTGACTTGGTGCGATCAAAATATAAGTAGGAAATGCAGAGATCCCATACGCTGTAACAACAGCGTTTCCTCCGCCTTCCGTTCCACTGATCGTTGGATATCCCGGAGGGCCTCCCAGGTATGTCGTTTCATACGTTGCACACTGCGCGTTAGTGTTTCCTTGATCGATGGACATGAAATACACGTCTTGTGTGTTACAACCGTAATTCTGAAAAGTTGTCTTATAATAAGGACAAGTTGCTTGACACGGTCCGCAAGTAGTAAAGAAAAAGTCCAGACATACATATTTTCCAGCAGCTAAAATGGAAAACAGGTTGTGTGAATTTCCATCCAGGTCGGTAACGGTAAAGTCAACGGCGGTGGTTAGTGTAGTCTGTGCTTTACTGACAGAGAAACTCATCAGGAAAGCGAACATTAAGATGTAGATTTTTTTCATCGGTGAGTGATTTTATTGGTTAATACATATCTAAGTAACAAAACAATTCCTGTAATGTCAATTTTAAAGACAGGCATCTTTAGCAATCGATGAAGAGAAAAAAAGGGGTGTAGACTATTTGCGTACCGGGTTTCGGTTGTTCGAAAAAGGCTTCTTTTTACCGTTGAAAGGCCTTTTAACCTTAACATCCGGAGCATAAACAGGTCCATTTCCCACTTCGGGCGGATTCGGGATCTTGTTCACTTCAGCCGCGATCAGGGCTTCGATCTGAGCAAATTTCTGCTGATCCCACTCATTGATGAAAGTAAGAGCAACGCCAGTTGAGGATGCACGGGCCGTTCTCCCGATTCGATGAATATAATCTGCCGGTTCGCCCGGAACATCGTAATTGATCACCAGGTTAATGTCTTCAATATCGATTCCACGGGAAAGAATGTCGGTCGCCACCAGGATCTGCAATTTTTTGCTTCTGAAATTTCTTAAAACCTCTTCTCTTTCCGGCTGTTCTAAGTCGGAATGAATGGCTTTTGCTTTTAATCCCGCCTTGATCAAGTCGCGTTCCAGCTCTTTCACTTTGATTTTGGTAGAGACGAAAATGATGACGCTACTAAGGTCTTTTCCGGCCAGCAGCGATTTAATAAGGTTGTTCTTCTGAGCATCGTACACCAAATAAGCGCCCTGAACCACGCCTTCCGCAGGCTTCGCCAGGGAGATGCTGATCTGCTCAGGATTCTTCAAAAGTTTGGTTGCGAGGGTGCGGATCTTCGGAGCCATTGTAGCCGAAAACATCAATGTTTGTCTTTCTTTCGGCAAATAGGTCGTTATCTTCAGGATGTCATCCACAAAACCCATGTCCAGCATGCGGTCTGCCTCATCCAATATCAAGTGTTTCAGGCTGTCGAGCTTCACGTACCCCATGTTCAGGTGAGCCATCAACCTTCCCGGAGTCGCAATGATTACGTTGGCGCCTTCTGTCAGCGCACGTCTTTCTTTTTCAAACACGCTGCCGTCGCTGCCGCCATATATGGCTAGAGAACTAACGGACGTAAAATAAGAGAATCCCTGTAAGGCTTGGTCGATCTGTAAGGCCAGCTCACGGGTCGGGACAATGATGAGGGTATCGGTATTTTCTGTTGGATTCTTGGAGATCTTATCCAGAATGGGCAGGACGAAAGCGGCTGTTTTACCGGTTCCGGTCTGTGCGCACCCAATCAAATCCTTCCCGCTCAAAATGATGGGGATGGCCTGTTCCTGTATGGGTGTCGGGGTCGCAAACCCCATTGAATCAAGTCCTTCCTGTAAGTTTGCTTGAAAATTAAAATCGTTGAACTTCAAAATTTTTTGTTTTTTATTTTCACGAAGATACGTTAAAATTTCGATTTTTTAGCTGAAAATGCCTAGTTTTAAACAGCTGAGTCAAACAATTTGCAGACAGGTCACGTGGATTTCCGCTGATTAAAACGGTTTTTTAATCCGCGCCAAAAACACAATGCTTGTTATTTGATGCTACTCTGCAAATTGGTTGAACACAGAGAAAACTGATCTGCGAAAATCCACAGAATCGGCGAGCAAAAACCTTATCTTCGTAAGCACAAAACATGTTCAAATTCATCTACTCCCTGTTTGGTTGGAAAGTCAGCCATTTTCTTTCCGACGACATCAAAAAATGTGTGATCGTGGTGGCTCCGCATACGAGCAACTGGGACTTCGTTTTCGGGATGGGCGCCGTAGCCGTGATGAAACTCCGGCAACGGTTTGTGATCAAAAAAGAATGGATCCGTTTTCCACTGAAAAATTTAATGCTCTCACTGGGTGCGCTGCCGATCGACCGGAATAAAAAAAATTCCGATGGCGACAAAAAAAGCTCTGTCGATGCAATAGCTGATTTGTTTGAAGGAAGAGAAGAACTCCGCATGGTGATCACGCCGGAAGGAACACGATCCCGCGTTGAAAAGTGGAAGACCGGATTTTATTATGTCGCCCTTAAAGCCAACGTTCCTATAGCTTTGGCCTTCATCAATTACGAAACAAAAACCTGCGGAATCGATAAAGTCATCTATCCGACCGGAAATTTTGAAGCAGACATGAAACTCATTATGGACTTCTACAGAAAATTCAAAGGGAAGAATCCGGAGAATTTTGCCCTGGATGCCGAGTTGAGTAAATAATAATCATAAAACAAAAATAAAATCCGTTACATTCACAAATACCCTTAAAAACAAGACCCCATGCGTAAATCAAGATTCTTTACCCTCGTGCTAATCGGTTTGATAAACACCGTTGGCTTTGCTCAGAACAGAAGCATCACTTTCGATCATGGCAATTTTTCCGAGATCCTTGCCAGAGCAAAAAAAGAAAACAAAATGATCTACATCGATTGCTACACGACCTGGTGTGGCCCCTGTAAATGGATGGCGAAAAACGTGTTTACCAACGATACCGTTGCCGATTTTTACAACAAGAATTTCGTCAATGCCAAGATCGACATGGAAAACGGAGAAGGCATTGAGATTGCCAAGCGGTATGACATCCGCGCCTATCCAACCATGCTGTATCTGGATGCAGAAGGCAAGCAGCTACACAGAACCTGCGGCTCCACTCCGGCAAAGAATTTTATTTCGATTGCAGAAAATGCTTTGTCGCCCGACAAACAACTAGCAACCTACACCGGGAATTTTAAAGATGGAAAAGTAAGCGCCGCATTTGCTTCGACGTATTTTTCGATGCTGGATAATGCTTGTCAACCGCACGACAAAGAGCTGAGTAAGTACTTTGCCAGCGTAAGTGCTGCCGATCTTCAATCACGCCCCAACTGGGAGATCATTTACAACTATGTAGAAGATTATTCTTCCGGCACATTTCAGGCGCTTGAAAAGGATAAGGCTGCATTTGCAAAGTTGTTCGGTCTCGATTCGGTGGAAAATAAAATTATTAAAGTCTATACCAGCGGCTTGTATTCGGCTTTGCAAAATAAAGATCTGGCGGGCTATGAAACAATAAAAACAAAGCTGCGAGCAACGAAAGCAAAAGATGCCGAGAAAGTGATCATGCAAACCGACATTCGTTTACACATGATGAACAAGGATTGGGCAAAGTATGCCGCAGCAGCAGCGGAATACATCAGCAAACATGCAGCAGAAAATGCAAACGAACTGAACAGCTTCGCTTGGACCTTCTATGAGAATGTTGAAGATAAAGCGCAGCTTGAAAAAGCGATCGCCTGGTCAAAAAAAGCCGTCGAGCTGGAAAACAATTATCCATATAACGACACTTACGCAGCCTTGCTATACAAAGTCGGAAAAAAAGCAGAGGCCAAAGTTGCGGCCGAAAAAGCCATAGACCTTGCTAAGAAGAACGGAGACGATTACAAGGAAACACAAGCCTTACTGGAGAATATCAAAACTATGAAATAGAACGACTTGTGCGTGATGAAACAACCTTTGTCGTTGGATTTTCAACGCTTGTCAAAATTATTCAGGCTTTCTGAAAAACTTGAATATCTTTACTACATCTATGAAACACGGTTTACGGATCATTGCCTTTTTTGCGCTTTTTTCGGTTCAAGGACTAGCACAACAAGTTCCTGCCGTTGAAGAAAACATCCCTTTTCTCGTGACCTTCGGAAAGGAAGGAGAAAAATCCTGGGGCGATGACGACTTTTCGCAAAGCTACTTTTTTGTGATCCCGAAATTTCAAGTAAAACCCATCTATATCCGCGTATTTGATGCGGAGACAAGTGCAGAGTTCGATGAGAAGAAAGGAGAATACAACACCCACACTCGTTTCTCGGTATACGGAGGAAAGGAATCTTTCACAGCAAAAGACGTCCGCCTGAAGGATCCGGGAGGAAAATACAAGAGCGGGAATCTGCTGGCTTCAAAAACTTTTGTGAGCAGCGATGTTTACGATGGTGAATGGTATACGTTCGGCCCTTTTAATCCCAGCGAAGGGGAACTTGTGCCGGAATACGGCGGATATATCTTTAAAATCATTGCGGAGGGCGTGACCGGCGATGACGGCAATCTTTACAAATACTTTCTGAGTTCCTCTCCTACCGAAAACAAGCCCATAGAAGGAGGGAATGCCTTCACGTTTGAATACACTTTTCGTTTATCTGATTCACAAAAAGACGTGGCCCACCTTTATCCTTATATTGAACAGAATGTATACTCTATCCGCCTGTCGAACTTTGATTTCGACAATGATGGAAATGTCAATGTGGTTTCCATGGTGAAAAAAGGAGAACTCAGCAAATCCTCTGGAGACAATGTCTGGGAAAACACCAGCCATTTGATCGTGGAGAAAGAAAAAAAGACGACCTTGGATGTGCAGTTCATTAAAAACAAAAAAAGACAGATCAAGAATAACAATGTGACTTTGTATGTGACCAACCAGGATGGAAATCTCCTGCCGATCTATACCGTTCCCATTGGTGGAGTGCCGCAAAACAATAGCAAAATTCAGTTCAAGCAGAAGAAAAAAACAAGTCCTTACTAGAAACATTCCGCTATTGAAAACATTGTTCAAAACATATTTGTCTTTTTCAGGAGCACTGTTCTTCTCTTCCCTCGCCTTTTCACAAGCCTATCAGATCAAACCGTATGGCATCGACAACGGCATTACCCAACCGTATATTTACACCATCAATCAGGATAAAAATGGCTATCTATGGGCGGGAACCGGCGACGGAGCCTGCAAATTTGATGGTATAAGTTTTAAGACTTTTTATTCCAATGATGGTTTCGCCGAAAATTTTGTGACGTCCAGTTTCAGAGACAATGCCCGCAACCTATGGATGGGACACAATCAGGGAGGCATCACTTACTATAATGGCAAGAAATTTAAAGTGATCAACACCAGCGGCTTTTCCAAAAGCCCTGTCACATCCATCATTTCCGACGACCACGGAGGCGTTTGGTGTGCCACTCAGAACGATGGAATATTCCGCATCAGCAAGGCATTTGAAGTGGACGTCTTCAAAATGGAGTTCAATCAGTTCACCATCTTTTCATTGGGACTCACCAAAAACAGCCAGCTGCTGGTCGGCACCAGCGAAGGATTGATGCTCTACGATCTCGCAGGCGACAAACGCAAACCTGTCTTTCTCAAAGCAATCAAGGCCATCCCGGAGACGAAGGTCAATTGCTTGATCAAAAAAAATAATTCAGGAAGCTTCTGGGTAGGCACCGAAGACCAAGGCTTATTTTTGCTGACACCTGGTCCGATGAACAAACAAGCATTCTCGGCCTCGAACACAGGAAGCGACCTCTCTGTGGCGATCCACAACGTGCAGGATGTTTATGAGGACAAGCTCTCCAACCTTTGGATTGCCACCTTCGGTGAAGGAGTGATCAAACTGATCCTTTCCAGCAGCTCCTTGAAATACGAAGAGTTTTATCAATTCTCCGAAGAAAGCGGACTGGGAAACAAATACACAAAAACCGTTTATGCCGATCACGAAGGAAACATCTGGATCGGAACTTATGGGACAGGATTGGTTCAGCTTCAGGACAATTGTTTTACATTTTATTCCCATCAAAACAAATTATACAGCAACAGCACCACCGCCATCCTTGTGAACAAAAACGCAAAATGGTTCGGCGTTGAGAACGGGCTGGCAAAAGTTGTTCCCGGTCCCAAAGAAAAATGGGAATTCTTTTCACGGAGCAACGGTTTTGTGGACGACAAAGTGACATGCATCTTTCAGTTGGATTCTAACAGCCTGATCATCGGAACCACCAGTCAGGGCGCCTACAAAATGGACATTGAGAAGAACCGCTTCAGCAGGTTGTCTTTGAACGACGATCAACTTTGCCGCTCCATCAATTCCATAACAGGAAACCAAGATGTGATCTGGATCGCGACAAAAGGCGGCATCTTTAAATTGGAACCGAAAGCAAAGATCACCTCGCACTTCACCACAGAAAGCGGACTGACACATAACAACATTAATCAGATCATCCTGAGTGCCGACAACAAGCTCTGGGTGGCAACGCACAGCAATTACATTTCCTACATCGATGCTACTGATGAGATCAAGAACATCCAGATCTTTAACGGCACCGATCTGATGAACGTGAGTGGCATTCTCGAAGACAACAAGCGCAACATTTGGATCTGCACGTTGGGCAATGGGGTGTTCAAAATAAAAGACACGGTTGTTGCAAAGTTCACCGTTGAGAAGGGAATGAAATCCAACTACTGCTACAGCATCGTTCAGGATGGATCCAACAACATCTGGGTGGGACACCGCATGGGCCTGAGTAGAATCAAGACCGAAAAAAACGAGATCGATGTTTTCGACAAGAATGAAGGTCTTCCCGGAGATTGTAACTATACAGCCTCCTTCACCGACTACGAAGGATATACTTGGTTCGGCACCACATTGGGAAGCGGGAAATTCGATCCGCACAAAGATGTAAAAAATCTGATTCCTCCCATCGTGAATGTGACCTCTTTCAAAATCAACGACAAAGAAGTAGACTTTACACGCGACACCGTTCTTCCTTATGACAATTATAGGTTGAGAATAGATTTTGTCGGCATCACGTTCAAATCAAGCACACACATTCAGTTTCAGTATAAGCTGGAAGGATACGATGTAGATTGGTCCGACAAGACAAGCAACTCATTCGCACAGTACGGGAAACTGAGCGACGGAGAATACACATTCCTATTAAGAGCATTCAACAACGATGGAGTGAGTAACCAATCTCCGTTCAGCATTACGATCAAGATTGCAGCGCCAATCTGGAAGCGTCCCTGGTTCATCATCCTCTGCATTGCGGCCGTCATCTATTCCTTCTATCTGCTGATAAAGGTGCGTGAACGCAATCACCGAAAATTTGAGTTGGAATTACAAAAAGCGCTGAACGAAAAAACAAGAGAGGTGATCTTTCAAAAAGAAGAAATCGAAAAGAAGAACAAGGACATCACTGACAGTATTCGTTATGCAAAGCGAATCCAGGATGCCATTCTTCCTGATTTGGAAGCATTGCACAAGATCGTTCCTGAATCATTTATCTTTTTTCAGCCTCGCGACATTGTAAGTGGTGACTTCTATTGGTTCAAGAAATACGGTGATTTTTTAATTGTAGTTTGTGCCGATGCCACAGGCCACGGAGTGCCCGGAGCGTTTATGAGCATGATCGGAAGCACGTTATTGAAAAACATCGTGTCGAGAAAAGGGATCGACTCCCCTGCCTTCTCTCTGGCCATCCTGGAAGAGGAGATCAAAATACTTTTGAAACAAGAGGATGGAGAACATCATCATACTCAAGACGGCGTGGATGTGGTGATCTGCGAGATCAACCTGAAGACAAATTTTCTGCGTGTTGCATCAACAAAACGTCCGGTCCTTGTTTCCAAGGATCAGAAACTGGTGATGCTCAAAAAGAATACTGCAGAAGGGAAGCAATACGAAACAAAAGACATACAGCTTTCCAAAGGCGATATCATTTATCTTTTCACCGACGGCTACCCCGATCAGTTTGGCGGAGACGAAGGAAAGAAATTAAAAATTGCCAGCGTAAGAGCTTTGATGGAAGAGATCCAATCACTTCCGATAGCAAAACAAGAAATGATCATTGAAAAATATTTTAATGATTGGAAAGGCGGTTACGATCAGATTGATGATGTACTCTTCATGGGGTTGAAGTTGTAAAATCTGCTGCACCGGAATGGTCCGCGGATGACCCCAAAAACGGATGACAAGGGGTTTGAAATTTTATGCAGCGCGCGCGAATCTCCACGCCTCGGGACTGTTACCTTCGCAAAATTCGCGTCATCAGCATTCTATCCCTAGCGTGATTGCGCCAAAGCCTGCTCAATATCCGAAACGATATCAATAATGTTCTCTAACCCGACGGAGATCCTTACCATTCCCGGAGTGATGCCCACTTCTTTTCGTTCTTCTTCCGTTAGTTTTGCATGTGTAGTCGATGCCGGATGAGTCGCGATGGTTCGTGTATCGCCCAGATTTGCCGTCAGGGAACACATCTGCAAAGCATTCAGAAACTTTCTTCCTCTTTCTATTCCTCCTTTTATTTCGAAGGTCACAATGCCTCCTCCCATGCTCATTTGTTTCTTTGCTATTTCAAATTGAGGGTGCGACAGCAAGAAAGGATAACGCACTTGTTCCACATCCGGATGATTCTCTAACAACCCAGCCAACTTGAGGGCATTCTGTGAATGGCGCTCCATACGGATGGCTAATGTCTCCAAGCTTTTTGAAAGTGTCCAGGCATTGAATGGGGATAAAGCCGGACCGGTACTTCTGCAAAATGTGTGGATCTCTTTTATTAACTCTTTTTTACCTACGACAATTCCCCCAAGCACTCTTCCTTGTCCGTCCAAGTACTTCGTAGCAGAATGTGTCACCAAATGTGCTCCGTATTTTATCGGCTGCTGCAAAAATGGTGTCGCAAAACAATTGTCGACATTCAAAATGACGTTGTGTTTTTTCGCCAGCATTCCCAACCATTCCAGATCGATAATGTCGAGACCCGGATTGGATGGCGTTTCCACAAAGATCATCTTTGTGTTCTTTTTGATCAGTTTTTCCCAAGTTTCCGGCTTGTTCATGTCGGCATAAGAATGCTCGATGCCCCACTTCGGTAAAAATTTGGTGATGACCGTATGCGTAGAGCCGAAAATGGAACTGGCCGACAAAATATGATCTCCACTTTTCAGGAACGCCATGAAACTCGCAAAAATCGCTGACATGCCGGAAGCCGTGGCATAGCCCGCTTCAGCGCCTTCCATTTGGCACACCTTCTCGATTAATTCCGAAGAATTCGGATTGCTGAAACGGCTGTAAATGTTTCCTTCTTGTTCTTCGGCAAACAGTGCGCGCATCTGTTCCGCATCCTCGAATGTAAAACTGGATGTGAGGTACAAAGGCACAGAATGCTCTCTGTTCTCAGTACGTTCCGACTGTGTGCGGATGGCATTGGTTTCAAATTTCTTCATTGACGCTGACTTTATAAGTGATCTTCGCACCGGCTATTTCCAATGTCTTGGAGACCGAACAATATTTTTTCATCGACAACTCAACTGCACGTTCGGCTTTTTCTTTATCGATCTGCCCTTTGAATTTAAAATGCACTTGAATAGTTTCCCAAAGCGATGGCTCTTTTCCCTGTTCCCGTTCACCTTCAATACTGATCGAAAAATCCTCGATCACTTGCCTCTGCTTTTTTAAGATCAAGACAATGTCGACGGCGCTGCACCCGCCCAAACCCATCAGCAACATCTGCATCGGCCTTACTCCTTTGTTGTGCCCTCCGATATTTTCGCCGGCATCCATCTGTGCAGTATTGCCAGTCTCGCTTGTCGCTTCAAAGTGAAATGCATCATCAAGTCTTTTAAGTTCTATTTTCATTTTTTTTCCATTGGTGACATTTTAAGCAACGTCGAAAAACACTCTATTCAATCGGGTTTCAATCACAGTTAAACCTCCACATATTTATGTCTTTGGCTCTGGTTACTTATTCCAATCATAGCAAATTTAAGAAAAGAAATGAACTTTCTTATTCCAAAAATAGCGATAGCAGCCCTTAACAATATATATTACCAGGTGCTTTTGTAATCAAAAAATTAGGCTTATTTTTGCTATACGGGAATTAAATTTTCCTTGCAATTCCATCTCAAATCATAGGTAATATGTTGAAAATATTATTGGCTGATGACCATCCGGCAATACGCAAGGGAGTTAAATTAATGCTTTCGGCCGAATTTCAAGAAGTAGAATTTGGCGAAGCAGGCAATGCGAATGAAGTGTTTGCCAAAATCAAGGAAAGTAATTGGGATTTACTGATTATGGATATAAATATGCCTGGACGCAACGGACTGGAAACGCTTAAACAGCTGAAGGAAGACAAGACGTTACAGCTGAAGACACTCGTTTTTAGCATGCACGAAGAAGGACAAATGGCTGTGCGTGCGTTAAGATTAGGAGCTTATGGATATCTGTCAAAAGATGCCCCTGACGGAGAGCTTGCGAAGGCTGTTCGACTTATCTTATCGGGAAAAAAATACATCACCCCGGAAGTAGCTGAGCAAATGGCTAACCAACTAGGAAACCCTGATGAAGTAGCAATAAATGAACTTTTGTCGGATAGAGAATATCAGACGCTGCTTCTTTTTGCAGCAGGGAAAACTGTTTCTGAGATTGCAGACGAGCTGTCTTTAAGCGTGTCTACCGTTAGTACATATCGCACCCGAATTCTGGAGAAAATGGGGATGAAAAACAATGCAGAGCTAGTAAACTATGCCATACGCAACAATCTTGTATAGCAAGCATTTTCGCCATGTAGTACAAACTACTACAAACAACTTATATCCTTCTCTATTTATTTTTGCCTTAACAAACCTTTACTTTGTATAAGCTTTAACAATCATTTTATGCAAGAACAAACACATTAATCCTGTGTCACAAAAAGGCCAAACTGCCACCTTTAGCAACAAATTTATCCATGCTAAAAAATAAAAAGAAATACAACTTTTTAGTCATCGAAGACAATGTAGGGGATTTCACGCTTGTTGAAGACTATTTGCAGGAAGAGTTTTCTGCGCCTGAAATTACGAATGCAAAAACATTTTCGACTGCTAAATTATTACTAGACACTGATAAAATACGGTATGACGCTATTTTATTAGACTTATCACTGTCGGATAATAATGGAAAAGCATTAATCGAAGAGATGCTTTCGTTCGGTCTTGAATGCCCTATCATTGCTTTAACCGGCTATGTAAATATTGATTTTAGCATCCAATCCCTTTCTTTGGGAATAACAGACTATTTACTGAAGGACGAAATCACTTCTTCCTCTTTATGCAAAAGCATTCTTTACAGTATCGAAAGAAAAAATGCATCCATAGAGCTCGTAAGGTCAGAAAAAAGATATAGCAACTTATTTTATCTTAGTCCGCAGCCCATGTGGGTGTACGATTCTGAAACACTTAAAATTATCCAAGTTAATACAGCAGCGGTTGTGCATTATGGGTTTAGTGAAGAGGAGTTTCTAAACATGACCATTTTGGATATCAGACCTGAAGAAGATCGTTCGAAACTAAGAGAAACAATTGAAGCAATTACCAAGGAGAATAAAGGTGCAAATAAAGGAAGCATCCGACACTCAAAAAAATCAGGGGAATTAATTGATGTTGAAGTCCAGAGCGGGCCAATTCAGCTTGGAGATAAAACCTTCCGGATGGTCATTGCAAATGATGTAACGGAAAAAACTTTAGTCGAAAACAAAATCACAAAGGCAATTATAAAAGCGCAAGAGAATGAGAGATATGAAATTGGAGGCGAACTGCATGACAATGTATGCCAAATACTGGCCGCCACTCAAATGATACTGGGAACTTTAAAGAAGTCCGCCTCCGAATCAAATGTTGAATATTTTAATCAATGTCAAGAGTATATTTCTCTTGCTTCGAAAGAGATTCGTGCCCTGTCTCATCAATTAGCGCCGGTGTTTTTTGATGATAAATCCATACGCGAAATGTTTAATTTGTTACTGACAAATTTCAACATTGACAACAAGTATAAAATTTCTCAAAATTATCCGCCTGCCATAGAGGAACACTCTTTAAGCCAGGAAATTCAACTCACCTTATATAGGATCTTGCAAGAGCAATTAAGGAATATTGCGAAACATTCGTTTGCAAACAACATCGATGTCATCTTACAAATTGACGACGCAATCCATTTAAAAATAGTAGATGATGGTATTGGTTTTAATCCTAACAGCGTTAGACCTGGTATTGGATTGGCAAACATGAAAAGGCGGGTAGAACTATTTTCCGGCAAAATAAATGTCATTTCATCTTTCAATAATGGCTGCACTATTCAGATAGAAATCCCTTACAAATAGGCCTCTATTTGCTTCCCAATTTATTTTGGCAATGTAGTTAGTTGCAACCAAAATCTCTCAATTTTTAAAATGGCACTCAAAAACTCATCCATTTCGAGAGGCTTCTTCACATAGCAATTACAGTTGTGCTGATAAGCTTCGGTGATATCCTTTTGATTGCAGGAAGTTGTGAGCATAATTACCGGAATTTTTTTGAGAATGGGATCGGACTTGATCTGCCTTAAGACCTCGTGGCCATTGAATATGGGGATGTTGATGTCCAAAAGAATAAGATCTGGCTTTTCTACATCAGCAAATTTGCCTCTCTTAAACAGAAAGTCAAGAGCTTCTTTACCATTTTTGGCAACACTGATTATCGTCCTTATTTTGCATTGTTCGAATGCTTCTTGTGTTAGTAAGATATCCCCTGGATTGTCTTCCACCAAAAGGATATGCGCGAGTTTCAGGTGTTGATTGTCCATCTTATCAATTTTTAGGAATTGTGAAATAAAACAGGGTGCCTTCTCCTGGTTTCGAGTCTAACCAAATGCGTCCGCCTAAAAACTCTACGTGTCTTTTGGCAAGAGCAAGACCTATTCCAGTGCCGGCATACTCATCCTTGTTATGCAGTCGCTGGAAAATAATAAATATCTTATCATAGAATTGTGGGTCGATTCCGATTCCATTGTCTTCGATGGAAAACTCCCATTCATTTTCATTTTCTACCGCACGAAGCACTACTATTGGAGGAATTCCTTCTACGGAGTACTTGAGTGCATTATCAAGTAAACAATGAAGTATCTGCGTGACAGCCACTTTATAGGTGTTTAATGTAGGCAGAACATTTGATTTAACGGAAGCATTTTTTTCTAAAATAAGTTTTCTTCTTAGCTGACTAAATTCAGAAAACACCTCATTCAAATCTATTTCTTCTTTTCCTTCTGTAGGCTTATTTGATCTAGAATACTCCAACAGATCAAGGATAATTTGCTTCATCCTTCTTGCACCATCTGTTGCAAAATGAATGTACTGGAGCGCCTTTTCGTCAAGGTGTTCCCCATATTTTCGTTTCAATTGCTCCATAAAACTGGAAATCATTCTAAGGGGCTCTTGCAAATCATGAGAAGCAACAAAAGCAAATTGCTCTAATTCTTCATTGGAGCGCTCAAGTTCAAGTGAATGCTTTTGAAGTGTTTCGTTTAGCTCACTTAATTCTGAAGTCATTCTTTTTTGCTCAGAAATATCGGTCATAGCCCCTACCATGCGAATTGCATGCCCTTCGCTATTTCTAATAATTACACCCCTGTCTATCACATAAAGTATTTCCTTGTGTTCATTAAATACCCTATATTCTAATTCCCAACGGCTTGTTGAGGGGTTAGCAATTGCTTGTTGAATGCTTTTCTTAATTTGGGGAAGATCATCCGGATGAAAATTATCTTTCCAGAAATCATGCTCTTTAAATGACTTTAAAGCTCCTTTTCCAAAAAATCTTTCAATGGCGTTAGAGCGGTAAAATGTTTTCTTAACAATATCCCAATCCCAAATGGCATCATTGGTTGCCTCAGTTACTTTTTCAAATCGTTCGTTTGCGAGCAGCGTAAGCTCTTCTGCTCTCTTGCGTTCTGTAACGTCCTGGCAACTGCCTATAACCAAAAGTGGCTCGCCCTTCTCATCATACGTTAGTTTCCAGCGCTCTTCTACAACTTTCACCTCCCCGGATAGTGTTACTATGCGATGTTCAATCACATTATTAGAAGGAATAGAGGCCCTTAGTGAATCCGTGAAAGCTTTATCTACTTTGTCTCTGTCAAGGGGATGAACATATTCCAGAAATTTCTTGTGCGTAGGCTTAAAACTTTCTCTATCTGTTCCAAAAATGCGGTAGGTTTCATCAGACCATATTATGCTTAAAGTAGCCAATTCGGTTTCCCAACTGCCTACTTTAGCCACCGCTTGTGCATTTGTAAGATGGATTTGTTGCAATTGCAACTGAAGAGCAAGTAGACGATACTTTTGCTCGCTATCCACCAGCTTTTCTTCAGCCATTTTAAGGTCGTGAATGTCTTGCATACTACCATAGATTCTAGTAGGCTTGCCATCAACCACTTCCACGTTTCCTAATAAACGAATCCATTTTTCTTTCTTATTGGCGGTAACCATTACCGCTTCAAAGTCAACTGGAATACCTCTTTCTATACAATCCATTAACCCGGATTGTGCCAAGGCACGAAAATCTTCACGGTAAAAACTCATGGTGCTTTCCATATCCGGAACATAGTGCTCGGGATCTGTTTCCAGAATGTTGTGAATCATCTTCGACCAAGTGGGCTTATTTTGAAGCATATCCACTTCCCAGCTGCCAATCTTCGCCAGCTTGTTTACCTGCTCTAAAAGTTCCTCATTTTTTACCTCTTGTGTGATGTCAAGTGTAATTGAGTTGTACACGATGGTCCCGTCTGCCAAAAAAGTAGGTGTTCCGGTACCTAACTGTGTACGAACTTCTCCGGTTGGCAAAACATATTTTAAGCGACAAGTCCATCTAGATTTTGTTTGAACCGATTTCATTATGCTTGCCTTGACCTCTTCAAAGTCCCCTCCAGCCTTAATTTGATCCCATACAAGGTTTAAATTCCCTAGCACTTCATTAGCTGTAAAACCCCACACTTGTTCAACAGATCCGGAGACATAACTTAAAGAGTCCGTCCCATCCGGATGAATGAGGTATTGATATACTACGCCAGGGAGATTCTCTGAAAGAGAGTGAAGCCTGTTTTCGGATTCTTTGATTGCATTTATATCCTGAAAGCTTCCATAAATTCTGGTGCAGACCCCGTCGACAAAATCAGAGCTCCCAACGGCACGCACCCACACTTCTTTCTTTTTAGTCGTCACCAAAACAGCTTCAAAATCAAATGGCTCGCCAGTGGCAATAGAATTTCCAACATTTAACTGCACCATTTCGCGAAAATCTTCTCTGTAAAAATTGATGGCCGTTTCCAGTTGGGGCACAAATGATTCGGGGTCTGTTTCATGCAAATGGTGAACCTCTTCTGACCAAAACAGACTTTGATTCACTAAATCCAATTCCCAGCTTCCAATTTTGGCAAGCCTGCTGGTTTGCCGATTCAATTCCGTCAACTTCTTTATCGCTTCTTCAGCCTCTGCCTTTTCCGTAATGTCCTGCACAATTCCGTAAAGCCGCCGTGGCTGCCCGCTAGTGTCAAATTCAAATTTCCACTCCGAATATCCAAACCTTACCATACCCTTTTCGGGAATAAAACGGAATTTGAAAGATCCCGGTTGGAGTGTTTCAAAGGCCCGCGCCATAACTTCCTGTGCCATGGCTGTATCATCAGGGTGCATATAGGATAAAAACAATTCCTGAGAAGGCGATATTTTTTCAATTCCATATATCCGGTATAGCTCGTTCGCCCACGTATGGATATTCGTTAATAAACCAATTTCCCAATTTCCCATCTGCACAAGAGCTTGGGCTTCATTGAGCCTTGTTTCGCTTAGCTTTAGTGTTTCTTCTGCTTTTTTGCGCTCGGTAATATCTCTTGAAACAGAAATGATTTGCTGCACGGATTCTCCGGGGTTCATTACAGGCGATACCATCACATCCCACCATTTAGGTGTGCCTTTGGCAGTAGGGCAAAATGCCGTAAACTGTGAAGTCTCCCCTGCCAATGCTTTATCTACAGCTGCTTTAACCAATGCCTCGTTTTCACTGCCCCAAAGCGTCCACCATTTTTTATCTTTTAAGGAGCCAAAATCATCGATCTCCATGAGGCAAAGCCCGTTGAAATTCATATACTGAACTCGCCCTTCTATGTCTAATACTTTAAAGCAATCGGGGCTGCTTTCCAAAACGGGGCGGTTAAATAGTTCATTTGCCTCCACTTGTTTTAAGGCATTTACTTTTTCCGTGATGTCTCTGGAATTGGCCACAATACCTTTCACGGCCGTATTGTCTAACATATTCGTCAACACCGTTTCAATCCATCTCCATTCTTTTTTATTATTTTGAAAGCGAAAGGGTTCAACCATTACCCAATTTTCGGTCGACATTTTCTGCAAACTCGATAAAACTCCTTCTGCGTCTTCAGGGTGGATAAATTCAAATTGACTTTTTCCAATAAATTCTTCAGGACTTATACCCAAAATAGATGTGCTTGTGGGGCTCACATAAGCATACTTACCTTCAGCGTCTAATATTCCAATCAGGTCAGATCCCTCTTGCACTAAGGCTTTAAACCGCTGCTCACTTTGAATAATTTCTTCTTCCTGTTCGTTTTTTTTCTTTAGGATGTCCGTTATATCTTTTGATCGACAAGCTACTGCAACAATTTTGTCATCGGCTCCGACTAAAGGTTCAAAAGTAATTTGCCCATATTGAATTTCATTTGATCCTACATGATGGAAATGCTCTTCTATTTCAAAATACTCTCCTTTAAGTGCTCTGTTATAATAGGCTTTCCATTCCTCAACATATCCCTCACCGAAGCCTTCGACAAATACAGATTCGTTCAGTTTCTTTTCCTCCCCGGTCATTTCTTTCATGAGGCTGAGATACCTTCTATTGGCATAAACCAACTGCAAGTCCATGTTAATCATCCAAATAAGGTCTTTGCTTTGGTCTAACAGGAGACTGGTTAATAGAGTTTGCTTCATGATAAGATTTAATTCTTTGAGTTGTTCTTTAACAAAAAAAGTAAATTCAGTATTTATATCTACGCGGTAAAATCAAATAGAGCAGTCGTCATAGACCGGAGTGCTAATGGATATAAAAAACATTGATTATTGCCCTTCGCTAGTTATATAAAGATAAATAAAAAAACACATTTCCGAAATTTTGTCATAGATATAATTGAACTCCCAAGCCCTGCAAAAGCAGAAACTACAAGATATGTAGTACAAACAACTACAAAACTGGAGTTCCTTTCTATTCGCAAACAAAAACTATAAAAATTTAATGCTTATTCAGATGAAATGGATGCAGATGAATATTATAGTAGAAAAAAAGCATCTCGTAAATTGTGGAAAAATACAGCCAAAGATTTTCTTGTTTTGTCTGCGGTCAGATCCATTGGCTTTACCCTAACCTATTCTGTCCTTTTTAATCCCAGCAAAAACTACCTAACTAATTAGCTAAAGCGAATAATGCGCTGGAGGTAATTAATTGGTTGGATTTTCATTAGTTTTGCTTCGGTTAAAATGAGTAAACAGTTTTTCACATACCGCCAGCCATTAAAGCTGGAAAACGGACAAACATTGTCCACGCTGGATGTAGTGTACCATACGTATGGAACGCTCAACGAAAGCAAAAGCAATGTAGTTTGGTTCTGCCACGCGCTAACAGCAAACAGTGATGTTTCGGACTGGTGGAGTTCGCTCGTGGGCGAAGGAAAAACAGTTGATCCTAGAACGCACTTCATTGTCTGCGCCAACATCATTGGTTCTTGTTACGGCTCCTCCGGACCGCTGAGCATCAATCCCGAAACGCAAACTCCTTTCTTCAGTGCCTTTCCGCAAGTGACAATCCGCGATATGGTTCAGGCACACATCCTTTTGCGCAAACATCTGGGAATAGAAAAAATACATACCCTTATAGGCGGTTCTATGGGCGGCTATCAGGTTATCGAATGGGCTTTAATGGAACCTGCTATCTTTGATAACCTGGTCCTTGTGGCTACCGGCGCTCAGGAATCTGCTTGGGGAATTGCAATCCACACCGCACAGCGATTGGCAATTGAAACCGATTTGACCTGGAAAGAGGAGACACAGCAAGCCGGTGCAAGAGGCCTGAAGACGGCACGTGCGATTGGAATGTTGACTTACCGGAATTACGATGCTTTTGTGAAAACACAGACAGACGAAGAGCAGAAACTCGATAATTTCAAAGCAAGTTCATACATTAATTACCAGGGAGAAAAACTGGTAAAGCGTTTTAATGCCTACAGCTATTGGATTCTGACCAAGGCGATGGATTCGCATAACGTGGCGCGCGGACGGGGCACATTGGCAACTGCCTTGAAAAGCATTCAGATCAAAACTATTATCATCGGCATCAGCAGCGATCATCTTTGTCCGGTTGCCGAACAAAAGATCATGGCTCAATACATTCCCAATTCAACATTCGTTGAAATCGATTCTCCGTACGGACACGATGGTTTTTTGATTGAAGGAAGGCTCATTGGTGAGGCGATAGAAAAGAATTAATAAAAGTCCCGAAGAGATTCGGGGCTTTTGTTTTATGTTTATTTGTCCTTGCCCTTGCCCTCGATAGTTTCGTTAAGTTTCACAAAGTCTCCTGTTTTTAGATCAACAGAAGAAAGTGTATTGGAGTTTTTTCTTATTTTTAATTTAATATTAAATTGGCAAGTACACAATACATCAAAACTGAAAAGCTTTTTCCGAAATTTGATGGTTGGCAAGATGGTTATGGAGCTTTCACATACTCATTTAAAGAAAAAGACCGTTTGGTTCAATATGTAAAAAATCAGGAGGCTCATCATAATAAAAAGAAAACCTTCAGGGAGGAATTTGTAGA
>JBKJQG010000280.1:0-4065 GCA_046594925.1 Bacteroidia bacterium
AATGATCCTTATAGCAGACAGGGGCTCCACCAAAACCGGTTGGCGGCTTATTGATGGGAACAAGAAGATTCATCAATTCGCGACCCAGGGGATCAATCCGTATTTTAATGATACGGAGCAGATCAAGCAGATGCTCTCTACGGAATTAATCCCACAATTGAGCATTCCGACCCTAAATGCAAACCCCGACCTCTTTTTTTACGGAGCCGGTTGCAGGGTAGAAGAAAAAAAGAAAATAGTAGAAACAGCTTTGTCGGCGCTTTTTCAAAGCTCGAAAATTGAAGTCAACTCCGACATGCTCGGAGCAGCCCGCTCACTTTGCGGAACAACTCCGGGCCTTGCAGCCATCTTGGGAACGGGAGCAAACACCTGTTATTACGATGGAAATAAAATAGCAGAGAATAGAACTTCTTCCGGTTTTATCCTGGGCGATGAAGGCAGCGGGGCACATATCGGAAAGACCTTTGTTCAGGCTTTTTTGAATGATGAACTTCCAAAGGAACTTTCAGAAAGGTTTGTTACAAAATTTCACTTGAGCAAAGACGACATCATTGACGCGGTTTACCGTCAACCGATGCCCAACCGTTTTTTAGCTTCTTTCAGTAAGTTCATTTACCAGAACCTGAAAGAGCAATACATCATCGACATCACAGCGGACTGCTTCAGTCAGTTCTTCGATAGATACATCTGCAAATACGAAAAGCACACCGAAGTTCAATTAAGCCTTACTGGCTCGGTTGCTTTTTATTACAGCAATGTTCTTAGAGCAGTTGCTTTGGATAAAGGTGTTTCTATTGGGACTATTACTGAAACACCGATTTCAGGGTTGACGCTTTTTCATCTGAATGAATAGGTGTCGAGTCACATCCGAATTTAAGGTGCTTTCTCCTTTCTTTCTTTTTACATGATCAAAAAGAAAGAATCCCTAAGCCTGGGTTTAATTTCCAAAACATAAAAAGGAACCGAATTTCTCCGATTCCTAAATCCATCTCAATTTCCAAATTAGCAAACTGGCAAATTTCCAAATTGACTATTTCATATTGTGATAAACCGTCTGTACATCATCATCTTCCTCCAGCTTACTAACCAGTTTCATCACTTCTTCTACTTGCGCATCTGTTAATTCCACGGTTGTGTTCGGGATTCTTTCCAATTCTGAACTGATGATGTTCAGTTTTTTCGATTCCAAGGCTTTCTGCATCTTTCCGAAATCTGTAAAAGCCGCGTAAATCACGATCTCCTCTTCATCGTTTTCAATTTCATCGGCACCGAAATCGATCAATTCGAATTCCAGCTCTTCCATGTTTACATTCTCGCTCTTAATGCGGAATACACCCTTACGGTCGAATAAATAGTCGAGAGAGCCTGTTTTACCCAATTCTCCGCCATATTTGTTGAAGTTCATGCGCACGTTTGCTACAGTACGTGTTGGGTTATCCGTTGCACATTCAATCAGGATGGCAATTCCATACAAGCCTTTTCCTTCGTAAACCACTTCTTCCAAGTTGGAAGAATCTTTTGAAGTGGCTCTTTTGATCGCAGCGTCAATGTTCACTTTCGGCATGTTCAAGCCTTTCGCATTTTGGATGGCCACACGCAAACGTGAGTTCCCATCAGGATCCCCGCCGCCCAGCTTGATCGCTATCGCAATCTCTTTTCCTATCCTCGTAAAGCCTTTCGCCATTTTATCATAGCGGGCAAACATTTTATACTTACGCTTTTCAAATACACGTCCCATATTCTAAAAAATTATATATTGTTGATTATAACTGATCGGTAAAATTGTGCTGTAAATTTAGAAAAACTTTAAGAATTGAGCAACTTAAAATAGGTGGAGAAATCCCAGGTCTCTCCGTAAAAACAGCCGTCGTAATAGTATTCCATGTCGAGGTTCAGATAAATGCAAAAGCCTATCAAAACACAGAGTATAGCCTTCGGAGTTTTGCTTTCAGCATTTTTCAATAAATAGGAAAACGGAATGATGAATAAAGCGTAATATTCAACAAAACTCCTCGCACCAAAGGAACAGCCGAACCACCAGTTCCACCAGCTTGCAAAAACATAGCTGACCAAAAGAAACATTACCGCATAAAAATAACCGGAGATCCTTTTGTTTTTGATCAACAAGGCAATACCGGCCAGAGATAGCAGAAGAAGTGGGGTATAAGTAAACAACCCGTTATTCGTGCTGAACCATACTTCCAGGAGCTTGGGTGCTGTCAAATAATCAAAACCTTCTTCTCCGTATGTATAAGAAATATAAGTCCCGGTTGTTTCTTTCCAATAAAGGAGCTGAGGAAGCAAGACCAAAAATCCAAGGGGAACAGAGATTAACAAAGCCTTCTTCTGGCGGAAAATGAATTTCAACCTTTCCACGATCTGTTTCTTCTCATCAAGATGGAAGAAGATCGGAAAAAGTGCTATGAAGACGTTTGTAGGACGAATCAAAACAACAAGAAAGAGAGCGATTATAAAGGGGAGGTAGTATTTTAGATCCGGCCGAGCAAGCATATAGGGCGATAGGCTGATGATGAGACTGAATAGAAAGAAAGAATATACGTGTGACATTCCAGGTGCATCAATGCTGTAATAAAACAAATTCGTTCCGGCCAGGAAGAGGAGGGGAGCTGCAATGGAGATGAGGGATGAGAAATACCTTGACAGGAATTTGCTGAGAAAAAACAAACCGAGGCAACAATAACAGATTCCTGAAAAGAACAAACCGAAAGCATAGATGCGGGAAAAGCCATCCGCTTCATAGCCGAGTGGCTTTGCAAGGACATGACTCATCAGAAAAAAAGGCGCCTGAAGAATGGCGGCACCACAAGGATATTTAGTAACGACGTTGTTGTTTTGTTTATTTAACTTAAATCCAAACCCTGTCCGCGCCTCAATGCTGTCGGGAAACGCAGAAGCATCGTTGCCGTAAATGAACCACATCGGGTTGTAAACATAATAGCCTGCAGCATCCGACCAGATTACTCCGTGATAGGAATTCTGCTTGTCCTTGCTGTGCTTGTTGAAGGTTAGAAAAATGCAGACAGGAAGTAAAAGAAATAGAAATATTTTTGGTTTTAAAATAGTCATTTCACATTTAATTAACCAACCCAATCACCTTTGAGAAAGCGGCACAGTAAGTATATCTGCAGTAAACAATTTCCGAGGTACAGAAACACCCAAAGCCTATTCTCTAAGAACCATTTATGATTCAATAGCAGGACACATCCGAATACTGAAATCGTCAACATGGAAAAATATATTAATGTTTTGGTCCTATTGAGCCAATCAATCTGCCCGTAAGCACCGAATAAAAGCCAGACAAAAACCAACGAAAGTATGACATACAGATATGTTTTGTTGGCCATTTGTGGCATTCGTAAAAAATAAAGGAAGGCAATAAAAAAAAATGGTGTTGCGAAGAAGTACCGGTTGAGGCCCATTATAGAAGTTCCACCGTTATCTGCATACCCGTCGAAAAAGAAGACGAGAAGTGTAGCGGCCGACAGATAAGCAAGCGAAAATAAAATAGAATTATCCATTCTTAATCGAATCTGCTTCTTCAAGAAAGCAGCAAGGCAAAGGAAAATAGCTATTAAACCTAACCAAAAAGCAGTCCCATCAGCCCAAATATTTCTTGGTCCGCCCCAAGTTGTTAAAGGAAATTTAGGGATATGAAAAGCCCGGTCCCAATGAACGGATTGTGCTTTATAATAGGCAAGCCAAACGTCAGTCTGAAGGTATTGAAAGAAAGCAACCAGATATAACGCGGAGATCGAAAGAACCGCGACCGAAAACACTCTCACTATCTTTGCTTTGTAACTTTTATCTGAAAGCAACTCAGTAAAGATCATTGCAGGGACAAAAATAATTGTCACGGGCCGAATCAGTGAGCCGACAAAAATACCTAAAAAAATTAGCCATTTTCTGTCCTTATAAAGCCCTACGATTAAAATCGCCGAAAATAGGAAAAACAAAGATTCTGTATAGGGAACGTAGGTAAAAATTAGACTTGGAATAGATAAAAGCAATAGTTTTTCTTTCGCATTAAAACTAAAATGCTTGTTC
>JBKJQG010000315.1:0-5890 GCA_046594925.1 Bacteroidia bacterium
GAGGAAGAAGCCGCGAAACAGATGAAGAAGTCCGAAGATCCTATCAAAGTTGAGTTTGAAGGAAACAGCGACAAGCAAAATAAGTTATTTACAGATCCCGGAGCAACAACACCGGAGGTAAAGGAAGGAGATCAAAAACATGAATAAGAGCAAATTAAAATTCAGTTTTTTGATGGCATTTTCACTGAGTGCAGCAGCACTTTGTGCGCAAACCGTGTTGGACTCCATGCTTATCATCAGCGTTGGAACATACCGTCCTGCTATAACCGATGCAAGTAAGATCACCGATCGCCCGACCATAGTTGATTCCACGAAAAAATTAACCGTGAAAGGCTACAACATCAATTCAAAAAAGATGACGCCTGCTTACGATGTGGCACCAATAGAAGCGGCAGAGATGGTGGGGGAACCCTTGACAAAATTGTACAACGGTCTTGTAAAGATTGGTTTCGGGAATTACAAAACACCCTACGGAGAAGCTTGGTACAATCACCTTCGGTCCAAGGAATATGCCTGGGGATTGCGTTTAAAACATTTATCCTCACAAAGTAAACTGGACGATTACGGTTTCGGCGGATTTAGCGATAATGAAGCGAGTCTTTACGGAAAAAAATTCTTGAAGGAGCATACACTGTCCGGCAATTTCGATTATACACGCAACGTGGTGCATTTTTATGGATACAATGATTCGTTGTTCCAATTCGTAGACAATGATGCGGCTACGATACAACGTTTCAATTGTTTTGCAGGTCAGGTTGAATTGAAGAGTCATTATCCCAAAGCAGAGCGTTACAACCACGATGTGAAGCTGAATTATTACAACCTGCAGGATACTTACAAATCCTCCGAAAGTAATTTCAAGGCGAGTGGATATGTGCAGACAGCAGTGCTGAAGGAAATGTTGAAAGTGAACGCTTCGGTAGATTATTATAATTACAAAACGTTGAGCGACACTACAAACAATACCATCATTACGCTGAATCCGAATTTTATTGCAACCGGAGAACGTTACAGAGCAAGCATAGGGTTGACTGGAGTAGCAGATGTTTTTGTGAAATCGAAATTTTATTTTTATCCCAACATCGATTTGAGTTACAACATTGTCGACGACATCATAATTCCATACGCAGGAGCATCCGGAAAACTGCAGAAGAACAGTTATAAATCGTTGTCTGACGAGAATCCGTTTGTGTTATCAGATCTGGCAATGGTGAACTCCAATTACAAATACGAAGTGTTCGGAGGATTAAGAGGAACGCTGTCGTCGACAGTCGCTTATGACGCCCGTGTCGGCTATTCCAGTGTGAATGACATGGCTTTGTATGTGAACGATACTAAAGGGTTTTTAGGAAACCGTTTTGACGTGATCTACGATGATGCAGAGATCTTATCGATTAAGGGAGAAGTGGCTTATCAGCAAAGAGAGAAATTGAGGATCCTTTTGAGAGGAGAATATTTTAATTACAAAATGGCGACCGAACAAAAAGCTTGGTACAAACCACAGATGCAGTTCACGCTTTCTGGGAATTACAATCTGAGAGAAAAGATCGTTGCAAGGGTGGATCTGTATTACCTCGACAATCAATATGCGAAGACTTATGTTTCAGATACGACTGTGGCGGGCGGAAAAAAAGTCGTTGCGCAAGAATTGAAAGGAGTTTTTGATGCGAACATAGGATTGGAATACCGTTACAATAAGAAGTTGGGATTCTTTTTGAATTTCAATAACCTCACGAATTTCCGTTACTATCGTTACAACAATTATCCGACTCAACGCATCGGATTCATGGGCGGATTGTCGTACTCTTTTTAACCGTTTTTTTCAGAAAGCTATCCTCCAATTATCCAAATTTTAAGCGCTTTTTTTGTTAACTAAATGTTAATAAAAGCAGGGCTTTTTCATCCTGCGAAATGCCACTATTTACGCGGTGAATGGCTATATTTGTTAGCATTAAAAATAGCCCAAAAACGACACGAAAATTATGGAAGAAACAGTGAATGAAAATTTAGCAAAATCATCGGATTATTCGGCCGACAGCATCCAGGTACTGGAGGGCTTAGAAGCGGTAAGGAAACGTCCGGCTATGTACATAGGCGATATAGGTCTGAAGGGCTTACACCATTTGGTGTATGAAGTCGTGGATAACTCTATTGACGAGGCTTTAGCTGGTCACTGTAAGAATATTTACGTTAGTATCAATGAGAACAACTCCGTTACCGTGAAGGATGATGGAAGAGGTATTCCGACGGATTATCACGCAAAAGAGAAAAAATCGGCCCTGGAGGTCGTTATGACGGTATTGCACGCCGGGGGTAAATTCGATAAGGATTCCTATAAAGTATCGGGTGGTTTGCACGGAGTAGGGGTTTCCTGCGTGAATGCATTATCAACCCTGCTGACGGTGAACGTTCACCGGAACGGGAAAGAATTCATCCAGGAGTATAACATAGGGAAGCCTTTATACCCGGTAAAAGAGGTTGGACCGACCGATTATAGAGGTACCATTGTCACTTTCCTGCCGGATACGAGCATTTTTACCCATTCTGTATACCATTTTGACATCATTTCCGCCCGTTTACGTGAGCTGGCCTACCTGAATAAAGGAATTCACATCACTTTGACCGATCTGCGCGAAAAAGATGATGCAGGAAACCATCCTTCAGAAGATTATTATTCCGAAGGCGGTTTGAGAGAATTTGTGACCTACTTAGATGCAACCCGTGAAAAACTGATTGAAGATGTTATTTATATGGAAGGCGAGAAAAACGCAATTCCTGTGGAAGTGGCGATGATGTACAACACATCGTATTCTGAGAATCTTCACACTTATGTGAACAACATCAATACACATGAAGGAGGAACGCACTTAGCCGGTTTCAGAAGAGGGTTGACCCGTACTTTGAAATCGTATGCTGAGAAATCCGGATTGTTGAGCAAAGTAAAAATTGAGATCAATGGCGACGATTTTCGTGAGGGGTTGACAGCGGTTATCTCCGTAAAGGTTCAGGAGCCTCAGTTTGAGGGACAGACCAAAACCAAATTGGGGAATAATGAAGTAATGGGTGCGGTAGATCAGGCGGTGAGCGAAATGCTTCAGAATTACTTGGAAGAACATCCGAAACAAGCACGTACGATCGTAGATAAAGTGATCTTGGCTGCGACGGCGCGTCACGCTGCACGTAAAGCGCGCGAGATGGTTCAGCGTAAGAGTGTTCTTACAGGAACAGGCTTGCCGGGTAAATTATCCGATTGTTCTGAGTCCGATCCTTCTATGTGTGAGTTGTATTTAGTCGAGGGAGATTCCGCGGGCGGGACAGCCAAACAAGGCCGTAACCGCGCTTTTCAAGCTATTCTTCCTTTGAGAGGTAAGATCCTGAACGTTGAAAAAGCAATGGAATACAAGATCTACGACAACGAAGAGATCAAGAATATTTTTACGGCACTCGGCGTTTTCAGAGGAACATCAGAAGATGAGCGTGCCTTGAACATTGATAAATTACGTTACCACAAGGTAGTCATCATGTGTGATGCCGATGTCGATGGAAGTCACATCACTACGCTGATCCTTACATTCTTCTTCCGTCACATGAAGGAATTGGTGGAGAACGGATACATCTACATTGCAACTCCTCCATTGTATTTAGTAAAAAAAGGAAAGGAACAAAGATATTGCTGGACCGAAGAAGAAAGAAATGCTCACGTGAAAGAACTGGCAGGCGGAGAAGGGAAAGAAAGTACAGTCGGTATCCAGCGTTATAAAGGTTTGGGAGAGATGAACGCAGAACAATTGTGGCAAACGACCATGAATCCTGAGTTCAGAACACTTCGTCGCGTAACGATCGACAGTGCGGCGGAAGCTGACAGGATCTTCTCGATGCTCATGGGGGATGAGGTTCCACCGCGCAGAGAGTTCATCGAGAAGAATGCGAAATACGCAAAAATCGATATCTAGAAAATAGTGAAAGTGTTTGAAATTCCTCTCCCGTGTAATTCGAGAGAGGAATTTTTTATGCGATTAAAAAAAGAAAAAGCCCCTCCGCAATGGAGAGGCTTTTTCTTTTTAAAAGGATCAAATCTTATTTATTGATCTTTTTTCCCGGCGTCCTTGGAGCGTCCTGAGCTTGTTTGCTGCCTGGCTCAGCAGGAGTAGCAGTAGTTTGAGGTTGTTTTTTTAGGTAATAAAAAATGCCTTCTTCTTCAGGTGCTCCATACAATTCCGGGTGGAGGTATTTGCCATCCCAGTTTCCAGTTTTTTGCACTTCTGTTTTTAGGATATCTGGATTTTGTTGAATGATGGCATCGTTACGATCTGCGTAAACGACCCATGAAACTTTTTGTCCGGGCTTACCACCGGCAATTTCAAAGGATCTGCTAGTGATTTCGGATTTAATATATAAGTCTGCTTTGGAACCGATAGCCGTTAAATTGTAGCTAAAGTTAATGTTGATCACATCAAAATAGCTTGGTAATTCCACTGTTGCTTCTCCGTTTCCATCCAAAACAATGTTTCCTCTGTACACATTCAAAAGCTCATTTGATTCTATGGAAAAGTGTCTTAATAGTTTATGTTGCGGATCTAAGGGGTGATCAATTGTAAACAATTTAGCGCCTGTAGCAGTTGAATTACCTTGCGCCCAAACGGCATCTCCGGTTAAAGGAGCTTGTCCAAAAGTACCAATTGCTCCTCCGCCCGTTCCGTTGGTTAATCCTACAACACCAATGGAGTTTACCGCTCCCGCAACCAAAGGGGCTGCCTGTCCTGTTAATCCTACAGAAGCGTTGTTTGCTAAATTGGCAAGGAAAATACCTCCGGTTACACCGGCACTTTGTCCCCATACAGCGGCAGCATTCGTTGCAGCGGCCGTATTTGCAGCCTGATCTACAAAAAGCATCTGTGTGGTAGAAGCAGCGTTTGTTCCCTGGAAGTTACCTGCTCTTGCATTACCTGCAGTGGAGGCAAATAAAGTGGGTTGTGTATTGGCGATGTTTGAAGTCTGAAAGTTACCTGCTCTGCCCAATCCAGTATGGAAGGAACCTAAAGCAATGGCTGCAGAAGTAGCGTTGTTTACCTGAATTTCAGAAGCACGGCCTGTACCGTTTGTTATGGCCCAATGAGCGTTAGAGGCATTTGCAGCATTCACGATCTGGAAAGTACCGGCACTTCCTAGGGCATTCATTTGTCCTACAACTGCATCAGAAACTGCTGTTGCTGGAGCTGTAACAAATCCGAAAACACCAACGCCGGTTGCATTGTTTGTTCCTACTACTCCTGTTCCGCCTGCGTCATTATCTCCCCACACTCCGATACCGGTTGATGTAGACAAACCTAATACTCCTTGACCGGTAGCAATGTTCTCGCCGTATACCCCGGCAGCATTGCCTGCACTGTATCCACTAACAGGATAAGTCAATGTAGCAGTTGTGTTGATAGCACCCGTTGCGCCGAAACCATAAGCAGAGAAAACGTCGGTGGTTGGACTTACGGATGTTGTAGCGTTAACGATGACGTTACCTGTTGCAGCACCCTTCACACGCATGTGTTCATTGGTTGCAGCAGCTCCGCCTGTTTTTACAACAAAGTCAACTGCATCGTTCGTGCCGATGTAATTTGTTCCTGCTATAAGTGTTGAGTTTCCTGTAGTTAGCCAAGCACCGTTTGTTGAGGTGATGGTAGAAGGAATGGTGGTGACAATGTTTTGCGTTCCATTAGAGTTGAAGTTGTTGGAAGTGATTGTCCAGTTTGGTCCGGTAGCACCAGTCGCGCCAGTAACTCCAGTCGCTCCAGTAACTCCAGCTGCTCCAGTAGCTCCAGTTGCACCCATAGCCCCAGTGACTCGCGTAGCTCCGGCTGCACCAGTTGCCCCGGTGGCGCCCGCTGTTCCAGTAGCG
>JBKJQG010000185.1:0-4027 GCA_046594925.1 Bacteroidia bacterium
CCAAATAAGCCCTAATGAGAGCGCAAGGGATGATTTAACAACCGTGATAATAAACATGGTTGTAATAGCTAATACAATGAAATTACGAGCAAAGGACCTGCGATTAGAGAGGGAATTACCGTAGCGGATGTAGAACCTGCCTAAAACAAAAGAAAGTATCGCGCAGACAATGAAGCTAAAAATAAAACCGGGAATGGCTTTTGGCGAAAATCCGGAAAGGTTATCAATCAAAAATGATTTCAGATCATTCATAGAATTCAACAGTCAATGTTAGCAAACAAATTTAAGCAATTTTGTGAGAGCTATTAAGAAATGATTCAAATATAAGTTCAATACATCTACATGAAAATCAACGACTTGCTACAAGGCGACAACATCGCTGCCATCTGTCATATCGGGATAGTTAAACCATCTGAAAAATCGCTTGTAGGAGATCTTATCTGAATGCTTGAATATGTATGGAAGAAAGACAAAGGTGCGCTTCAGCATTTTAAAAAATCCACCCGGTTGTTTTTCTTTAATAACCATAAAATAAAATCCTAGCATCGCCCTGTAAAACATAAAAAAGAAATCAATAACCGGCGGATAATATAGACCCGTAATAATAATATTGTTAGAATACAGATGGATATTCCTCCACTCTCTTCCGTATACTCCTTTCTCATTCACAGTTGATTTTTGCTTCTCCCTTGCCGAAAGATCGATCCTGTGATGCACAACTAAATTACCTTTAGTTACTGTGTAATATCCCAACTTGTAAGCTCTGAGTGAAAAATCCAGCTCTTCGCAATAAAAAACCAGGCTTTCACGATATCTTCCAACTTTCTGTATTACTTCTCTTTTTATGATATGTCCGCATCCGATATATCCTCTGAGAAAATGTACTTCTCCATTCAACTCCTCCTTGGGCGGAGGCGGTAAAAGCTGATTGAAGACGCGAAAGTGAAAAATTCCAAACTGGGGATTACTTTCCAATATTGTTACTGCTTCGACAATATCTTCCTTGGTACGAATATGCGAATCGTCATCCAATGAAAGAATATATTCATTTTCTGTTGCTTCCATCATATCCGACCGATTGACCATTAACCCTCTGGAAGCACTATTCTTTCTGATATTTATTCTAGGAAACAATTCCTTCACCTTTAAAAAAGTATCATCTGTTGATCCGTCATCTATGATGTGAAATTGATTTTGAGAAACACCAATTGATTGCATGTGCTCAATGGTATATAAAAGTTCTACAATGCGATTTTTTGTGGTGATTATTACATCTATTTTTTCGATCATCTATAACACAGAAATTTGAAAAACTAAAAATTTATTTTTGAAGACAATTTCTTCGAGGGTTTCTCGACGTATTTAAAGAGAAAATAAGAGAAACAAATACTAAGCGCCACGCCGAATAAAAGAACAAGCACTTTTGTAAAATAATTATGTGCGTAGTGAGACAACACATTTATAGTGGGCGTCCCAATAATTGCATGAATCAGATAAATGGAATAGGAGATCTTACCGAGCCAATCTAAAATCGGATTGGAAAAATTAAACATAAAAAGGATTGCAGCAACAGGAATAAGTGAAGAAAAGAAAACAGGTACGGGCATCAAAAAAGCAATCTGCGTAAATATCAAAGCCAGCAAAATACCAAATTCGATTTTCCCAATTTGCTTTGTGATAAATAAAAACAAAACATTCCCTAACAAAAATACAGGCAACCAATAAAGCACAAATCGATCACTACCAACAAAAGCAAGCGAGAGCACAACCAAATAAGCCAATATGCGCAAGAAAACACGTTTGTTTACAAGAAGGAAATAAAATAATCCCATAAACAAATAGAATTGGAATTCAATTGCTAATGTCCAATACACATCTGATATCCACTTGTAATCCGAAAAAGGAATAAAATAACCAATGTGCAGAAATACCTGACTCGCCGTAATTTGAACATCGGATTGAGATGACTGATTTTTCAAAAATATAACAACCAATGCCACTATAATAGACACAATGTATGGCGGCTCCAATCGAAGAAATCGTTTTAACAAAAAATGACCGTAATGCTTAATCTTATATGATTTAGCATACAATGACCAAGGAATAATAAAACCAGAAATAACAAAAAACAGCTGAACACCGTATGCACCAAATGTAAAAAAATGAAGTACATTTTCATTCGGAAAAAAGCCAATGGGTCCACAGACAAAATGGTACAAACAAACAGAAAGAGCTGCAACCGCACGTATTGAATCCAACACAGGAATATGTCCGCTTTCTTTCTTTATCATTTTATTTGTTTGTTCTAAGTATTTCCAATAACGTTCCTACGGGGTCAATCCCGTGTAAATTTAACGCTTTTTTATATGCAAGTTCACCCATGCGCTGCCAGTTTGATCTGTCGTTCCATGCAACCTCGAGGGCGTTATCAAAGGAAAGTTCATTTGTTTGATCCGACAGATAGCCGGTTACTCCATTCTCTATTAGCTCTTTGTTTCCACCAACATCTGTAACAACAGCCGTGCGTCCGCAAAGCATAGCTTCCATAAGGGCGATGGGCATTCCCTCGAAATAGGAAGGCATTAAAAGAAGTTGATTCTTTGACCAGATCTCTTTTCTGATATCTTCCGCGTATCCTTTCATAACAACCTTTTTCTGAAGTCCGTGTTTAACAATCAGATCTCTTAGCAATGACTCATCCGGACCGCGACCATAAATGTTAAGTATCCAATCCCTTTCAGCCCAGTGTTTAGATCCGAGCACCTTCAAAAGCAAGGCCTGTCCTTTTACGGCTACCTGAATGCTTCCAACACAAGCCATCTGAACCGGGCCTGAATAATCATAAGGCAAAACTCCAAAAACATTTATATTTACTGGGTTAACAACGATTTGAGAGTTTTCGAATTTGCAAGCAATTTGTTTTTGAGATAGATGCTTTATCTTCTCTGAAACGAACATTACACTTTTTGCTTTCTCACATACCTTTTTTACTTCATCAATTTTAGAAGAGTTGATTTTAGAGGTTTCCGTATTGGAATGTACTACGATATAAAAAGGTAGCCCCAAGGACAATAAAAAGCGCCGCAAAGAATTTATCTCCAGGTCACAAAACGCGCCTGTGCTTATAAACAAGACATCTGGATTTTCGACATCAACAAATTTCTTTAATTGTGCTTCAGCTTGAAAAAGTTGAACCAATTTTCCTTTTATCTTCCCTAAACTTTCTGGATAGCTAATCCTTGCCCTCAAATGAATCGATGCGCCTTCCTCCTGAAGGTGTTTGATCTTTGGCGGCAAAACACCCCAATCAAAAACTGAAACAGCAACCTGATCGCCCTTCGACAATGCTTTAAGCCCAAGCCCAACCCACAATTCTTCACTGCCTCCCCAAGAAGCTCCAGCCATAGAAGATATTATTCCTAATTTCATCTTGTTCTTAATTCATTTAATTTTTCGATCAGCTTGTTCTGCTTCGAACGCAAAAGATCAAGGTTCGAGAGATTTCCCTTTTCTATACTCCTCTTTCTGAGAAAATCAACGATTTTTTTTATTCGCCTTCTTAATACCCAACCTGCCAAGGGGAAAGCGACAAAAGAAGGTAAATGTGTTTTCTTTTTAATCACTTCAACTAAAAAACTTCTGTCATGTAAATACTCGTAACAGTTGAAGGGGAGGTAGCTCATGTTGAGTGAAGCAGCCCAATCCTTCCATTTAAAAAAGTTGATGTGAGGATAGAAGTTCACAGGCAGCCATTCAACACGATACGCGTCTGCCACTATTGCTCCATGCATGGCTTCACACAACACTTTTTCGGAACCAGAGATCTCTTCCACTACCTCTTCTACACTTTTTCTCACATCGATCAAATGTATCCCAGCCAACTCACAGACTGATTGCCATTCCGAATAAAAATCAAGACTTTTATGATGAGGTATTAAAGAACATTTATATTTCTTAGTCGCCGCCGGTTTGATAATCTCGGGCAAGAGAATCGCGCCGTCCGCTATAACCTTTTCCTTAGGAATAT
>JBKJQG010000265.1:0-3100 GCA_046594925.1 Bacteroidia bacterium
ATTACCATACAGGTGAATACGGTCGCACCATCAAGAATCTTGAAAAAATTTTGGTGGCTCCGAACACTACTTTCTATCCGGAAGCAAAATGGAATCTGGCTTTGTCTTATCTGAAAGCGGGTGACAAATTCAAAGCAAAACAATTGTTTACGGAGATTGCGTCGGAAAAAGGATTTTATTCTGCGAGAGCAAGTGACAAATTAAAAGCACTCTAGCTCACTATAAATTTTGCCAGCATTGGCAGTATTTTTTATGCTCTTGGCGAAAAACAAAAACCTTGGACCTTTGTCAGCGTAAGATTAGACGAAACCAATAAAACTAAATCCCATGACACCAGTTGAGAGCCTCTATTTCGCTATAGGACAATTAGCCTATGCCGTTGCATTTTCAGATGGAGAAGTACAGAAAGAAGAACGGGAGAAATTTCAAGCCATTGTAACAGAAGGCTTAAAAGATCGTCGGGCAGCGTACGACGTCTCCGACATTATTTTCCAAATCCTCGAAAGAGACAAAGTTTACAGCCATACCGCTTATGAGTGGGCATTAAAAGAAGTGAAGGCCAATAGCCACTACCTCAGTCCAGATCTGAAAGCAACGTTTGTCACGGTAATGGAAAAAGTCGCGGCAGCATTTCCTCCGATCACCTTGGCTGAATTCCGCATGCTGCAAAATTTCAAGAAAGAACTAAGTTCCGTTGAAGGCGATCCGGTATACTATAATGCCAGTTCGTGGGTAGCTTAACGAGTGATGAGGTAATGGAGTGATGAGGTGATGGAGGTGCCTGTCCTCATCATTTCGCCGTTTCGTCCCCTTGAAAGGGGTGATGGAATGATGGGGTGATGAAGTGATGAGGGGAGTCTGTCCCATCATTCACGTCCTACAAAATTTGCCTACAAACACACCTCTTCCATCATCCATTCATGTGCCCTTCGACTCCATTCAGGGTGACGAAACCTCCAGTCCAAATTTAATCTTCCCTCATCACCTCATCACTTCATCACCTCATCACTTTTTCTCTATCTTCGCTCCGTGAACACCAAAGCGATCAACTGGATCATTTTAATTGCACTTGCACTTACGTGGGGCAGTTCTTTCATTCTTATGAAACGGGGAATGGATGTATATTCCAGCGAAGAGGTGGCAGCACTTAGAATTTTCATCGCTTTTCTTTTCATAACTCCTTTTGTATTCCGTCACGTCAAAAAGCCTCTGCTCAAACATTGGAAAGGATTCCTTGGAATGGGCTTGCTCGGAAATTTCATTCCGGCATTTTTGTTCACCAAGGCGGAAACAGGCATCAGCAGTTCTCTCACTGGCATGTTGAATTCACTGACTCCATTATTCACTTTATTAGTGGGTGTTTTGCTTTTCAAGACAAAAACAAAAAGGATCAACGTCCTGGGAATCCTAATTGGTTTTGTGGGTGCAATCGGTTTATTGCTGGTTGGGAAATCGGAGAACATGAATAACAATCTTCTGTTCGGATTGTATGTGATACTGGCGACTGTTTGTTATGCCTTGAGCGTAAACATCATCAAAAAAGACCTGAATGAAGTCAATTCCGTCACGGCAACGGTCTGGGCTCTTCTCTTCATAGGCCCTTTAGCAGGCATTTACCTCTTCGGATTCACGGATTTTACGGTCAAATTGAGCTCCAACCCAATGGCTTTCAATAGTTTATGGTATATAGTGATCCTTGCCGTTTTCGGGACTGCCCTTTCCGTCATGATCTTCAATGTGCTCATCCGCAATACCAATGCCCTGTTTGCTTCTTCGGTGACCTACTTGATTCCGATTGTTGCGCTGATTTGGGGATTATTGGATGGGGAAGATGTCCAACTGCTTCATTTTGTGTGTATTATGGTCATTCTGCTGGGTGTTTATCTTGTCAACAAGAAAGGGGCTCCGGCTATGACCTCAGCCCAACCCCTCTCCAAAGTAGAGGGGCTGGACTCCGATTAAGCCTCGGACTGCAAAAAAACTGGTTTTTTTCTCCAAAAACCTTTGCCACATTCGAAAATATTCTTAATTTCGTGCCCCCAAGAAAATATTTACTTGGTAGTATAAACAAATAAAACCCTAAAAAATGTATGCAATCGTAGAAATAGCCGGGCAACAATTTAAGGTTGAACGTGGAGTTAAAGTTTACGTTCACCGCCTAGATGCTAACGAAGGGGCTAAAGTTGAATTCGACAAAGTTTTGTTGGTCGACAATGGCGGAAAAGTTCAAGTAGGAACTCCTTCAATTGATGGTGCAAAAGTAGCTGCAACAGTACTTTCCCATCTGAAAGGTGACAAAGTCATCGTGTTTAAAAAGAAACGCAGAAAAGGTTACCAGAAATCAAATGGTCACCGTCAGCAATTGACTCAGATCCTTGTTCAAGGCATCTTAGGAAAAGGCGAAACGTTGAAAGATGAGATCAAGGTAGAGAAGAAAGCGCCTAAAGCGGATGCTCCTGTGGCTGAAGTAAAAGCAAAAAAAGCAGCACCTAAGAAAGCAGCAGCAAAAAAGGATGATGCTCCTGCAAAGAAAGCCGCTCCGAAAAAAGCAGCTAAGAAAAAAGCAGAGTAACAGTGGCAGTAGGCAATTGTTCAATAGGCAATTGTTTATCCTTGAAAAACAGAAAGACAATAGAGTCAGTAGTCTCATCACTTTTGACTTTTGAATTTAAAACTTAAAAACTTAATAAAATGGCACATAAAAAAGGTGCGGGTAGTTCTAAGAACGGTCGTGAGTCACATAGCAAACGCCTAGGCGTTAAAATTTTTGGTGGTCAATTAGCTATCGCTGGTAACATTATTGTTCGCCAGAGAGGTACTAAACACAACCCGGGTGAAAACGTGGGTATTGGTAAAGACCATACTTTATTTGCATTGGTAGATGGTACAGTGGAATTCAAAAGAAAACGTAATGACAGATCATACGTTTCGATTGTTCCATTCTCTACTGAAGCATAAGGATAATCAATTTTAAAAAATCTCCCGGGCTTCTTATGAAGTTTAGGAGATTTTTTTATTTATTTAAACTGCTGATTTTTGTAAATTTGTAAGAATTAAAATAAATAGGTCAAAAAATGAACTCATCGCAAATTAAATTAGA
>JBKJQG010000081.1:0-4763 GCA_046594925.1 Bacteroidia bacterium
AAAAAACTCGCATGACGCCCAGACGGCTGTTATGTGAGTTTTTTGCTTCGTAGACAAAAAAGAATTATATTTGAAATGCCGCTTCGTAAAAGTATTTCGGATTAAAAAACCCAAACGAGCGCCAGGCGGCAAACCTTTAGCAGTAATTTATGCCGAACAGGACGAACACAAAAAGAATAACCATCACGACAATTGTATGTGTCACTTATCTCCTATTGACAATCTGCTATTATCACATTGACAAATATTTAACAGGAGTTATTTTTGCAATTTTGACACTTTTAATACCGACACTTTTTTTCGCAGTTATTGTATATCTGATTCTAAGCATTATTCAACTCTATAAGAACCGACAACAGTTAAACCTAAGTGTCTTTATTCCATCAATAATTTGTGTGCTGACTTTAGCTTATACTTTGTTCTGTCCATTCCGCTTAGACTCCGAAGACCTTGCGAGTCCCATACAATTCAGGGCGTGTTATGAAGGCACTCAAAATCAAGCCACCATTAAGTTCCGGGAAGACAAGACGTTTGAGCTTCATTGGACGGGCGCCTTTTTCGCCAATGACTGGTGGACTGGAAAATGGAACAAAGACGGAGATACCATATTTTTCAATTACGACAATGAAATTGTAAAGCAACTTGGGAACAAAGTTTTAATAGCCAATGGTTATCTACAACCATTTGGTAATACTGGGGACACTGTAAAGTTTTATAGACCGATGTTTTATCTTGGATACTGTCGACACGAAAACTGAAAATATAAACTACTGCTAACAGCGGTCTGGCGTCATGCGGGCATTTCGCTTCGCAAGACAAATTTGAGTAAATTTGAAAAAGCGGCTTCGTAAAAGTGTTTGGATTTAAAAAACCGCAGGAGCGTCAGGCAACCGTTAGGCCCAATGCAAAAAAAATATCATCCCCTATGGCAACAACATTAAAATATCTACTATCCGGACTGACACTTTTTCTTTGTTATTCTATTTCATTTGGACAACAGATCAAAATTGACTCCCTCCTTTCAGTTCTCAAAACTGCTAAAGCCGATAGCAATAAAGTGAGGACTCTAAATTCGCTTGCAAATGTATATTTTAATACCAACCCGATTGAAGCTAATAAATGTTCACAACAAGCTTTTCAACTCTCTAGTGATATAAGTTTTATGAAAGGAATGGCTGAGAGTTGTAACGGAATAGCACGTTATTATTGGATGTCAGGTGATTATTCTAATGCTTTACTTTATTTGTCTAAACAAATGAAGATATATGAAAAAATTGGCGATAAATCAAATGTTGGTACCGCCTTAGGCAACATTGGCTTAATCTATATGGATAGAGGTGATTACCCGAAGGCATTGGACTCCTACTTTAAGGCGTTGAAAATTTCGGAAGAGGCTGGAGATAATAAAAGCATCGGTAGGAATTTATGCAACATCGGGCTTTTGTATACTTATCTATTGGACTATCCAAAGTCTTTGGATTATTGTTCCAGATCATTGAAGATAGCGACTGAAGCTGGAGATAGAAGGACAGTGAGAAATAGCCTCGGGAACATAGGAAATGCATATTTAAGCCAAGGCCTTATTTCGAGCGATTCTTCTGAGAAGACAGAATTATTCAAAAAGGCACAGGATTATTATTTCAAAACATTGATAATAAGCGAAGAATTGGGAGACCAGCCTGGAATTACTTTGGCTTTGGGCAATATAGGAGCTGCTTATTCGGAACAAAAAGACTACACCAAAGCATTGCCATTTTATTTTAAGGCATTAAAAATAGCAGAAGAAGTAAGCGACAAAGAAGGAATCGCGCGAAACCTCGGAAATATTGGGTCGGTTTATGCCCTTTTGAAAAAACATAAAGAAGGAGAGGATTATTTGCTTCGAGCAGTTGCGATTTCGGATAGTATTGGTGCATTAAATCATTTAATGGAATTTCAGAAAAACCTTAGCAATTTCTATGGCAAGCGTGGACAATGGAAAACAGCCATGGAGCATTACAAAAAATTTATTGAGGCAAGGGATACGCTTTTCAGCGAAGATAGTAAAAAGAAAAATATTCGTACCGAAATGAATTTCGAATTTGAAAAGAGAGAAGCAGTGACAAAGGAGACTGCGGCGGCTGCCGCGGCAATTGCTCAGGCTGAAAGCAGAAAGCAGAAAGTAATTATTTGGGCAGTAATTGCGGGTTTATTGTTGGTTTTAGTATTTGCAGGATTTGTTTTTCGTTCACTGCGTGTAACCCGCAAACAAAAGGAGATTATTGAAGTAAAAAGCAAAGAGACAGAGGAGCAGAAAAAAATCATTGAAGAAAAAAACAAAGACATTACGGACAGTATTAACTATGCTAAAAGAATACAGCAAGCAAAACTTCCACGCAAAGAAGAAATTTTTTCATCTCTTCCTCAAAGTTTTGTTCTATTCAAACCCAAAGACATTGTAAGCGGTGACTTTTATTTCTTTCATAAAAACGATAAATCGATTTTTATTGCCTCTGCAGATTGCACAGGACATGGGGTGCCGGGAGCCTTAATGAGTATGATTGGCTCCGAACAATTAGACGATGCTGTTGCGCAAAGCAACGACCCATCTAAAATATTGAATTTCTTAAATAAAGGAATCAAAACTTCTCTGCGGCAATCGGACAATGAAGAATCAACAAGGGACGGAATGGATATTGCATTTTGCTCTATCGACACGGAGAACCGTATTGTAAAATACGCTGGCGCTAACAGGCCTATTTGGATTATCCGTTGTGGCCAATCCGAAGTAGAAGAAATAAAAGCAACAAAGAAAGCAATTGGAGGTCTAACAGAAGATAACCAGCACTTCGACACCCATGAATTGACTTTCAAAAAGGGCGATACATTGTATTTAACTACTGACGGTTATGCTGACACATTTGGAGGAGAAGGCAGCAAAAAATTAACAACAAAAAAGTTCAAACAAATTTTGTTCGAAATACAACACATGACAATGCAAGAACAAGAGCTGTACTTAGACAATTTTATAGAAGACTGGAAGGCAGGAACTGAGCAGGTGGACGACATATTAGTAATCGGTGTTCGACTTTGATAATATCTACATTTAGAGTGTCGCTTCGTATAAGTGTTTAGGAATAGATTCTCCCACGAACGCAAAGCCCGAACCCGTTATGTTCAATACGCGTAAGACCGTTTTTCGGTCGACAAAAGAGTTTCCGTTCGCGGCTTTCACATGAAGGTTCCAAACAACATTTCCCTGGACAATGACAGGGGTTTATTTTTTGCTTCGCTAAGATTTGTAAGTTTCGTGTTTTTTACTTTAATTTATATTTAAATCCGATAGAAAGATGAAACAATTATTGACAATTTTAGGTTATATAGCTTCTTTATTTTTGGTATCAGCCTTTGTGTTTAAAGTTAATCGATATCCAGGTGAAGAAATCATTATGCTCGTTGCAGGCGTATTATTGAGTATTTATTTCCCGGTTTATATTTTACAAAAGGGTAAGCAGATGAATAATGGGAAAACGCTTGCGGTAAACTATACCTTAGCGGCAACCCTTTTTTTTGTGATTCTGGGAATTACATTAAAGTTATCTCACCTCAATTTAGGGTCGCTAGCAGTTTTGATAGGCATAGGAGGTTTCTGCTTAGTTTACTCTCCTTTGTTATTTATAAAAAAATCAAAAGAGGCAAGTTCGAATACTTTTATGATTGCGACTGGAATTCTCGGCATGATGATGTTTCCTTTAGGTATTTTTTTAAGAGTATATATGGGTTCGCCATTTGGAATGCAACTGTTTACAGTGGGGCTAGGTCTAATATTCTTATTTTTTTTACCCTTATTTTTATTTGATAAATCGTTAAATAAGGAAGTGAGACAACAACGAGCTGAAACAACGCTTTATACTTTAATTATTGGCGCTCTGTTATTCTTTTGTTTATTTAGGGGTGTTTATCCTCCAAAAAATGAACATCAGAATCAGTCCACAAATCAGCAGGCTGGTGATGCCAATCAATAACCAATGAACCAATGTACAAGCACAGCGATGTAAATGTCAATTCAATTAGCTTTCGCATACTTTTTTTATTTTATCTAATCATTTCAATTCCTGGGCGAGCCCAAGTTACAGCCGAAGTAGACGAAGAGGTGGCTCGAGCACGAAGACATTATAACGAAAGTCGCTTTGACAGTGCAGCTATAAGCTATGAGAAGGCCTTTTATCTTTCCAATCAAACCGAGGTAGCTCTTCTTTCACGTGCAGGGCTTTACTTTGGGCTTGCTGGTGATCATAATAAAGCTTTTTTAATTCTTCATAGAGCAGCTGATGCAGGATGGTCAAATTATTATGCTCTCAATGATCCAAAATTTGACTCTTTGAGAAAGTATTCGGTGGAATGGACCCATCTTATTGAACATGTTAAGAAACGCGACAGGGTTAATCAAAAAGTTTTTTATTGGGGCTGGTATTATGGCTTGATATCGTTATTATTTCTGATAAATCTGTTCATGTACTTCCGCCTAAAGGAGTCAGCTTTTTTATTCTACAGTTTGTTCCTCTTTTTCATAGCCCAGTGGACATATTATAATAACACCAGTTATGTTTACTATTTTTCAAAAATCATGTTTTGGATGCAGCGACCTGACATTTCGGGCTATTTTCCGTTTAATTCAACGGCAATGTTATTTAGCCTTTTCTTTACCTTGTTTGCAAGTAAACTTTTAAATCTCAAAAACAGTCTACCGCGAATGTTTATATATTTTAGAATAACAGTTGTTG
>JBKJQG010000092.1:0-13335 GCA_046594925.1 Bacteroidia bacterium
ATTTATGGAGGTGGTCAATTTCAGTTTTCCAAAAACCGGACACAGTGATCTTCACTTTCTGCTCCGGGATCTTCAAGATGTACTCTTTGAGTTCCTGAATAGAATAAGCTACATGGGTCTTTTCAAATTCTACAATTTTCCTCAGATACTTGATTTGTTGTTCTTGAATTTTACTGGATAATACCTCATAGGTAGGAGCTGTTTTTTTGAGGGTTTCGGTTCTGTTATTCCACTGATCTTCCAGGATAGAATGACCAAGTGGAATATCACGGGATTGTCCATTTACTGAGATTCTAAAGACCAATGGATAAGTCTTGTCTCTTTTTGCTCTCCTTGTGTCAAGGCTTAACTTCAATGTGGGCATGGGCTACAGAGATTGTAGCTTTCATCTAAAATTTGCAGGTAATTTGCAGGTAGGTAGCGGTTTTCTACATCCAGAGCCTGCTTCTGATCAAGAGGTCTGTTAGTCCCAGAGAATGCAAAAGCCCCAAGAGCGTAGCTCTCAGGGCGTCATTTTGCTCCCTCTGCTGGACTTGAACCAGCGACCCTCTGATTAACAGTCAGATGCTCTAACCAGCTGAGCTAAGAGGGAATTTTGATGGTTCCCTTGCGGGAATTTTCCGCCGTGGCGGACTGGTTAATAACCCTTTTGAAAAAGGAGTGCAATATTAGCATTATCAAAGCAAATATGCAATATATTTGCGCGAAATATTTATAAAATCCCGAAAAATGAGCCTATTAGTTGTTGGTACCGTAGCTTTTGATGCGATTGAAACGCCTTTCGGCAAAACCGATAAGATCCTTGGTGGCGCTGCCACTTATATCTCCCTGGCTGCGTCTTACTTCACAAAAAAAATAAACCTGGTATCTGTCGTGGGCGGCGACTTCCCTTCAAGCCATATCGACATGCTGAAAGAGCATCATATCGATACAGACGGGCTGCAGATCCTAAAAGATCAGAAGACCTTTTTCTGGTCGGGGAAATACCATAACGACATGAACAGCCGTGATACCATCACCACCGAGCTGAACGTGTTGGAAAACTTTAATCCTGTGGTTCCGGCAGAATATCAGGACTGCGAATTTCTGATGCTTGGGAATCTTGTTCCGAAAGTGCAGCAGCAAGTGATTCAACAGCTAAAAAACCGTCCGAAACTGATAGTGCTGGATACGATGAATTTCTGGATGGACATTGCAATGGCAGACTTGATTGAAACCATCGCCATGGTGGATGTGCTTACGATTAACGATGGAGAAGCAAGACAGCTGTCCGGAGAATATTCATTGGTGAAGGCGGCACAGAAGATATTGGCGATGGGACCTAAATACCTGATCATTAAAAAAGGAGAACACGGAGCATTGTTGTTCGACAAATCACAGGTGTTTTTTGCGCCTGCGCTTCCTTTGGAAGACGTGTTTGATCCTACCGGTGCGGGCGACAGCTTTGCCGGCGGATTCATCGGCTATTTGGCGGAAACAAAAGACATCTCTTTTGAGAACATGAAACGTGCAATCATTTTTGGTTCGGCAACAGCATCCTTCTGTGTGGAAAAATTCGGAACAGAAAATTTGGTGGGATTGACACAAGAGCAAGTTGATGCGCGTGTTCAGGAGTTCGTGGATCTTGTTCAATTTGACATTGCTTTGGTGTAATGAAAAATAATTTACCGGAAAAGCCTTACAAACAGCTGTTTGTAAGGCTTTTCTTTTTCAGAGGCAGATCTGCATATTCTCACCCTTCACAATGAAGCTCCGTTTTTGTGATGGTGCATCAACTTGAATTTTTGATCCAATCGAGTTGCTTAAAATTCTCCCATCACTGTCCATTTTGTATTTCTCTGCCGCAACATTCGAGGTGGCTTAGCGAACAACATACTGCAGTAATCCTTTTTTCATATTTACAGGATTTTGAGTTTAATGTTTTTAAAATATAAGTTAAGTCCGATAGCTTTTAATGAACTTAATTAGCATAACAATGGTATTAAATTACCATTAAAAGCTATTTAAAAGAATCATTTTTATTCATTAACTATTGTTTAATAGCTCGTTAAACGCCCTTCGCGAAAAAATTAAGGAGGTTTATTAACATTTTCTGAAAAAACTGGCCTTGTTACCAGGTTTTGAGGCCGATGAAAACAACTTCAGCACTTTGACACAAATAGATGCTCCTAAATGAGGGTTGTGGTTTAAATGGGGATGATGGGCGAGAGGGAGAAAGATGCAAATATTAGGGCTTGCTTCCTGGTGAGCAACGGACAATGATTCTAAACAAGAATAATTAATACAAATTCAATCTCTAAAAAAACTCGAATACGTTTCTTTTGCCTCCGTGCGTGTGCAATTGTTATTTGTCGAAATTATGAAGCCTGTATGCTTTATTATTTTGTAATTTCGTACGCGTTTATTTCGCACCCCTATGGGCAAAGACCACCATCATCACGTTCACAAAGTATCAGCCGCAGCGCTGCTTGTAACACTAGGAATTATTTTCGGTGACATTGGTACCTCTCCACTCTATGTATTAAAAGCCATTGTGGGCGAACATGCGATTGACGCGACAACCGTCATGGGAGGAATCTCCTGTATCTTTTGGACACTCACTTTGCAAACTACTTTGAAATATGTGATGTTAACTTTACGAGCTGATAACAAAGGTGAGGGCGGGATCTTCGCGTTGTATACGCTCGTAAAAAAGACAAAAGTAAAATGGCTGCTTTTCCCTGCTGTGATTGGCGGAAGCGCCATCCTTGCCGAAGGGATCATTACTCCTCCAATTTCCGTTTCCTCTGCAATTGAGGGTTTACGCATGTTTGAGCCCCTGCAACATTTGCCTACGGTTCCAATTGTGATCGTCATCATCATCTTACTTTTCTCTATTCAGCAGTTCGGAACAAAATCCATCGGAAAACTATTCGGTCCTGTGATGATGCTTTGGTTCATCATGCTTGGCATTCTCGGTGTTTCGCAATTAGCAGGCCACTGGGAAGTGCTAAAAGCATTAAACCCCATGTATGGATACGACTTACTCGTAAAACATCCCGGAGGGTTCTGGATCCTTGGCGCGGTCTTTCTTTGTACCACCGGAGCAGAAGCATTGTATTCCGATCTTGGGCATTGCGGAAAAGAAAATATCCGTATCACTTGGATCTTCGTAAAAATAACGCTGGTGCTGAATTATTTCGGACAAGGTGCCTGGTTAATCCAACACCAGGGAGAAAAATTAAACGGTGATAGCCCTTTCTATACCATTATGCCGGAATGGTTCCTCCCTTTCGGGATAGCCTTGGCTACCATCGCTACCATCGTTGCCAGTCAGGCTTTGATCAGCGGCTCCTTCACACTCATAAACGAGGCAATCCGTCTGAACTTCTGGCCGAAAGCAAAGATCAAATATCCGAGCGATCTGAAAGGACAACTTTACATTCCTTCGGTGAACTGGCTGTTGTGTTTGGGTTGTATAATAGTCGTGCTTTATTTCCGAGAATCCACAAAAATGGAAGCCGCTTACGGATTGACCATCATTTTAGGGATGCTGATGTCATCAAGGCTACTGGCCTATTACATGCGCATCAAACGTTTCTGGAAACCGCTCATCTCTGCGTTTATCGTTACTTATTTATTTGTTGAGGTCGCTTTTTTAGTTGCCCAAATGGACAAGTTCACCAAAGGCGGATGGATCAGTTTAATGATTGCCGTGATGCTCACCACGATCATGCTCGTGTGGTTCTATGCTCGGAAGATCAGGAACCGTTATGTGGAATTTGTGAAACTCTCGGATCACTTGCCAGTATTGGAAGACCTTAGCAGGGACTTGAGCGTTCCCAAATATGCAACACACTTAGTGTATTTAACCAGCGCCGATAACCGCGAAGAGATCGAGTCCAAGATCATTTACTCCATCATGCAGAAGCAACCGAAACGAGCCGACATCTACTGGTTCGTGCATGTGGACGTTGTGGATGAACCTTACAGGATGGAATACAAAGTGAGTGAGTTCATTCATGATGATGTGATTCGTATTGATTTCAGATTGGGATTCCGCGTGGCTCCCCGTGTGAACCTCATGTTCCGCAGGGTTGTGGAAGACATGGTAAAGAACAAGGAAGTAGATATTACCAGTCGTTACAAATCCCTGAACAAAAATAACATCATCGGTGATTTCCGTTTTATCGTAATCGAAAAGTTCCTTTCTTATGAAAATGAATTACCGTTCTACGAAAAACTGGTCCTGGACATATATGGATTTCTGAAACACTTCAGTTTGTCTGAAGAAAAAGCATTCGGTCTGGATACCAGCTCTGTTACCGTAGAGACCGTTCCATTGATCATTGCTCCTCCGAAAGCACTGAATCTGAAGCGTGTCATCGATGCGGACTTCATTCCTCCTCCACCGGAAGAACCTGAGAAGCTCGCCTAAAATCGATTCTTGATACCCTTTACGTAACCGTCACCCTGAGTGCTTCGACTCCGCTCAAGGCTACTCCTGGTTCGACAAGTTCACACCATAAAAAAAGGCCGCTCGTAACTGAGCAGCCTTTTTGAATTTTAACTTCTAACTTCCTTTAGCACTTCAATCCAGCGATCACCTTCTTCGCTTGCGCATTTGTTGGATCCAACTCTAATACTTTTTGCATATATAGTTTCACGTTAGGACAATCTTTTTTCTCAGCGTAGTAAGCAGCCAAATAGTTGTATACATCGATGAGATCCTTTTTATTCTTTTCAGTCTCTTCCGGTTTTACTTTCGTCAGATAGGTCTCATAGTAAGGCTTTGCCAGCCAGTTGGCATTTTTCTCATCCACCTGAACGTTGATCTTTCCTCTCCACAAATAACCCAAAGGCAATTCCGGTTGTGCCTTGATGATCTGCACCGCTGCAGAATCTGCGTTAGGGAAATCTTTCGAATAGTAATACGCGCGCATCAAACCGAAATAATCATTTACGTTTGGTTTTCCTTTTTCCATTTTCACTTTGTACGAAGCAATGGCTTCAGGATACTTTTTCATTTTGATGTATGCCCCACCAATGTCACCATTCAACTCCAATCTGTCTGGTTGCAACTCTAAAGCCTTTTGAAAATCAAAAATAGCCAGGGAGTCTTTTCCTGATTTGGAAAGTAACTTTCCACGGTATTCATAATCCTGTGGAATGATCTTGTCGGCCGGTTGGTTTTTAAAAAGGTTGTTAATGCTTTCTAAGCCACCAGGATAATCCGCCGTTTCGTATTGACTGTAGGCCAAATATCGGTATGTATATGGATTCACCGGCACGCAATTTAAAGCTTCCTTTCCTGCTTCAACAGACTCTTTGTATTGTTTCGCCTGGTTCAATATTCCGGAATACATACTCTTTGCGCTACAGTCGTTGTTCAGCTGCAGGTAGCGCTTTGCGTTGTAAGCAGCATTTCCGTATTGGCCGGCACGTAAATAAATTTCCGATAGCTCACGATAAGCCGGAGCAAACGTTGAGTCAATCAATTTGGCTTTTCTGTAAGTCTCGATGGCCAAAGTAAAGTTCTTAGCACGGTTCCACAGTTGACCTTGTTTCTGCAACGCTCTCGGAGACTTAGGATCCAGCGTCCCAGCTTTTTCATAATTCTCTATGGCTTTGTTTCCGGTATTTTGCTCCAGGAAAGCATCCCCTGTTAAAATGTATATCTCGGGGTTCTTAGGCTCTAACTTTGAAGCTTGTGCCAACAATGTAAAAGCATCGGTCAGGTTTTTTGTCGGAGCAGTAATGTAAACCTCTGCGATCTTCATCAATACGGTTGCGTTCTTTCCTGCAGCAAGTGTAGTAGCCTTAAAGAAATTTGCTTTTGCTTCGGCTGTCTGCCCTTTGTACCATTGCACTTTACCTAATCCAACGTAGGGCAATGGGTTCGTAGCATTCTGATCGGCACCTTTTTGATACATGGTGTTGGCCATTCCCGTGTTCTCATTCTTAAAATAGTTTTCACCATAGTAAAAATAATAATCCCCATTGGTGGGCTGACTCTGGATCAAAGTTTTGAAAGCAGCATCGGCTGATTCAAATTGTTCATTCGTGGTTAATTTGATCGCGTCGTTCAATGTCTGCGCGATCGTGGTTGAAGAGGCAACCAAAAATAATCCTACTACTAATTTCAGCTTTGTACTCATTTTTGTTTTTTTTCTAATTGGATTCGTGACTGTTTGGTATTTCTTCATAAAACTTATTTTATTCCATGTTAACTTCTACTAATCTAACCGGGGCAATGGCAGGAATCAGTCCTGCTTTCAAGATCATCAATTGTCCTTTATCCCCGGCCACGAAAGATACAAAACCCATACCAAGACCTGCACGGGTTTGGCGGTTGATCATGTAAACATCACGGGTAAAGGGGTATTCTTTGGTCTTTATATAAGCCTGATAGGCTTTAACAGGTTCGGAATCAGTTGTTTCAGAAATTCCGACCATTTTCACCTTTTTAAGGGTATTGGTTGTCAGGGAATCGTCGATATCGCTGATCCAGTTCACGCTCAGAAAGCCGATGGCATTCTTGTGGGTGCTCACGTATTCGATTACTTCAGGGTTAGATTTCACGGCAAATACGTTGGAGGAAAAATCCTTGCCCTGCAGAAGGCTGTCTTTCATGTATCGCGCATTGGCAGAGCCGGCGTTGTCAAAAACCACCTTAATGCCTTCTAACTTGGAATCTTTGTTCAGCTGGCTCCAGAGGGAATCTTTTCCCATAAGAATGGATGCAACCTGATCAACGGTCAGAGTTGTGTCTGCGTTTGCGGGATTTACCAACAACACAATGGCATCTTCAGCGATCTTTGTGGAAATAGGGAACAGGTTCTTTGCTTCAAAGGACTTGCGCTCTTTGGCTGTTAAGTCGCGGCAAATTACCACTACTTTGCAGGAATCGTTTATCATCAGCGAAAGTGCTTCGTTCTCGGGCAGGTAGCTTACGTGAACGTTGGCATTTTTATAGATGGATTCAAATGTATAGATCTGTGTATCGAAGAGACGTTGAAAGGATTCGTCCACAACAATGTTCACGTCGCCGGATGTGGCGGTATCGGTTGGTTCTTTTTTTCCTGAATCTCCAGAACAAGCCATCAGCAATAAAAAGAAAGCCGATAGACTTCCAAATATGATCTTTGTTTTTGACATTATCCTTCTTCTGTTTTTGTTTTTTCGTCCTCTGCAACTGCGGACTTGTTGATTCCCTTTTTTGTTTCGGAAACGGTTTTGATCTTCAAAATTTTGTTGATGTATCTACGGTATGCAATGTAAAAGCGCAATGTGCCGAACAAAATTAATACAATTCCAATTATGGTTCTTCCTTTAGGCAAGAGATCCTGCCAAGTATCGGTGAAAAGGAATAAAAAGCCGATGGTGAGGTAAAAACCAAAAAGCAAAAAACTAAGGTAAAACCTTAGTCTGTTCCAGGAGTGTTTCAACTTAATCTTCAAACTCATCTCTTTGCTCTTTCTTGTGTTTCCATATCATAAGTCCCGTGCGGATGACGCAATAGATCAACATGGTGATGCCCAACTCCTTTCTGTAGCTGGGAAAAATAGTGGCAGCGACGTCAGTAAATAAAAACAGCAACCCTAAACCTAAATAAACGGCTATCATAAAAAAATTTGAATAATAGCGTATTTTATTCACGAATGGATTGCTGTTAATTTATTTGAATGTTGCAGACCGAGGCCGGCACAACTATCGTAAAGAAAATTTAACCGGCAAGTTGAACTGCACACGTACCGCGCGGCCGTTTTGCTTACCCACTTTCCAGGCTGGCATCATTTTAACAACACGCAATGCTTCTTTGTCAAGTCCAGGTCCGCCGGAAACACCTCTCAGTAGTTTCACGTCAGTAATGCTTCCGTCCTTTTCAACAACGAATGTGATGTAACAAGTACCTTGTATTTGCGCATCCTTTTCCATCATCGGATAGGACATGTTCTTCTGAAAGAATTTGATTCGTTCTGCTTCTCCGCCCGGATATTCAGGCATCTGTTCAACGAAGGCCAAGGGGGTTTCTTCAACGGCTTCCACAACCTGGTTGCCGGTTCCTTCGTCAGGGATGATGATCTCTTCACCGGTTCCTTCTACCGTTTCCGTGCTGATCTGAGGCGTTTCTTCTGTTTGTACCGGTGGCGGTTCATCCACAACTTCTTCGTCGGTAACAACAGGTGGCGTAAATTTTACGGTTTCCATCACTGGTGGTGGTGGTGGTGGCGGTGGCGGTGGCGCTGTCTCATCCAACGGTGGAGGTGCTGTGAGATCCATAGGAGTAATGTCCACCGGAACCTCAACCTCTTCCATCTTGTTGTTAATCCAGTCGATGATCGCAGGCAAACTCACAACGAACAAAAAGGTTGCTCCTGTGATCAGCAAAGCAAAAGCAACGCTACGGTTGTGATTCTTACGAAGTTCGTAAGCACCGTATGCTTTGTTTCTGTCTTCGAATACAATGTCGTTCCGCACGGGCGAAACAACGCTGTTCCAATTATTAAATAATGATTCGGCCATTTTGATAATTATTTTTTAGGCATTGCTTTTACTAGTTCCAATTCTTTTGCTCCTAAGTCCACCACTGCATATTTACCAATGCTGCAAATGTTCAACTCATCCACTACATCGATGACGTTCTTGTAAACCGCACCATCGTCGGCTTTCACAAGCACTGTCAATGCCTCTTTATCCCCCTTAGCTCTATTTACCAACCGTTTATAAGTGGTATCTACAATCTCCTTTTTCTTTAGCTGTTCGGTCAAAGCATCAATTTCCTTTGTTGTCGGTTTATTTCTGTCAAGTAATATCTTGTGTAATCCGTCAGCTTGGAAACTGGTTTCAATCAGCTTTGTCAAAGGCTTTCCTTCAGGGTTAGGCATTCCTTCCGCATAGAACTGGCCATAGTAATAATAGATTCTGTCGTCTTCGGATAAGATAAAGGTCAATGCGTTATTCACTTTTATCTGATCTTCGAGCTTTTTAGGTTTTGCCGGATAGTTGATCTCCATTGTTTTTGGCTTAGCGAACGTTGACGTCAATACGAAGAACGTCAGGAGCAAAAAGGCCAAATCCACCATTGGCGTCATATCTATTCGGGTTGATGATTTTTTGGCGCGTTTCTTTGCGTGTTTTCCGCCTCCGCCATCACCGGTACTTACATCTGCCATTTTATATTTTTTAAATGTTATAAATCAATGGAATTGTTCTTAAGATGCAACGAAAGATAAATTCCATACTTATTTTTTTTATTCTGCTTTTTCCGGCCCCTGTTCAAGATCGGTGATCAAGTTAAAGCGGTAGATGTCCATGTCGGTAAACACTTTGATGACATCTTTCACTGCAATGTAATTTGTTTTTGCATCTGCTTTAATTGCAAAGCGCAGAGGTTCGTATTTGAACTCTTTGCCCAACTTTTCTGCTCTTTCTTTCTCTGTTTTTGCTTGACGTGCTGCTTCGATTTGTCCGAAACGGATCCAATCACCCAACTCATTGTGCAATGAATCGTAAGGAATACCTGGAGACTTTGCAGCTACCCTGTCTGCATCTTCCATGTTAATGTATTTCTTAAGACTTGCCATCGGCACACCGATACTGGTCATCCCGCTGAACGTTTCCAGTTCTTTGGTTGTGAATTCGATCTTGTATTGTTGTCCCATTTTCTGCAAAGTTTTTTTGCGGACATCATTATTGTTGATGTTATAAAATGGTTTTCCTTTATCATCGATGGAGATCAATATTACATTCTTAGGTAATAGTTTATCTGCGGTAGAAGAAGGGGTATCCACAACAACGGGTTCTGTAACTCTTGAAGTAGCAGTAAGCATAAAGAAAGTAACCAAAAGGAAAGCCAAATCCACCATTGGAGTCATGTCCAACGTAGGGCTACCTTTAGATGATGATACTTCAGCCATATTTTTTAAAAATTATTTTATGAATTAGATCTGCTTATTTCGCCAATTTCAGAGTATGCAAAATGCTGTATCCTGCTTCGTCCATGCTGTGAGTGATAGCATCCACACGAGTGCTGAAGTAGTTGTACATGATGATACCAACAACGGACCCGATGATACCGATTGCCGTGTTGATCAAGGCCTCAGAGATACCTGTTGCCAAGGCAGCTGTATCAGGAGAACCTGCAGCAGACATCGCAGCAAATGAACGAATCATTCCGAGAACTGTACCGATCAATCCCCAGAGGGTTGCGATGGTAGCACAAGTAGTGATGATGGATAGATTTTTAGAAAGCATCGGCAATTCTAAAGAGGTAGCTTCTTCCAACTCTTTCTGAACAGCTTCAATTTTTTCTTCTGTATTTAAGGTAGAGTCGCCTTGAACAACTTGCAACTTTTCAACTCCAGAGCGGACCACGTTGGCCAAAGAACCTTGTTGTTTATCGCATGCAGCGATAGCATCTTCGTATTGGTTACTTGCCAATAATGATTTGATGTTGCGAAGGAAAGCGTCAGCAGGACCTTTTCCTTTTGCTTTTGCGATGGTAATCAAACGCTCAATAGAGAACGTAACAATGATGATGAAGATCGCCATCAAGATTGGCACGATGAATCCTCCGGCATGCATCATTCCTAGGTAATTCCCTTCTTTTGGATGACCCTCAGCATCGAAATTTCCCGGTGCACCAAGTACAAACATGTAAATTAAAACTCCTATTACGACTGAAATCGTAATTGCTAATAATGCGGTCATAAAGTTAAACCCGCCTGCTGTTGATTTTTGATTACTCATATTTATTTGATTTTGGTTTATTTTATTATTTAGTTTTTAGTACATACAAATTTGTGAAAAAATGCTCTTTTTGCTCGTCAATATTTTATTGAACAGGGCACCAAACATACTAAATCTATTCCGAAAGTAAAAATTTTTCATGTGTAAATAAATGATTAAAGATTCAAGTGCAAAACCGCTTTATAACCGCGAATTACAGCAAAAGATTGTTACCCAGTGGGTGCTTTTATTAAATGGTGGGATTTGGGCGGTAACAGGCGGAATTTAGGTGATTGATGGACAACTGGTGATTAAAGTCGGTGACTAAGTAACTTGGTAACTAAGTAACTAGGTAGTTTAATGGCAATGAGGTGAAAAATGTTCTTGTCTAAGAAGCCTGGCGCTTGTTTTTTGCTTTGGTTTGCACGAAGAGCGAGGCTATTGTTATGATTATCAGCCCCATAATGATGTATCCGATGTTGTGAAACACCCATGGGTCTGAACCGAAATAAAACCCTATTCCGGCTAAAGATCCACACCAAATGAAGGCTCCGATGACGTTGTGGAGCATGTATTTTTTATAATCCATCTCGATCATGCCTCCTATCACGGGAGCGAAATTCCGGATCATTGGAAGGAAACGACCCACGATCAGGATCTTGCCGCCATGCTGGTCATAGAGATTGACGGTACGGTCGATCCACCATTTCTTAAATATGAAAATCTTGGTGTGTGGTTTCAGGCACCTCGGACCCATTTTTTTAAAGCCAAACCAGTAACCGATATAATAACCGGTCATGGCAGCGATGGACAGCAAAACCACCAATACAGGCAGGTTTACACCAAGAATTTCGGGATTAGAGTGACAAAGAATGCCGGCCATGAAAATGAGGGAATTTCCGGGGAGAAAAAAACCAGCCAAAAAAGAACATTCTGCAAATACTACAAAGATCAGCACCGCCAGACTCCCCCAATTGATGATGTATTGCGGGTCACTCAGATGTTTAATGAACTCAATTGCTTCCATTCCTCAATTAAAAATATGTGCAAAAATACGAATATGTTTTGGATACGAATACATTCGACCCCGCTGGGGTCGGATTTGAACCGAACCGTTGTTTTCTATTAATATTTGACCCCTCCGGGGTTAGTTGAAGAATAAATAAATTTCGTGACCAAAAAATCCATACCTGTTTGACCTCTCCGCCCTCTATTGAAAAACAAATACAATTCCGGGCAAAAATTTATCTTTTCTTTCTCTCCCGCAGAAACGTGGTCAATACCGGAATGGTAGTAATTACGATGAGGCTGATCACAATGTATCCTATGTTCTGCTGCACCCAAACATAAGTTCCAAGGTAATAGCCGATACTGCACAAGGTGCCTATCCAAGCCACTGCGCCAGCAACATTGTACACCATGAATTTTTTGAAATCGATCTTCACCACCCCTGCGAGTATGGGCGCAAACGTGCGGATGATTGGAAGAAAACGCCCAATGATGAGCGTCTTTCCCCCGTTCCTTTTGTAGAATTCTTGAGTCACTTCTAAATACTTTTTTTTGAAGATGATGGAATCCTTGCGTTGAAACAGCGGTGGACCAACTTTGTAGCCGAACCAATATCCGGTGATGTTGCCCAGGATGGCCGCAGCCGAAAGACATACGATGAGCACAGGCAGGTTAACGCCAAGAAGTTCAGGCTTTGAGACGCAGATCATTCCAGAAATAAAAATGAGTGAATCACCCGGGAGAAAAAAACCGATGAGTAATCCTGTTTCTGCAAAGACCACGAAAAGCAGAAGCGCCAAACCACCATATGCAATGATGGATTGAGGGTCGGTAAGTTGTTTTAAGAACTCTATCATGGTACAGATAACGGATAAAAACGATCTTACAGATTTGCGAATAACGTCCTTTGGCTAAGCTCAGGATGACGACAAACTTACGAACTGTGTTTGAGAGACCGCCATTTCACATTGAAATATTCCCCGGAAGTGTGTTAGTCTAGTTTTACTTTATCGATGTTAGCATCTGTTGCGACACCCAGCTCTCCTTCCCATTTGGAGATGACGGCGGTAGCAACTGCATTTCCGACCACGTTGGTCGCCGAACGTCCCATATCGAGAATCTGATCGATGCCAAGTAATAATAGCAATCCGGCAACCGGAATGTTGAAGTGGGCCAGCATGCCGGCAATAACAACCAGGGATGCGCGCGGGATACCGGCCATTCCTTTACTTGTGACAAGCAAGATCAATAGCATGGTGACCTGCTGCCCGGTGGTCATTTCCACGCCATAAGCCTGCGCTATGAAGACCGTTGCAAAGGTCATGTACATCATGGAACCGTCGAGGTTAAAAGAATAACCGAGGGGCAAGACAAAACTAACGATGCGATTTCCGCAGCCGAAACGCTCCAGCGACTCAATTGTTTTCGGCATGGCCGCTTCGGAGCTGGCGGTGCTGAATGCCAATAAAATAGGCTCCTTGATGTAGTTGAGCAATTTGAAGAAATTGATCTTCATGAAAAAACAAATCAGGAATAAGACGACAAACACGAACAAGATCAAGCCGAGATAAAATGTGCTGATGAGGTATACATATCCCGCCAGCACACCCAGTCCTT
>JBKJQG010000372.1:0-6654 GCA_046594925.1 Bacteroidia bacterium
AATTTTGCAAAGGAGGGAGCAATGCTTCTTGAATATTCTTCGCATACTTGATGCTGTCGGTGATGTCGTGATTCTTAGCTTCAATGATTGCTTTTTGCTCCGTCACTTCTTTGTTGATGATCTCTACTTTTTCTTTTTCCTGGCGGAGCTGAAAAGTTCTCAGTTGTACTTCCTGTTCGAGTTCAATCTTCGCTTTCTGAAGGTTGCGTGTTCTCACCACGATGAACAAATACATCAGGCCGAACGCTGTAATGCCTGCCAGCGTGTAGAACCACCAGGTCTGGTACCAAGGCGGAAGAATCGTAAATTTATAGGTCACGTCTTTTTCGTTCCACAACCCATCGTTGTTCATCGCCTTCAGATGGAAGATGTAGTCGCCGGGAGATAAGGACGAGTAAGTGGCTTCTGTTTTCGAAGTCGGAGGAAACCAATCTTCATCGGCTCCTTCCAACTTGAACTGATATTTTACTTTATTCGGGTTGGTGATGCAGACTCCGATGAAATCAAAAGTGATGTGATTCATATCGTAAGGAAGCACCAATTTTATTGGTAAGTTGCTGATGCTGTCGAACCCTTCCGAATATTTCAAGAGGTCTTCATCTGCATTCTGAAAGAACAAGCGCATGCCGGTGATCCTTGTCAGTGCTTCCTTGCGGTTCACTTTGTCGAAGTTGGGATTAAAAACAGTTGCTCCCTTAATCGTTCCGAACCAAAGATTTCCATCGGCATCTTTCATGGTTGCATTGGAATTGCATTCTATTCCTTTCAGGCCTTCTTCTTTTCCGAAGTGACGGATCTCGACAATGTTATTCTTATGAAACAGATTCAAATTGATCTTATCCAATCCTTTGTTTGTTCCAATCCATAAAAAATTCTTTTCAAGCACCATCAGATAAACTTTGTTGGAAACCAATCCGTTTCCTTCATTGATGCTTGTAAAAGTGTTGTAATCATAACTGAACACTCCTTCATCTGTCCCGAACCAGATATAGCGGGTGTTGTCCTGAAGAATGCTGGTAACACGTTTGTCGATGAACCCATTGGATTTATTATAACGCACACCCGACTTCCTGTTGTAGCGTACCACGCCACTTTCGGTAGCGAGCCAAAGATCACGGTTGCGGTCTTCAAAAATGGAATAGATCGGAAAATCATTTTTCTTGTCGATCTGTACTTTCAGATCTGTCGGTGTGATAACGCCATTGTTAAAACTGCAGATCCCGGACTTTGTTCCAATCCACATCATTCCGCTTTTGTCTTTGATGATGGAATAGATCACATCGCTAGGAAGTCCATCCTTTTCATGATAATTCTTAAAGTGGGTTCCGTCAAAAACACTCAATCCGGCTTTGGTTCCAAAAAAAACGGTTCCTTGGTTGTCTTCTGCAATGCAAAGCACTTCATTGTCGGCTAACGAGCCTTTGATATCTTTCACGTTCAACCGGTAATTGACAATCTTGTTGTCTTTGAGTTTGCAGACACCGAAATTCTTTATGCCCAGCCATACATTCTTTTTTGAATCCTGAAAGATGGTTGTCACGTAATCACCCGGCAGACTGTCTTTTGTAGAGTATGAAGTAAAAGCTTCACCGGAGAAACGCGATACTCCGAAGCCATCGGTTCCGAACCAGAAGTTTCCTTCCCTGTCCTGAATTCCGGATAAGACCTTGTTACTCGCCAATCCGTTTTTCTGAAGATAATTCCGGTAGGCAAAACCATTGTATTTATAAATACCGGCAGATGTTCCGAACCATAAATTATTTTTATTGTCGGCAACAATGGAGAGAAACGCATTCAGCTCTTCGTTGGGAATGTTGACTTTCAGAACTTGTCCAGAGGGAGTAATTTTGCTTACACCCGAAACCGTGCCGACGTATATGTTGCCCTCGAGGTCTTCATTGATTGCACGAACAAAATCGTTGCGTAACCCATTTGCTGCGTTGAATTGTTTTATTGATTTTCTTACCGGGTCGTATTTGATCACTCCGTCTTGTACGGTACCAAACCAAATGTAACCTGCATTATCGGCATACATAGTAATAATGGTCGCTTTTGAAAGCAGTGTATCTCCCTTGACCAGAATGATGTTGTTGTTGATGAGCTGACAAACGCCTTTGCCTGTTGCAATCCAAACAACTCCGTTATTGTCTTGTATGGTCTTGAAAACACGGCTGTGCGGAAGGCCATTCTTCTCTGTATAGTTCCTGAATTTTTTTCCGTTGAAAACACTTAGACCGCCGTTGGTTCCGAATAGCAACTGTCCGTTTTGTAATTCGGTGATGGAAAAGACAACGTTGTTGATCAGGCTATCATTCTCCGTGAAGGTCACGAACTTGTTTCCATCGTAACGGCTCACGCCTCCGCTGTTGGTCCCGAACCAGATGTTTCCGTTGCGGTCCTGACACATCGACAAGATCTGCGATTGTGCAATTCCATCGTCGACACTGAAAGTCCGGAAATCATAAGTTTGGGATACAGCGGTCAACTTCGCTAAAAGCAAAAAAAGGAGGAAAGGAAGTATTTTTAAATGCTGTTTCAAGATTTTTAAAAGGTGAATAAAGATATGAAAAAATGAAAGCCCCCACGTTTTCGCAGGGGCTTTTTTATAGCTGATAAATCCGAAAAGTTTTAGAATTCGGCGGTCTTTGGAGCCCGCGGAAATGCAATAACGTCGCGGATATTCGTCATGCCGGTAACGAACAAAACTAAGCGCTCAAAGCCCAAGCCGAAGCCTGCGTGCGGTGCCGTTCCGAATCTACGGGTGTCGAGGTACCAATACAATTCATCCGCGGGAATGTGCATTTCTGCCATTCGCTTTTCAAGCATGTCCAGGCGTTCTTCCCGCTGTGAACCACCTACAATTTCACCGATTCCCGGGAAGAGGATGTCCATGGCTGCTACGGTCTTTCCGTCTTCGTTCTGACGCATGTAAAAGGATTTTATGTCTTTCGGATAGTCGGTTAGGATCACCGGTTTCTTAAAATGTTTTTCCACCAGAAAGCGTTCGTGCTCGCTCTGAAGATCTGCTCCCCAATTCTCGATCAGGTATTTGAATTTTTTCTTTTTGTTCGGAGTGGAATTTCTCAGAATCTCGATCGCCTCGGTATATGTGAGGCGCTCGAAATTGTTGTCCAGACAAAAATTCAATTTGGAAACCAGATCCAGTTCTGAACGTTCGTCCTGAGGCTTTTGTTTTTCTTCGTCTAGCAAACGGTTCTTCAGAAATTCGATCTCATCAGCACAAGTGTCCAAAGCGTGTTTGATCACGTATTTCAAAAGATCTTCCGCCAATTGCATGTTTCCCTTTAAGTCATAAAAAGCCATTTCCGGTTCTATCATCCAGAACTCGGCAAGGTGACGGGTGGTGTTTGAGTTCTCAGCACGGAAGGTAGGGCCAAAGGTATAGATGTCGCCAAAAGCCATTGCTGCGAGCTCTCCTTCTAATTGTCCGCTGACCGTGAGGTTCGTTGATTTACCAAAAAAATCCTGTTTAAAATCCACTTTGCCATCTTCGCTTCGCGGTGTGTTGTCGAAATCCAAGGTCGTCACGCGGAACATTTCTCCTGCACCTTCTGCATCGGATGCGGTGATGATGGGTGTGTGCATGTATACGAATCCTCGTTCGTTGAAAAAGTTATGGATGGCAAATGCCAGGGCGTGACGAACTTTGAACACGGCATTAAATGTATTGGTTCGGAAACGCAAGTGTGCAATTTCCCTAAGGAATTCAAGACTGTGTTTCTTAGGCTGTAACGGAAATTTTTCAGCATCACTATCACCGAGGATCTCCAATTGATTGACCTGGATCTCCACTTTTTGTCCTGCTCCTTGTGATTCGATGAGTGTTCCTGTAACGGCCACTGCAGCACCAGTTGTCAGACGTTTTAGCAAAGCAGCGTCGATTGTTTCATTCACAACCGCTTGAATGTTATGGATGGTAGATCCGTCGTTGATCGCAACGAATTTATCGTTGCGGAAGGTTCTTACCCAGCCTTTCACTGTTACTTCTGTTCCGTATGCCGTTGAGTTCAACAGCGCTTTCACTTTTGTTCTTTCCATGATTTTAATTGTTTCCTGAAAACAGGTGTGCAAATGTACTAAAATAAAAAAGCCATTCTTGAGGGAAGAATGGCTTTTGATTGTTTTTTGAAAAACTAATCGGTAACCACCAACCGCTGAGTGGTTGTTTTGTCATCCGATTTCAAAGAGATGAAATAAACTCCTGGACTTAGCTTCAAATCAACAGTATTGTATTTATATGTTCCAGCCTTCTGATTCGTATTCACGAGTTCAGAAATTTTCACACCCAATACATTGTATACTTCCAGACGGATGTTTGCATCTTTTTCGATCTTGTATTCGATCGTGGAATTTCCTGCAGACGGATTCGGGTAAACCGCAAATTGATCTTCTCCTGCAGCAGCCTGGCTGTTGATTCCTACACCTGCATTCGGCACAATGTAAATGGTGGTTGAATCCACAATGTAATCCAGGTAATAGTGATTCGGATCGATTGCTGTTACTTTCACGGTATAAGAAGAATCTCTTCCCAATCCCGGAATGTCCACATAGATGGTATAGTCATCGGTTGTACCGTTGAGGTCGACGCCTGAAAAGGCGTACACTCCTGTCGGGCCGGTTGATCCGCTGGCAACCATTGCGCCTCCCGGATTCTTACCCAGTTTCACATCCAATCCCGGGATAGGATCTCCAGGTGTTCTCATAAATCCATTGTGCGCCATCAATGCAGAACCGAATCCGGCACCTTCACGAATGGTTCCTGTAAGTAATCCTGGTCCGCCGCCGGTTCCAATCTCTTCGATCATGGTAATGTTCGCTGTATCAACCATGCTGCAACCGTGTGTATAAACGGTTGCCGAATCCCAAGCCCACTCGTTTCCGAAATAGGTCGGGTTAAGAGATGGATACATTAGAGTATCAGCAAAAACTTTTATCAAATAGTCTCCGGCATTCAATCCTGTAAAATCATAGGTGCCAGTCAAACTCAATCCCGTGGTTTGAACAGTATCGAAATAAGTATAAGTTGGAATGTATTTGTAGGCAACCACTGTTCCGTTGGCAACAGGTCCCCCTGAATAGGTCACTTGACCATGCACATCGGTACTTGGTATCACAGAAACGGAAGTGAAATCCACGCCCGTACATCCGTTCGTGTCGGTAACAGTTAATGTATATGCGGTTGCCATTAAAGGAGAAACCACCAAGATCTGACCGGCAGTAATTCCGCTACCATCGTCCCAGTTATAGGTATATCCTGCTGTTCCGCCCGAAGCTGCTGCAGTGAAGGTTGCGTCTGTTGCAAAACAAATCGTTTGTGCTGGACCTGCAGTCGCAAATAATTGTCCGTTAGAGATCACGTGAATAGAGTCGGCAACGGGACATCCGCTGACGGTATCATATACAAAATACATCAGGTCGGAGGAGGGAGTGGTGATCACCGTGTCGCCCGCTGTAGTGTCAAGAAATGTTGCAGGGGTCCAGGAGTAACTGTATCCGCCGGTTACGCTAAGCAAAGCAGAAGTTCCATAACAAACAACTGCACTGTCGGGATTGATCGTTAACTCAGGCACCACAAGCTGAATGGTGCTGGTGGTAGGACATCCGATGGAATTAACAACTGTCAGGTCATAAAAAGTAGTAGCCGCAGGAGTGATCACGGGGTCTAAAATGCTGATGGAACTTACTCCGCCGGAAGGTGTCCAGGAATACGTCATAATGGTATCTGCGTAACCGAACTTCAAAGTCCAGCCGAGTAAATTTCCTTGGTCACCACCGGCATTGTCTCCTACTTTTAATACCCAACTTCCGTTAGCACTTCCGAGAAGGTTGCCAAAATTTCCGTCCGGTTTGTACTGTCCGGTAAATGGAGGAGTTGTCGAAGAAAGGTAGCCGGGTGCATCCATTCGGAATTCAGTTCCCCAGTATCCATCGTCATAACCGGCGCCTTGCCCGAACTGAACAAGGTCTGTATAGAAACCGCCGGGATCGCTGATGCCAATGACAATGTCGCCGGTATATGTATGGCGGATGCTGTCGATGGTGATGGAAATAAGTGAGCCACCGCTCACTCCGGAAACGTTTAGTGTGTCAAAATTATAACCCAGCAAATCACAGATCGTATCCTGTGTTACTTTGTTGAAAGGAGGATCCAGAATGAAAAGGCCGGAAGTGGCACTAACTGCTATGGCAACGCTATCGCCTTTACAAAGAGTATAAGGAAAGCTGGCAGTAGGAGTGCTGAAATAAATGGTGGGAGCAATTTGCCCTGTGACAGTGATCGCATCAGAGGCGTCGCAACCGTTTGCGGCAGTTGCCTGAACACTGTAGGTTTGCGATGTTCCGTTTCCGGCAATCACGGTAATGGCTTGCGTGGTCTCAGTAGTGTTCCAATAATATGCGAGAGATCCGGCACCTGCATCAAGGACAACGTCAGCCCCTCCGCAAACGAGGATGTCGCTTCCAAGGCTTACAGTCGGTGGAGTTGCCAAACACGTTCTCCAGATCTGCCCGCCGGTGGACATTCCGCCTCCGCGTGACACTGATCCTGGACCTGCAGCAAGAGCAGCTGAGCCGAAGTTTCTAGTTGCATAATACATATTGTTTCCAAACAATTTCAACTTCCCTTCAACTCCC
>JBKJQG010000319.1:0-4902 GCA_046594925.1 Bacteroidia bacterium
CGACTCTTTATTAATCTTCTCCTAACTCCTAACTCCTAACTCCCAACTCCTAACTCCCAACTCCCAACTCCCAACTCCTAACTCCCAACTCCTAACTCCCAACTCCTAACTCCCAACTCCCAACTCCTAACTCCCAACTCCCAACTACTCCCCTCCAGGCTTCACAACTTCCACCCACTTCCCTGGCTTCCTTGAGTTGATCGTATTGTCATACATCGCTTCACAATAAACTGTAGGCAAGTAATACCTTCCAACGTAAGCTGCGTTCAATACCAAGCGGAACGTACTTGTCTTGTAAGGCGAAATATTGAAGTAAGTATAAACCCTGTCGTCACGAATATCCTGATAAGTTGGATAATCGCTCTTGATTACACTTTCTGCGTCTTCCATCCGGGTGTTGTGGATTTCCCATCCACTAGGAAAAATCTGCGAAAGCGCCATCTGCAAATACTCTCCTTTAGTGCCGGGATTGGTGATCTGCACTTCGGCAATGAAGTCGGTTCCTTGTTCCAGTTTGGTGATGTCCATTGCTCCACCTGTCATGTTGGTGTAATGGATCTCCATTTTCAGGTCGTTGTCTACTTCGGTCTGATCGCCTGTCTCCGGAATCCCTTCCAAGATGATTCTCGCAAACATAATTCCTGTTCCGTTGTTGGTGACCGAAATATTTCCCGGCGCCGCTCCTTTCAACATCATGTCAATTTGTTTGACAGGTAACTTAGTATTCAAAGCGATAGGAGCAAGGTTGTTGATCTTCACGCTGTACTTCATTTCTTTGCTCGTTCCACCCAAGGCTGCGAATTTAGAAACAGAGATCAAGCAATACGCTGTCGTTTGTGTGCTCATCCAATAACTGCTGCTCAACGCTTTGGAAACGGATTTCACAACCGGACCGGCTTTCACTTTTTCGTTCAGCAAGGTCAGGGTCTCTAAGATCATCGCATCGTCACGGTCGTTGCTACCATAACTGTAACCCATTTCGCGGTATGGCGTGGTTACGTACGGGAGGCCTGTAATCAATTTCTTTGCAACTTCCGGTTGACCTGCTTTCACATAAGCAGCTGCCAATCTCCATTTTGCGGAAACAGATAAGTTAGCTACTTCTTTCAAACGGTTCATAGCACCCAATTCAGGAGCTTTTGCTAATGCAAGAGTATAAAGACGATAAGCCTGATCCAGGTCATAGTTGTAATAATAATAACCATGGTTGGTTCCGCGCGGGCTCCATGAATTCGCTTGGTTACGTTGGTAACGTTTCCAGTTGTCCATAAGTCCCGGAGGCAGAGCATAGCCTTTCGCTTCTGCTTCTAACAGGAAGTGTCCGGCATAACTTGTCCCCCAATAGTCCGCATCGTATTGCCCCGCCCAATAACTCATTCCTCCGCTGGAAGTTTGGAACAATTTCAATCTTTCAATCCCCGCCTTGATGTTCTTGTCTATGGCAATTTTAAAATCACTGTTCAGTTCCATAATGTCGCTTAGGAACAGTTGAGGGAAGACGGAAGAAGTGGTCTGCTCAATACATCCGTGTGGATATTCAATTAAGTATTTCAAACGCTCACCTAAATTAATAGGGGGGATGCTCGACAACTCCAGCGTTCCTTTGTTGGTTCCTGTCATGCCGGCTGGAGTGAAAGGACTATCCCAGGTCTTGCCTGCATCGATGATGGTCTCGATTACGTTTACTACTTTCGGATTTGGGTTGCGGACATCTATTTCAATGTCGTAAGCTGCTTTTTCGTTTCCACTTGTAGCGATAATTTTCACTTTACCAATTCCAAGTGCGGAATTCACTTTCAATTTGAAGTTCAGCACCTCGTCACCAATTTCTTTGAACGTAATGGATTTTGATTTTCCGTCAAGAGCGGTGAACATGTTATTCATCTGAATCTCCACTTTCACATTTTTAACGTGTTTTTCCATTGCGAAAACAGAAACAGGGAGATCTACTTCTTCGCCCGGGCCAACCACACGTGGTAAAGTTCCAAGAATCATCAAAGGATCACGCACCGGAGTTGCTTTATCCGCAGAACCATAAGCCCCTTTGTAACCGGCTATCACCATGGTTCTCACAGAACCTACATATTGAGGCATCATGAATTCGTGAGTCGCTGCTTGTCCTTTTTTCAGGAAGTAAGGTCCCATGAATTTCACCATTGGTTTGAAACGGTTGGCTTTGTTGCCACCTTTACCATTCACGTCGCCGTCACCACCGATCGCTAAAATCCTCGACAATTCAGCGCCGTATGCTCCCATCACAAGGTCAAACATGTCCCAGGTTTTCACACCCAAGGCTTCACGTGCATAGAACGCGCTCCAAGGATCCGGCGTTTTGAATCTGGTGAGATCCAACAAGCCTTCATCCACGATCGCGATCGTATAAGTCATTTCTTTTCCGTCTTTTTCTGAAACAGTAACGCTGGATTTTGTTTCCGGTTTCCATACTTCCGGTGTTTTGATCACAGGCGTTAAATGTGTTGCAGGATCTTCAACGGAGATCGGGATCACTCCATACAGACGAATAGGCAAGTCATTCACCGTCTGTGCGTGAGGCTGCACCATCGTCACGTTCACGTACACGTTAGGCGTCATGTCAGGTGTTACCGGGAAGTTGAAAGTGGTTTCACCTTTCTTGGTCTCTGTCCAGAATGCTTTGATCACTTTTGATCCGCTTTCTACACTGATCAATGCGCGTCCTGCTCCGCTGGATGGAATGGTCAGTTTCACATCTTCACCCACGTTGTATTGTTTTTTATCGGAGCTGAATGATAACAATGTGGCACCGGAATTTCCTTTCGGAGATTCTCCCGCCCAAGATGGCCAATCGATGTAAACCGTTTGTCCGGTTCTGTGTCCGCTTTCTTCATCGGTCACACATACATAAAATCTTCCCCAATCCGGGCGGTTGATTCTCAAGGTGAATTGTCCTTTACCATTTACGGTAGAGATCACTTGATCCTGGATCGGTTGTTTGTATTCGTTTCCTACGTAGTTAGCAAGATCGCCATCGTAAGAATCCCACCACCATCTCCAGCCTACTTTGTAAACCTGCACTTTCAATTTGCTTTTTGAAATGGGTTTGCCATCGCTATTTAATGTCACGACTTTAATCACGTGATTGGTGTCTGTCACCAACATCCCGGAGAATTTATTTCCTTCTGGCACTTTCATTCCCACATAGGATTCGTACGGAGAATAAGGAAGTGAGAATTGATCAATGCTGAACGCTCCGCCTTTTTCAAACACGCGGATCTTGAAATTCGCTTTCAACATTCCCGGTGCTGCATCGTTCACCGTCAAGTCAGGTTTCACAGATGCTTTTCCTTCGTTGTCGGTATTGCCGTCAAAGAGGGTCTGCGCTTCGGAGGTGAAGCTTCTTGCTGCATCATCAAAATTATACTCTTCGTATTTTTTGAAAGTGGTGTTTGATTCTGTCAAGGTAACTTCCACTTTTGCATTCAGGTCTTTCGCAATTGCGCCAACCAACCATTTTGCTTCCAGTGTTCCGTTATCGTTTTTATGTGCGACAGATAATTTATCACCCGGGAACGTCAACTTGATCTTCAAGCGGTTCGGCATGATGGTTTCTACCTTGATGTTCTTAGTGAACCAGGCACCGCCAACTTTCACGCGCGCGGTCCAGTTTCCGGTCGGAGAATTTTTTTCTGTCGTCGTAGTGAAATTATAGAAGCCATTCAAAGCAACGGTCTTGGTCATCTTTCTGAAGACCTGTCCCTGGGGATTCAACAATTCAAATTGTACGGGATGGTTCTTGGGAAGTGTATTTTGTTTGTCTTCCAAAATGAAGGACAAAAACAAAGTATCACCTGGCCGCCATACGCCGCGTTCTCCGTATATGAATCCTTTTAATCCTTTCTGAACTTCTTCGCCCGATACGTCAAAAGCACTCAGCGATAAAGAAGAACCATCATCTAATTTTAAATAGCCGCGTTGTGCTCCGCTCTTCACAACCATCACAAAAGGTTTTTTCTTGAACGTGGCTTCACACATTCCGCCAGCATCAGTCTTTAATGATTTTAAAACCTGAAGCTGATAATCATACAATTCAACGGTTGCATTTTTAACCGGCTCTGTTGTGATCAGATTCGTTACGATGAAATGCATAGAGCCGTCTGTTCCGCGCTTCGCGATCAATCCTAAGTCGGAAGCAAGAATGTTTCTTGCCACTTCTCTGCTACGGTAATAGTAATTTTTGCAAGGATCATCACGGTCGTTGTAATCATAATCGTAATATTCGTAGTCATCATAATAGTAGTCACCATAATAATCCCAATCGCGTTCATCATCGGTTCCGTCTTGTCCGTCCGACACTTCCTGCATGCCTTCTTCCATATTTTCTGCTTCGGGACTGTCACACTTATATGTAGAGTATTCTTTTTTGAAAGAGATGATCACTTTATAGATCGCTCCTGGTTCTGTTTTTATCAACTCAGCAAGGTCGAAAGAGTAGTTGTTCCATTTGCCCAGATCCATTGCGCTTTTTTGTGTGAGCTGGATTGTTTTTTTCAAGATTACTTTTCCAACTCGTCGCAATTCACGGTTGCCTTCTAAATTGTTAACCTGCAAGAACTGTGGAATGTTCTTTTCATAGATTTTCAAGATCTTCACATCCACTGCTTTTAAGCTCACGGCTCTGAAAGGGAAAATAAGTCCGTTTGAATTTGGAAGGATCACGCCTTTGCCGATCAGCTCAACTCCGGGTTTGATTTCTTCGAACATCACTTCCATTACGTAACGCTCTTTTAAAGGCATTCCTAGAACGTTCTTAACGCCCAATTCTGCTGTAATGGTGCGTGGTCCCGCTTGTCTTGCGTCGGGATAAACTCTCACTTCATTGTCTTCAATGATGTATTTTAAAGCTGATCCTCCCGACAACGTGAT
>JBKJQG010000007.1:0-13157 GCA_046594925.1 Bacteroidia bacterium
GGAGTTGGGAGTTAGGAGTTGGGAGTTAGGAGTTAGGAGAAGATTAATAAAGAGTCGGGACATTTTGTTTCGGCTCTTTTGTTTGATGACACTTGTGGAATGACTATATTTGAGAAGCCATACTTCTAATATAATGAATCAGCGAAACCAGAATAAACTATAAAATTGTGGCAGTAATTGCTCTTATATTTTTTGGTTTGCCCATGGGACTCATCGCTTTGGTGGTGACGCTCATTGTCTACTACAGATCCGACGAATATGGAAAGAAAACCCTCTTAAAAGCCTGGGGCATCGTTATCTGCATTTTAATCTGCATTCCTATTGTACTTTTTCTATTGACTCCATTCTGGACGCCAATGACGGCAAGCAAAAGCGATAATTACGGAGAATATGTGATCGACAGGGATATGTTTAAAGGAAAACAAGCCGACTGGCAATACAACCACTACCGGTTTGAGATCAAAGAAGACAATACCTTTCTTTTTCATGTGACTAACAAAGAGAAAATATTAAAAACCTACAAAGGAACAGTATCATTTATTTCGCCAAGAGGTGAAAGCTATTGTGTATTGATCGATGTCAGAGGTGTTATTCCTCAGGTCATTGACTTAAACCCAACGATGTACACTCAGACCTGGTCTTTCTATTATGTTTTCAAATCGAGAGATTACGGCAATATGTTTTTCAAAAAAGGAGAATGGGAACCCACTGAACAATGAAAACAATCTTAATCCCGTATTCGGACAACTACCGCATTAACATTGTAGCAGCCTCCTTTATAGGATTTTGCTTTCTTGTTGCATCTACGAAACAAACCTACTTTACTTTTGGCTTTCTGTTTAGTATAGTCATTCTTGCAAGAAGCAGCGGACTGGAAATCGACATTGAAAATAAAAGATACAGGGACTATAAGAAATTTTTCGCAAGGATGAGCGGCAAATGGAAACCCTTGGATGCATATACCGACATAGTGATCCAGTCCAAATCAGGAGCGAAATCTGTCTTGGGGATGCGTCTTACGGCCGAGATCAAAATAAAAATGATCATTCACAGCGTTTGGCTCATGGACGAGAATCACATGAAAAAGATCTTTCTAAAATCTTTCCCGTCGTATGAAGAAGCGAAGAAGTTTGCGGAAGACATGGCCATACAATCGAATTTTGTTTTGGCTTCGTTCAAACCTGTTTCGGCAAGAAATTACATAAAGGGAAGAAGGCAATGAGAATGAAAAATTAATGCCAACTGCTCTTCATCTCCTCTTTAAAAACAAGAGGTAAAACAATTCTCAGGAAAGCTTTATTGAATTCATCAAACTTACTTTGCTTTTTTGGCTTGTAAGGAGGTTCGTAGATCACCTTTCTGAACTTATCCATCACGTATGTGTAAGAATTCGCCTGCGGACTTTTGATCGCGGCTTTCGTATTCAGCTTTAAGAATTTATAATCATCCATCAGCTTTTTGATTTCACGTTGTTTTGCCGTGTCAAGGGCCATTGTTCTCAACAGTTCATCCCCTGGCTCAAAGGATTGGTAGATCAGGGTGTCTTTTTTGACAATGATGCTGGTCTTTACAAAGCCATCCGGTTGTGTGTATTTATATGTCAGAACAAGGTATGGACTCCAGACAGGAATTTGCGCGGCGGCTTTTAGCGAAAAAGCAACAATGAGAACCAGAATCTTAAATTTCATCTCAGCTAAGATAGCAAATTTGGATTGCGCCTTATTACAAAAGAATATTCAACCCCTCCGGGGTTGCGATTTTGATCCTATAATTTCTTCTACAAATATTCGACCCCTCCGGGGTCGTGGTCAGACACAACTAGTTTAGGGCGAAGAAGCCGTGGAGAAAACAGACTACATTTTTCACTAATTAGCATGGGGCACAAAAAATAAACGACCCCGGCGGAGTCGAATATTAATTGAAGATAAATATGCTTTTTTATACGACCCCAGCGGGGTCGTATTGTTCCGAAGCTTATTTCGTCAAAATTACTTTCGCACTTACCTTACGATCCGCTGTGATCATCACCGCAGTATAAGTTCCGTTCTGAAGATCTGCAATGTTGAACATCGAATTGTATTTTCCTGCATATTGATTCCCTTGTTTGGTCAAGGTACGGATCATTTTTCCTGAATTATCATAAAGATCTATTCTCACAGGCATTTCGGAAGCCAGCGTATAGCTCAAAGTGATTTCCCCGCGGCTGGGGTTAGGACTCACCGTTACCTGAAGATCTGCAGGAGGAATAATGATGGTTTCGGCAACAAGTCCTGTTTTGTTGTTTGTTTCTTCTTCCACGGGAACAACTTCTTCTTCTACCGGAATCACTTCTTCTACAACAATTGTTTCGATCGGTGTAATGATAGTTGTCAGCTCCTCCTCACTATGATCAACCGGATATTCCTCTTGGGAATTTTCAAAGATCTCGACATAACTTACGCCACCTGCAACCATCATTTGAATGGTTTCAACCGGCTCTATCAGTTCGATAGGTTCAATAGGTTCAGCCATGGCAAGGGTATCCATTGGTTCCATTACCATCATTCCCATCGGCTGTACATATTCTACTTCACCCATTTTTATGTACTCTTGTGTTTCTTCTTCTTCTCCCGTAATAGTTTCGATTGCTATTAGCGTATCTCCGAAAATTCTCACTGGCTCGTCAATTATAACTGCTTGTCCTAATGAAGTCAGATCAACATCTTTAACTTCTCTCAGACGCAATCCGCATGTGATAGGCTTTTTTACAGTATTAACAGGATTATTCGTGATAGTCGACTTAACCGTATCGGTGATTTCTACATCTTCTTTTATAGTCAAGCGTTCGATGGAAGGTTTCCCCATCATCTTCATTTCTCCTTTGATCATTTCCTGTCCGTAAGCAGTTGTCCCATTAAACAAAGCCGCACCGAAAACCATTAATAAGGCATAAGCAAAGATCGCAAGACGACTGGTTGTGGTCGGATTTCCAAAAGATATTACCGGGCGAGAAAGCTGAGCAGGAGCAAATCGTCCGCAAACTTTTCCCTTTTCTTCTTTTTCAAAGACGGCAACGATCTCTTCATCGGTTTTGGTAGAGAAATCATAAACCGATTTTTGGCAAGATGCGCAAAAAGCACCTTTTGCATCGGGAGTCATTTTGTTCCAGTCTTCATGACAAGGTTTTGGGATACTGATGGAGAATGCTTTCATAGGATTTAGTATTTTAGGTTCATATTTAGAGAATTTTGTTTCCACCTTTGCCTCGCGAAAGTGGAACCGTCATTAAGATGTATTGTATAACGGAATTCCATAAAAAAGAAACGAATAATTGCAATCTATTGATTACCAAAGTGTTCGCTTCGAACTAATTTTCCTATCTTTATATATATGAACCGCATCCTACTGCTTCTATTCTCCGTTTTTTCTATCAACTGTCTGTTTTCGGGTTGTAATCTTTTTTCTCAGAACGACATGAATGAACAAGAGAGCCTTATCACCAAACAACTCTATGATTCCTTTACCGCGACAGGCAAACACGGTTACTTTACTGTGATGTTTATTGTTGGACGCTTAAAGACCAGCCCAATTTCCGAAGGACTGCCAGTTGCTATGACAGTCCTAAAAATTGATCCCGAATTGATCGGACAAGAAATGAAGTTAAAAATGGAAGATTCCACGCATTATCAGATTATGTATCCGAAAAATGAAAAAGAGGATGAGGTTATAAACGGCGTCTTTGAAAGTGATTCAGGAAACGAACGATTTCAGGTGCGGTTGACCAAATCGTTTAGTAATGAAGTCTTCGAATCGGTTAAAATGATTGATTACACATTTAAGATCCATGCTTATTAATGAATAAAGGTTCTTCATGGAACATTCATCACTTGTGCAAATAGTAAAGAGAAAACACCCTTATCTCGCGGATAGGATAACTATCACATCGAACGACAACGCTGAAACCGGAGAACTAATATTTCACAACCCCCGATATTATTTGTGGTTTAGCCAAGAAAAGGAAGGAGGCTTTATCGTTGGAATCAATTTCTTGCACAGCCATTTTGATCTCCATGATGACCAAACCAATTTAGAAGATGCATTGGAATACATTGATGATATTATTACAGATAAGATCGTTGCAATAGGTTTAATAAAAGAAGAAAATGATTTTCATCTTGCGACCATGGAAAAAGAAGAAGGCATTAAAGCATACTTTCAGGAGAAACCGAATGTAGAAATTGTTTCTTTTACCAAAGAATATTAAATCTATGCTCTTCCGACAAAAACACTTCGTCCTATTTTTTATAGTTGGTATTGCCCTAAATATTATTGGTTACCTGCTCATCGCCGAACATTTCAAGCAAGGATCTGGTTTTGCCAAGTTTGTAAACATCGCATACCTGTTTTACCCGGTAATATTGTGCGCGGCAATGATCCTAACCTACCGCACTGAAACGCGAATGGATCTAATGCGCAAACTGGTTCCCTGCATTGTGTATGTTACATTGCACATTCTAATTGGAATTGCACTTAATTTTCTCAATCCGTACGGCCGGGAAATTGATCAAGAAGACATTGAAAATGGAATCGGAAATAGTTTCATGGTCGGCTCCATTCAGATCATTCTATTGATATGCCTCCTTCCCTTTTTAAAACCCAGAATAAAACCGCCGCCCAATTGAACCAAAAACTTTACCAAAACTACCTGAATGTTTAGTATATTAGGTGGCATAAACTACTCCACCTATGGCATATAAATTATTAAAACATTACCTCATTGGATTACTCGGTCTATTTTGTCAGGCAAGTATAATCGCGCAAGACAGCAAAGTTGATTCTTTATCTTCAGCATTAAAAAATGCAAAACACGATACAACCCGGGCGAGCACACTTGTGGCACTAACCGAAGAACTTTTCTATGCGAATCCAGACACTGTTATTCCACTATGCGAAAAAGCAATCCTAATTGCTGACAAAAACAGTGCTGTTACAAATGAAAAAGAAAAACGGTCTTTCCTAAAGAGTAAAGCAGACGCACTTCACAATATTGGATTTTGTCACAACGGCAATGGAGATGCATCAAACGGCTTATCATTCTATCAAAGAGCATTAAAAATCAGGGAACAAATCGTTGACAAAAAAGGGATCGCGAATTCTTTCATTGGCATTGGCGTCATTTATTCGGAGCAAGGCGATGTTCAAAAAGCGCTGGATTACTATCGCAAGGCTTTGGCAATTCAGGAGAGCATCGGAGATAAAGACGGTGCTGCCTATTCGTTGAACAATATTGGATTCATCTACAATAACCTGAAAAATACTGAGGAAGCTCTGAACTACTACAACAAAAGCATAAAACTTAGGCTTGAAATAGGCGACAATAAAGGCGTTGCAAATCAATACAATAATATGGCAGTCATCTACATAGGGAAAGGGGAATTGGCAAAAGCGATGGATTACGCCCGCAAGAGTCTGAAGATAAGGCAGGACATGGGCGACAAAAAAAAGATAGCCATGTCTTACGGAGTCATCGCGAACGTTTATAAAAATCTGGGAGATCTGGAATTTGCAAAAGACTATTTTAATAGGAGTCTAAAATTACACGAAGAGACCAACAACAAAATGGGGATTGCCTTTTGTTTAAGCGCTATGTCAGACTTCTACGTTGAATTGGGAGATAAGGATGCGAGCCAAAAGAAAGCACACTACAAACAAGCGCTTGAGTATGCAAATCGTTCACTTTTGATTTCAAAAGAACTGCACTATCCGATGAACATCAAAAATTCTGAGAAATCGTTGTCAACCATTCATTCTGCATTGGGAAACGTTCCGGATGCTTTCGAGCACTACAAGCAATACATCATCTACAGAGACAGCATAGATAACGAAGGAACCCGAACTGCAGGCATTAAGAGTCAGATGAAGTATGAGTTTGATAAAAAAGAAGCAATTGCAGAGGTCGAACATAAAAAGGAATTAGAAAATCACCAGGCATTGGCAGATGAGCGAAACAAAAAACAAAAAATCATCATTTGGTCTGTAATTGGCTGTTTATTGGTCTTGGCCTTGTTTGCGGGCTACATCTTCCGGACATTGAGCATCACAAAAGAGCAGAAAAAAATAATCGAGTTAAAAAACAAGGAGACAGAATTTCAAAAAGAGATCATTGAGGAGAAGAATAAAAATATCATTGACAGCATCGAATACGCAAAACGGATCCAGCAGTCGCTCCTACCCACAGAAAAATACATTGACAAAAACATTAGAAGACTTCAAAGGCGATAGATTTAACACATGACGAACCAAACTACCATTGCCTTTATCTATTTTAAGAGGTAATGAAATCCGAACCACTGCACCCTATCCATTTTCAATTTTAAAAAATGACAAAAGCAAAGATTGCACCCTCCAACATTGAATTCTTAAAACAGGTTAAAAAGAACAATAACCGTGACTGGTTCAATTCGAACAAAGAACGTTATCAGAAAGAACACGAGAACATTGTTGCATTTGCAGACGCACTGCTAATGGAAATGAATAAACACGATGTGATAGAAAATCCCACGGGCAAGAAAAGCCTGCACCGCATTTACCGAGATACCCGCTTCTCAAAAGAGAAGACTCCCTATAAAACGAACTGGAGTGGCGGCTTCACTAGAGCTACGAAGAGCCGAAGAGGAGGTTATTATTTTCACATTGAGCCCGGCAATACATTTGTCGCGGGAGGATTCTGGGGGCCCGACCCAAAAGATCTGAAACGCATCCGCGAAGAATTTGCCTATGACGCAACACCGTTCCGAAAAATCCTTAAGAGCAAGAGCTTTGTAAAAACGTTCGGCACTTTGAGAGGAGAGCAAATAAAGACCACTCCGAAAGGGTTTGACGCAAAAAATCCGGCGATTGATCTGTTGAGATACAAGCAGTTTATCGTGTTGAAGAAATTCAGCGATAAAGAAATGTTGAGTGAAAATTTTGTAAAACAAATGAGCGATGCCTTCAAAGCCATGCGACCGTTTGTGGATTACATGACCGAGGTGCTCACGACGGACACGAATGGCCTTTCCGTTGTTTAAAACATAGAAACCCTAAGGGCAAAAGAGAAAAGACAAATTTCGGTATATTTGAAGAATCAAGAATGGCAATAATGAAAAATTTTAAGTTGGGTCTCTCACTGCTGCTTTTATCAGGGGCTGTTTCCTGCAAGCAAGCTGCAGAGTCAAACCAGCAGGTAGACGAGGGCCAGATCAATAGCAGAAAATACAGTAGTGAAGAAATTGGCTGGATCATTCAGGTTCCTGAAGGCTGGAAGATTACTTCCCTCGACAGCGCCCTAGCATCCGAGAAAACAGGAATTGAAGCTATTGAAAAAGTCTACGGAGGAGGAATTCAAACTACCGAACTGAGGCATCTAATAGGTTTTGAAAAAGACCTGTTCAACAATCTCTCCTCTACCTCTGAGCCGTTCAAATTGGAATATCCCGGAGAATACGAAGAGAACAATCAGAAATTGTACGAAGTGGTGTACGACGCGCTGGATGCTCAAGGAGTGAAGATCGATACGTCCTCTTCCGCAGAAGTGATCCGGGGAATGAAGTTCGACACTTTCTACAGTACGATCTACGACATCAACGATAACATCGTGATGTACCAGATCCTATACAGCAGGCTCATCAATGGGTTTGACTTCAGCGTAAACATCAATTACAATAACGAAGCGGATAAAAAGGTCCTTGTAGATGCTTTTAAGAACTCAGAATTCACTTCTAAGCAATAGCGTTTTGATTTAATTGGAGAAATTTCTATATTTGATATGATGAAAAAAATACTTCTGCTACTTATTCTCTCAGCCTTTTCGGCTACAGCCTTTTCCCAGGACACTGATTTCTATAACCTTTACTTCGAAGCCAATGCGTTATTGTCGAAAGGGCAGAACGACAAAGCCATCGAAAAGTACAACGAAGCGATCAAGCTCTTCCCGGCCGACTATGTGTATTTCAACCGCGGAAATGCCAACTTCAAGAAAGGCGACATGAAAAATGCGATGTTGGACTATTCCATCACCATCAAGATGAAAGACAGCTATGCCGAGGCTTATTTTCAAAGAGCCCTTGTCAAAAACTCCACAGGAGATGCCACCAGCTGTGACGACTTTAAAAAAGCCGTCAAGCTTGAGTTAGAAGGTTCCAAAGAAGCCTACAGAAAATACTGTAAATAGTTAGCGCAGCGGTTGACAACGCCACCTTAATGATCATTGTCGGCATTTGTGGCTTTGTTCCCATTATTGCTCATCTCTTTTCCACAAGAAAGAATAGCATCATTCTCTATGGCACAATTCCTGTTATAACTCCTGTATCTTTCCGTCCCCGTTCCGTTATATTGAAAAACCCACTTACGCTAAAGCTTCGTTGGATAAAAAAAATGAAAAAAGTCTACTCCACTTTCCTTCTATTACTCATCACTGCTGTTTCGTATTCCCAAACGGGAACGATAAGAGTCGCAAGGCCAATGACGGACACCAGAGATACCGTTCCAAAACCCAAGCAAAAGCGAAATGTCGGATACTGCATTACAGCAGGCAGTAATTACACTTTCAAAGGCATTGATCAATTTGGATATGAAGCAGCTGTTCTCCTGCCTTTTGTTCACCGGAGCTATTGGGGAATAAGATATAGCCATGAAAATCAATATTACAACCTATCTTCCTATAATTCTGAAACTGGATTAACCGAGCCGGCCTCTAAAAGATCAGAAAACAAATCCGACTATATAAAAATCCCTCTCGGCTATCACTACCCGATGTGCGTAGGAAATTGGCGCATATTTATTTTAAACTTAGGAGTGGAGGGAGAATATCTATTTAACGTAAAAAATCAATACGGAAGATTACACTACCAGGACTTTAGAAAATACAATTTAGCCGGCTTTTTAGAAGTTGGCTTTGCGTTCAAGAGATGTTCAATCAACATCGGGTACACAAAAGATCTATTTAACAACCTTAAGAACAACAGCATTTACGATGAAACCGGATCAGCGGTTGGCAAACAAAAATCGAAGACTGACATGCTTTCCCTATCCCTTTCCTCTACCATCTCAAGATAAAAATGAACTTAATATACTTAGGGTTCCTTTCTTTACTCATCACGACAGTCTCCTTTTCTCAAACCGGAACCATCAAGATCGCGAGACCACCCGCGGAGCAAAAGGATACCCTCACTCCATTACAACCCTTAACAGCAACAGTAAAAGCAATTGGTCTGAGTGTGGCGGGCAACTATTCTTTTAAAGACATCAACAAAGTAGGATTCGAGGCAGAAGCTTCATTCCCTGTCATCTTCCAAATCTTTTATTTAGGGTTGAAATACAGCAAAGAGTTCAAATATTACAGTTTACAGCCCTACAATCCTGAAACGACCTCGGAAGCCAATCACTACTCCAGATCGATCAACGAATCGGATTACATCAAAATGCCGATCGCCTTTAATACTTTTCTGCTTGATAAAAATGCTTCAATCGCTACCGGTGCTAGCAATCAAAGAGAAGTTTGCCTGTCCTTCGGAATTGCTCCGGAATATCTCTTGAAAACCAGCGATCAACATGGCCGGCTGAATTACCGTGACTTCAAAAAATTCAATCTGTCGGCATTTGCGGCCTTCGGTTTCCCGATCCGCAAGACAAATTTCTCCGTCAATCTTGGCTATTCCAGGGACTTTTTCAACAACCTGAAAGACAATAACATTTACAACACCAACGGAGCGGTCCTCGGAAAAAGGAGCTCCAGAAGCAACCTAACTACGCTCTCATTGACCTATAGAATCAGATATGCTTCAGCCCGCTAATTTTTATGATTTCTGATGTTCTTTTTCTATATTTGATAAACAAATCAAACCGACATAAAAAAGCCTTGCTCACTTTTTTATCCGTTTTATCCCCCTTCATTTTACAGACCGAATTAAAAGCCCAGGCGATGGTGGAACTTAACGGAACCGATCCGCTGTCTTTGAATTTCGATTCCATCATATCAGGTGGATGAACTCTCTCCTGTTTGGAAATTAAAGGCTCTTTACTATAATCATGTAACAATTTTCAACCTTTCTGTAACACTTATTTCAGGATATCTGAGCACTTTTGAAAAAAATAAGATTCGTTATCGCCCGATGAAAAAAGTAAAAAAAGAAAATTTTTTCGAAAAGGTCGCACATAAAGCGACTCTGTTCTCCGGAACAACTGCTGCCTTCATCATGGCTGTGAGCCTCATTCTCATTTGGATAGTGACAGGGCCTATTTTTGATTTTTCCGATACTTGGCAGCTGGTGATCAATACCGGAACAACCATCATTACTTTTTTAATGGTATTTCTGATACAAAGGGCACAGAACAAAGATTCAAAAGCAATCCATTTAAAACTGAATGAGCTGATAGCTTCATTGAAGGGACCGAGTAACCGGTTGGTGGATGTTGAAAATCTGACCGAAAGTGAGTTAGAGATCCTTCATAAATATTATGCGAAGTTGGTTACCTTGGCAAAGAATGAAAACGATCTATCTTCTTCTCATTCCATTGAAGAAGCGCAGCATTCCCACAAGGCGAAACTGAAGAAATAGACTATTGCGCACTGGCCACCACGCCCACACCTTCATTGGTAATATTCTTAGCGGCTGGATCACCTTTATAAACCACACCGCCTAAGCCCTTTGCGTCAATGGTAAGTTGTTTCGAAGCAAATATTTCCGCCTTTCCTACTCCATCTGATTCCATGTTGACTGTTTCCGCCTTAAAGTCAAAAGCTTTAAACGCACCGATGCCCTTGTGCTTGATCGTCAACCCTTTTGCAGAGCCTGCTAGAGTTAAAGTACCAACCATTTCCGAACGAACATTCAGCTGATCGCAATTCAGATTCAAGGATGTCGCACCAACACCTTTAAAGTTCAACTCCACCGTTCCTAATTTCAAAGTATCCATGCAGTGAAGCAATCCTACTCCTTTCGTCTCCAGTTTGCTGATGTCCCTTAAAGTAATGTAAACAGTGATCTTTCCCATCTTAACATACTTGGAATCATCTTTCAATTTAACAGTCAGCACATTGTTCAGCACTTCGGTCGTTATAAAAGGCAAGACTTGCTCATCCGCCTGAATCCGGATGGATTCTTTCTCTTTTTGCAGCAGGTAAACATTAAAAATTCCTTCCAGGACAATCTGATCAAAAGCAGAAATTTCCCTTTCTTCAGTCGCCACCTTTCCACTAGCCTTCACAACGTTGGAGCCATCGCCGGTTGTCAGGGTTGAATCATGGCATCCCGAAAAAGAGAGGAAAAGAACCACAAGAACGGCATTGCGTAAGAAAGAAAGTCGTTTCATATTTTATAGTTTTTTTGTGGGATTAAGGTGTTTTGGACTGAGACGAATGAAGCCTAGCGAAGTTACAGCGACAGATTCTATTTTTAATCAGCGTTTTTTTGTATTTTTATGAAAAATAGATCCTTTATGAAGAAAGTGCTCCTCCTCCTTACAGTCTGCATTGTGACAGCCATCAGCGCTTTCACAGTCTCTTCGCTTTGGAATGTTTCAAGCGAAGGCGTGATTATTAACTTCGAATTGCCAGAAAATGGTACAAAAGGTACTCTGAGCGGACTCAAAGCCACCATAGATTTCAACCCAAATGACATTTCAGCATCAAAGATAGAAGCCTCGGTAGATGTTAGCACGCTGAACACGGGAAACACACAAAAAGACGACCATCTGAAGAATCCCGATTTCTTTGATGTAGCAAAATATCCCCTCATTAAATTTTCATCCTCGTCTATCAAAGCGACCAAAGACGGCTTCGTGGCCACCGGTGGCTTGACAATGAAAGATTCCACCCAGATCATTGAGATTCCTTTCACGTTTACCGAAGATGCCACCGGAGGTGTTCTAAAAGGCGGCTTGACGATCCTACCAAGTGATTATGGTGTGACAAAAAAAGGAAAGGACAGCAAAGTCGTGATCACCATCAACGTTCCGGTAAAAAAATAAAAGAGACCGATTTACCCTTTCATTGGAAATGGATTCCGTTAAAACAAAATACAAACACTAATTTCCCAGAAATAATATGAAAAACAGATCATTCCTTTACGCGCTCTCAATCCCAACACTACTTTTGATTGGCTGCGGCACAGCAGAAGATAAAAAAGAAGAACCTCTAAAAATAAAACTGGAATTCAAACCGATTGCCGGGAAAGAAATAAAAATGAATTATCAGTTCAGTGTCAACCAGGTCGCCTCGGGAGATGTTACTGCATTTGAAATGGAACTGAGCGGAAGAGGAGGAACAGATGTTGATGGACAGATCGTGCTGGACATGAAAAATGAAAGGATTAGTATGACAGGAAGCATCCAAGGCGTTAAAGTAAGCGGCTCCGCATCCGGACCCGATTCATTGACCGGAGATGCAAAGCTCGTAGCTTTGCCAATCTTCACGCTGGAAGGCAATACTTACAGAGGGATGTACGACAAATACCTGAACAAGAATTCCGAAGTTCGGATAGTCGATGGAAACATTGTAGATTCCACGGAGAACAAAATGCAATTCCTGATCCGATATCCTAATAAAGAAATTAGTGTGGGTGATGCCTGGGAAAAAGAGATTGAGATCAAGGCGGGGAACAAAATGAACTGCAGTGCAAAATACGTATTGAAAGAAATCAAAGGAGATTCAGCAATAATTTCAATGGACGGCAAACTCTACGGAAGCGGAGAAAAATTCGGGAACGAATTCTCCATGGAAGGGAAATTATCCGGAACCATTACAGTAAGCATATCCACTGGCTGGCCGATACACTCTGATACACATCAGGACTTCATACTAAAAATGGGAGGGAAAGATATTCCGATGAAGTACGACATTAAATGTAAAGTGGATTAAAGAAAGGGCTAGTTGACGAAGGAAAGAGTTAATTAAGAAGCGTTTACACTTGAAAGCACATAGCATTCACGAGATCCAGAAAGAACTGAACACACTCGACAAGAAAGGAGTGTTGGAACTCTGCATGCGGCTTGCCAAGCATAAAAAAGAGAACAAAGAACTCCTCTCCTATTTATTGTTCGATGTGAACGATGAAAAAGAATACCTGGACAAAGTAAAAAAAGAGATTGACGAGTTGTTCCATGGGATTAACAGGCACACTGCCTACACGACAAAAAAA
>JBKJQG010000097.1:0-3766 GCA_046594925.1 Bacteroidia bacterium
CAGTTTCTTATATCTGGGTGGAGGATGTAACGAGCAGACAATACGCCGTTCCAAATTACTTGACCCGTCGCCAGCTGAACCTGCGCATGATTATCAAATTCTAAAAACCTCTTCGAAACAAGTGTAACAGTTTTCAATACGTCACACTGAGCGTAGTCGAAGTGTAAGAGAACGAACACTATGGCAAAAGCAAAAAAATCCATTCCTTTCAGTTTCGCCATTGAGAATTTATTTTCCCGTGAACCTGTAGTAAAACAAATGTTCGGTTGTCATTCCATTTACATCGATGGAAAGATCGTGCTTGCGTTGAGAGACAAAGACGATGAGGACAGTGGCGTCTGGATAGGAACCTCCAAGGAATTCCATGCGTCCCTGAAAAAAGAATTCCCCAGCATGCGTTCCATAAAAATTTTTGGTCCGGGTACGAGCGGCTGGCAAGTCATCTCCAAAGACGCCCGAGATTTCGAAGAGAGCGTGAACCGTTTGTGCGAACTGATCCTGAAAGACGATCCGCGCATCGGGAAGATCCCAAAACCAAAAAAGAAAAAAGCGAAGTAATGGAATATCCCGAAATAGCCGTAAGAGGTTTGATCAATTGCATTGACGATGATCAGGAAGCCTACCAATGGCTCTCGCAAAGTAAATGGAAAGAACTTGCAGCCTTCGCAGATGTTTTGTGTTGTGGCAATCCAAGGGCCTTAGAATTTCTGATCATCAACAAAAACAAATTCTCTACCGTCGTTAACTTTCTGGCCGCCTTGAACAAAGAAGAAAAAGCATTTGACCTGCTGATGGAAGGCAGCGACCGGGAATGGGGAGCCGTGGTAAGTGCCGTTCACGGCGATGACCAAGCATTTGAATGGCTGCAGAAACACAATTTCGACATCTATGCAAAACTTGCCAGTGTGCTCATCAAAAACGCACCTTCCGGCAGATCCGGTGGCGTTGGCTCCTTTGGCGGAGGCGGAGGATTCGGCGGTGGAGGGTTCAGTGGATTCGGCGGCGGTGGCGCAGGTGGGGGTGGCGGAGGAGGAAGCTGGTAATGGGCATTTTTATTCGTAAATTTGCTTCAAGATGAATTACCCGAAAGAAGCCATAGAAAAAACAACCGCATGGGTGAATGACGACCCAAGGGCAAAACTTTGGTTACAACAAAATAATTTCGAAGAACTCATTCAGTTGAAAGAGGCCGCAAGCAGACATTCAAAACCCTTCGAGTATCTTTTGGTCCATAAACATTTGATACTTGCTGCTTTTGTGAACGCCATCTGGGACGATAAAAAAGCATTTCAGCTGTTGATGGAGAAAAAAGAATTTGTCTGGGCAGCGATGGCCAATTACATTAACGGTGACGACAATGCCGCTGCCTTCTTAAAAAAGAATAAGCTGGAGCATTACGCACAACTAGCACACGTGATCCAGGCAAAGATCCGGAGAGAGGGAGACGAGGGCACAAATATTTTCAAGAGCGGACCTTACAAAGGTTAATCAATCATTTATGAAAAAGATCTTTTCAGTTCTATTGTTATCCCTGCTATTTTGTAATGGTTTTTCTCAAAGCCAGAACAAGATCGACTCTTTAAAGACAAGACTCAAAACGGAAACAGTCGACTCAACCCTGCAAAACATATACACGCAGCTTGGTTGGTTGCTAAAGAACACCTATACAGACTCAGCACTAAACTATGAGAAGAAAGCGTTGGTTCTTGCGAAAAAATTAAAAAGCGAAAAACGGATTGCCATATCTGCCAACCACCTCGGGGTGATCTACTGGATAAAAGGTGAATATCCCAAAGCCATCGAAAACACGCTCGCGGCATTGGAGATCTATCAGAAGTTGAACAAGCCAAAAGAGCTTTCTGATGAGTATACCAATTTGTCGCTCATCTATGCCATGACAAAGAACTATACGAAGGCAACGAACTATGCATTGAAATCCATAAAGATCCGGGAAGAATTAAAAGACAGCAGTTTGATCGGAACAGCCTATCAGAATTTGGGATACGTATATTTTCAGGCAGGGTTCAAAGACAAAGCCACCGAAAGCTTTATTAAATGTGCCGGCTACCAGGAAAATTCATCCAACAAAGCAGACCTTGCTGGCACCTATCATAACATCGGGGCGCTCTTTCAGGAACAGAACAAATACGACATGGCCCTCGGCTACTATGAAAAATCTTTAAAAATTAATAGAGAGCTGAACGATAAATTGGGGCAGAGTAACGACTATACCAACATGGCTGAATTGTATGAGGTATCAAAAGATTTTGCCAAAGCAAAAACATACCTCGACTCCGCATTGGTGGTCACTACTGAATTGCAAAGCAAAAAGGCGACTGCCGGTCTGTACTTACAATACAGCGACTGGTATGAGCAACAGAAGCAATTCGAAAAAAGCCTTGAGTATTTTAAACTTGCCACTGCGATCCGAGATTCCCTTTCGGATGTGGAAAGAAACAAACAGGCAGAAGAAGCCCAAGCAAAATACGAAACAACAGAGAAGGACAAAGAGATTCAATTATTGAACAAAGACAAGGACTTACAAAACATAGCTTTTGAAAAACAAACCGCACAAAGGAATGCATTCATTCTTGGGTTTGTATTAGTTTTAGCGCTCGTTGTTTTTGTTTACCGCGGTTATCGTCAGAAGAAAAAAGATAACACAATCATTGAGTCCCAAAAGAACCTGGTGGAAGAAAAGAACAAGGACATTATGGATTCGATCAACTATGCAAAGCGTATTCAGGAGGCCATTCTGCCGGACATGCAATTAAAGAACTATTTGTTTCCTTCCTCATTCGTTCTCTTCGAGCCACGCGACATTGTAAGTGGTGATTTTTTCTGGTTCGCCGAAAAGAAAGGCAAAAAGATCATCGCTGCCGTCGATTGCACGGGCCATGGAGTTCCGGGAGCTTTTATGAGTATGATCGGAACCGCCTTTCTCAATGAAATTGTAAACGGCAAAGACATTACCAAACCTGCAAAGATTCTGGACAATCTGCGGGAACGCATCATTCTTTCATTAAAGCAGAACGGAGCGGGCGGAGAAAACAGAGACGGAATGGACATCGGTTTGCTGTGTTTTGATGAGAGTACTTCCACCGTTGAATTTGCAGGGGCAAACAATCCGCTTTGGATAATCAGCAACGGTCAACTCACTGAAATAAAGGGCAACAAACAACCCATCGGCTTCTACGAAGGCCCACTAGCGCCTTTCAATCAGCACAGCATCAAACTTACAAAAGGGGATATGTTGTTCTTGCTCACGGATGGTTATGCCGATCAATTCGGAGGTGAAAAAGGAAAAAAATTCAAATACAAACAGTTGCAGGAATTCTTGTTGCGAGAAAAAAACTCAAGCATGCCCGAACTGCATGAAAAATTAAGTGCTAATTTTAAGACTTGGAAAGGAACGCTGGAGCAAGTGGACGACGTTCTTGTGATTGGAATAAGAGTTTAATTAACAGAACAAATGAGAATCATAGCCAACATACCGCACCCAAAACTTACCATCAACATCTTTTCGATGAATGACAAGTACCAGCTGCAATTCATAGCGGGGCCAATGGAACAAACCTTCAAGATCGGGCACAGTGAAGTGAACGGTGTGGAAGGCATTCAGAAATTAATAGACGAAGCATTCCTTCAAAAAGTGCTAGACCGTTTCAATGAAATGTATCTTAGCTTGAAAGAAGCGAAGAGTAGGGAGTCGGGAGCTGGGAGTCGGGAGTTGGGAGCTGGGAGTTAGGAGTTGGGAGCTGGGAGT
>JBKJQG010000143.1:0-11587 GCA_046594925.1 Bacteroidia bacterium
GGTTTACAAATTGTGAATCTAAGCTCTTTGCCGAATACAGCCGGTGTGGTCTATCAAAACTGGGCGCCAACCATTCCCGGAGCGGGCGGAGGAACATTGGGTTCCATCCATGCTTTACACATCGACGGGAAATATGTTTACCTCTATGGTAGCAATTTATTCAATGGTGGGGCTTTGGTAGCCGATCTTACAGATCCATGGAATCCTGTATATGTTGGAAACTATCAGAACTCTGTCTCTGCATACGTGCACGATGGTTATGTAAGAAATGATACTTTGTATGCAGGACATATTTACGATGGTTTTTTCTCTGTCGTAGATTTTACTAACAAATCAGCTCCGGTTGAATTGGCCAATCAGACCACTCCTAATCTTTTTACACACAATACCTGGTTATCGCAAAACAGCAAAGTTTTATTTACGACCGATGAAAAGGACGATACTTATTTGACTGCTTACGACGTTTCGAATTTGGGAAGCATCAATGAACTCGATCGAATCCAATCCCAGAATCCTGGCGGAAATGCGATCGTTCACAATACTCACATCATCAACGTTGCCGGAAATGACTATGCAGTTACTTCCTGGTACAAAGATGGATTTGTAATAACAGATGTAGGCCGTCCGATCAACCTCGTGAACGTGGGTTACTACGATACTTATGCCGGATCAGGTGGAGGCTTTAACGGCGACTGGGGAGTTTATCCTTATTTGCCTTCCGGAACAATTGTCGCTTCAAACATTGATGAAGGATTATTTGTTTGTTCACCTAACTATGTGCGTGCTTGTTATTTAGAAGGCATTGTTTCCGACAGTTCTTGCGGTGCATTGCTGAACAACGCTACCATCACCATTTCAACGGTTGCTGTTACGGACTATTCTGATATAGTTGGACAGTACAGAACAGGAACACCGATACCGGGAACTTATACCGTCACTATTTCAGCACCGGGTTATACCAGCAAAGTGTTTACAGGTGTTGTTTTATCTCCGGGCGTAGTTACAATTAAAGATGCTGCTTTAGCACCTTTGAGCACTGTAGCGGTTAATGGAACCGTACAGGATGCTATAACATTGGCTCCAATAGCTTCCGCTTCGGTATTGATCACCGATCCTTCCAACACCTATACATTCAATACTAACGCCAGCGGAAATTTTTCAAGCTGTAACGTGGTAAGCGGAACCAATTACAGTATATATGCCGGTAAATGGGGATACAACACGTATTGTGCGTCCGGTCAAACCATCAATTCAGGATCATCCACTTTGTTGTATCAATTGACAGAAGGATACTATGATGATTTTATCCTTGATTTGGGATGGACTGTAACTTCCACGGCAGGGACAGGAACCTGGGAACGCGGAATTCCCCTTGGTACGATGAATGGCAGCGTTCCAGCAAATCCCGGAGTGGATGCGAGTTCTGATTGTTCCAATAAGGCTTATGTAACAGGGAATACAGGAACCACTGCTTTTGATCAGGATGTTGATGACGGATATACGACTTTGCTATCGCCGGTTTTCGATCTTACGACTTATTCCATTCCTTACATTGAATATGCCCGTTGGTTCTATACAGCAACAGGTGCAGGTCCTCCGAACGATTCATTGAACGTTTACCTTAGCAATGGAGTGACAACTGTTTTGATCGAAAGCGTTAGAGACATTACTCCGGGCATGTCGACTTGGGTGCCGAAAGGATTCAAAGTATCCGATTACATTGCTCCCACGGCTAACATGAGGATTTTTGTTCGCATTGGTGATGCTAGTACCTCCGGAAACGTTTTAGAAGGAGGTTTTGATAAATTCAGAGTCACCGAAGGCCCGTCAGGAATCACAGAAAATGAACTTAACAACTCCGTAGCCGTATTTCCGAATCCTTTCACCAATGAAACGTCCATTGCTTATGAATTGACAAAGACACTTGCTCCGGATGCTTCCATTACAATTACCGACGTTACTGGTAAGAAGGTCGCCGTTTACACTTTAACACAAAGTAAGGGAACGGTAACGGTTACACCTTTATTGGGAACCGGAATTTATTTTGTAAGGATCCAGAATGGCGAAGAGATCACCAAGCCTGTGAAAATTTTGAAAATGAAATAGGACAATAAATTACATTCAAAATAGAATCCCGTTAGGAGCTTTGCCTCGTGACGGGATTTTTTATTTCCTTCAATTTCTATTCTGAATAAAGTTCTGCGAAATTCTGCGGAATTTGCGAGTAAATTTTGTGACGACTAAAAAGAATACCCCAAACTGATATCGAACATCAAATGAAGGTGGTTGTTGTAAAATTCACCGAGTTCGCTGGTATCGTATTTAATGATTCGGGAAGCGGTAATGTGATGATAGACCGTATTTGTTTTGTATCCGAATCCTCCGCAAATATCCATCGTCATCCGGCCTAGTTTTCCGGCTTGCACACCGATCAATAAATTGGCATTGATGTGGCGCACGTCAAAATAGTTGTCTTTATAAAACCGGTTTAGTCCCAGTGAAATGTGAGCATTCGTATAGGAAAAATGCGGGGCGACATAAAATCCATAAGGAGAATTACGCCTTCTGTTTACCAGATAAAATTTATGAGCATACTGAAACCGCCACCCGCTTACTTTCAAGATATCGCTAGAACTTTGTTTGGAAGCTTTTTCGAAAATTGTCCAGAACACATTCTTCCCGAGAATGCCTATGCTCACCTGTTCGGATTGTATCCGGCCGGTGGTAATCTCTGCTGTTAATCTGTATTCTGATGTGAATGGAAATACGCCGCCGCCAATGAATCCCGTCGGACTTGTCTTCAGGACAAGAGGCTGCACAGGATAAGGCTTTTTCTTTTTTTTAGGAGGCGGAGAAAGTTTGATGGTATCGTTCAATGAGGCGGCTTGAATGCTCAGGTCTCCAAGCATTAATAGGAAAAGAAAAAGAAAGAGTATGCTTCGGTTACTCATCAGCCTTACTGTTTAGATCATATCGAGCTACGGGTACAGCAGCCTGACCGCTGAATTCATTTTTCAGGAATTTATAGTATCCTGTGATAGCGATCATGGCGGCATTATCAGTGCAATACTCAAATTTAGGGATAAAAATTTCCCAATCCAATTCTTCTTTCAGCGCCAATAGTTGTTTTCTCAATTCGGAGTTCGCTGAAACGCCTCCTGCGATGGCTATCCGCCGGATGTTCGTCTGCTCGGCCGCCGTCTTCAGTTTGCTTAGCAAAATGTCGATAATGGTCGCTTGTATAGAGGCGCAGATGTCGTTCCTGTGTTCTTCCACAAAATTCTCATTTTTTGCTGATTCATTGTTGATGAAATTCATGAAACCGGTTTTCAAGCCGCTGAAACTGAAATTCAGATCGGCGATGCGGGGTTTACTGAACTTAAACGCCCTTGGATTTCCTTCTTTTGCATATTTATCGATCAACGGTCCGCCGGGGTAGGGAAGTCCCATGATCTTTGCGGCTTTGTCGAACGCCTCACCGGCTGCATCGTCGATAGTTTCTCCCAGCACGGTCATGTCGAAATGATCCTTTACCAATACGATTTGAGTATGTCCTCCGGAAACCGTGAGGCACAAGAAAGGGAACTCTGGTTTGGAAGCTCCTGCATCATCAATGAAATGGGCTAGTATGTGGCCCTGCATGTGATTGACCTCTATGAGTGGGATGTTCATTCCCAATGCGAACGCTTTTGAAAAGGATGTTCCCACCAGAAGGGAGCCCATCAATCCCGGTCCTCTGGTGAAGGCAATGGCATCGATGTCCTCTTTCGAAATGCCTGCTTGCTTTATGGCCTGATCTACGACAGGAATGATGTTTTGCTGATGTGCACGAGATGCCAGTTCGGGGACAACTCCTCCGTACAGTTTATGGACGCTCTGATTTGCAACAATATTGGCAAGTATTTTGCCGTCTTGTATTACCGCGCATGCGGTATCGTCACAGGATGATTCGATACCCAATATGATGGTTGATTTGCTCATATTTACTAACTTCGCACGGCAATGTTGTCGAACGTTTTAACGATTCAAAGGTATTAAAAAACTCGCAAACATATTATTCCGTTTTCTTTCCCTGATAATATTCCTTTTGTTGGTGGTTTTTCTGCTCATCCAGGTCAGAAGTGTCCAAGTTTATGCCGGACAACGAGCCGCTGAATTTTTGTCCTCCGAATTGAAAACCCGCATCGAGATTGGAAGCATGGACATCGAGTTTTTTAAGAAGATCGTGCTGGAGGATATTTACATCGAAGATCTGCACCAGGACACTCTTTTATATGCGAAGAAACTGAAGATCGATATCGGCACACTTGATTTTGAGAAACATCAGCTCTTTGTTAGCGGCATTGTTCTGATGAATACTAAATCAAAACTGATCAGCTATGCAGAAGATGAGGATCTGAACCTTCAATTCATCATCGATTATTTTATCGACAACGACACAACCAAGAAAACGCCTTCCCAGCGTTGGGATATCCGCTTTGATGAAGTGGTCCTGGTGAATACTGATTTCACATACCGGAATGAACACGATACGCTGGAAACAACCGGCATCAATTATTTCGATCTGAATGCCAGAAAGATAAACGGGCGTTTGACCGACATTCAATTCGAACAGGATACCATACACGCTACGATCGAATATCTGTCGGCTATTGAGAAAAGCGGTTTCGAACTGCAGAATTTCAGCAGTTATGTGAATGTAAGTCCGGTCGGAATCAGGCTTGACGAGTTGAAGATCAAAACCCCGGAAAGCAGCATCTCTACAGATCTAAGTTTCAAGTACAAGAATTACCGGGCTTTTAAGGATTTCATCAATCAAGTAAAGATCAAGGCTGAGTTCGATCATTCTTCCCTGGAGGTGAGCGACATCGCTTATTTTGCTCCTCAGCTCAAAGGCATCTACAGGAACATCACCATTTCTGGAAAAGTAAGCGGAAAAATCAGTGATCTCAAGGGAAAGGACATGGACCTGAAACTGGCGGAGCATACAGAGTTTGTCGGCGACGTTACACTCACAGGTTTGCCTAAGATCGATGAAACATTGATTTACTTGAATGTTGTGAAACTAACCACCAATTATCACGATCTGAACGCTATTCCGATTCCTCCTTTCGAAATGCATCAGACATTAGATGTACATCCTAACATCGCAAAACTCGGCAACATGAAATTCAAGGGAACATTCGCCGGTTTGTATAACGATTTTTATGCTTATGGGGATTTCTCTTCTGCTCTGGGGAATTTGTCTTCCGATCTTTCAGTAAGGCATGATGTGGTAAAGGACAAAGAAGTCTACAAAGGAAAATTGAAGTCTAAGTCCTTTGATTTTGGACGATTCCTGGATGCAAAATTATTGGGCAAAGTAACCATGGATGTCGATATTGACGGCGAAGGTCTAACCCTCGAAGAAGTTGCCGCAAAATTAACCGGAACGGTTAAGACAGTAGAGTTTAACAATTACACTTATCAGAACATTGCCATCGAAGGGAAAATTGCAAAACAGATCTTCAGAGGGAAGCTCAATGTAAAAGATGAGAACATTGATTTTGATTTCATCGGGGATGTAGATTTTTCAGGCAAACTTCCGAAACTGGATTTTATCACGACCCTGAACAAAGCTAACCTAACAGCTCTTAAATTCGCTAAAGCCGACAAGAACAGGGAGCTTTCAACTCAGCTGATCATCAACGTGACGGGTAACAACATCGACAACCTCATCGGTCAGATCAATTTTGATAATACGATCTACAAAGAGAACGATTCCATTTACAAGCTGAGCGTATTCGATCTCACATTGGAAGAAGATGGTGGAGTTAAGTCCATAAACCTGACATCGGATTTTGTGGATGCCAAAATCAAAGGTCAGTTTCAAGTATTGGAATTGCAGAACTCGATGATGAAAGTATTGAGCAAATACATTCCTTCCTATTTTGATAAACCGATCCAGGATCGTTCCCATCAGCATTTTGAATATTCTTTTCTCTTTAAGAAGACCCAGGCCGTTCTCCGGATGTTCGCACCTTCGGTTAAGATCGCCAAGGGGACCTCGTTGAAGGGAAAATTTAATTCCTCAGCCGATGAATTTGTGCTCGATGGAACTTCTGAAAAAATCACCATTTCGAATGTCGTCTTTAAAAATTGGACCGCTACAGCCAGAACGACTAATCACTATCTTGATTTCGGAATTTCCAGTGAACGGTTGCTGCTGACGGACAGTCTGGGCTTGACCGATTTCAACATTCAAACAACCACACGTTCGGATAGTGTGAATATTGCGGTGATTTGGAATAGCCGTACAGAAAAAGAATACCGTGGAGATGTGAGATCATTTCTGACATTTAAGTCAAATGAAAGGGTCGAGTTCAAGATCCTTCCATCCACTATCATCATCTCAGATTCAGCGTGGAATGTCGATACCGAAAATTATGTTTCAATTGATTCATCTCGGATAGAGATCAAGGCATTGGAGTTTTCTCATGGCAATGAGTTAGTCGCAGTGAACGGAGTGATCTCAGAAGATAAAAAAGATCCCGTAAAATTAACGTTGCAGGAATTCAATCTGGAGAATATTAATGTTTTCATAAGTCAGACCGGTTTAAAGTTCAAGGGCTTTGTTAATGGCGAGTCTTTAATGAATGATCTTTACCACGATGTGGTACTTACGAGCGATTTCAATTTTCGGAATCTCTTTCTGAATGGAAATGAGATAGGGAATGGCGAAGTGGCTAGTGTTTGGGATCAGACTAAGGATGCACTTTATCTGCACGGTGGATTTACTCAGAATGCAATCCCTCATATTTCATTTTCCGGGTATTATTATCCTAAAAAAGAAGAAAACAACGTCGACATGGAGCTGAACCTTCAGGCCTTGAGAATGAAGCTTTTTCAACCTTACGTGAAAGAATTCTGTTCGGAATTTGATGGACTGCTCTCCGGTAGCATGACGATCAAAGGTTCCGTGAAACGCCCTGAGGTAAATGGTTTACTGAACGTGAATGCTCAGCGTGTAAGAGTGAATTATTTGAACACGTATTATAAATTCAACCACGATGTGATCATTGAGAACGGTTCGTTCGGACTGGAAGGGATGACAATTTACGACGTGAACAATAACAAAGCAGTCATCAATAACGGAAAAGTTTACCACGACAACTTCAAGAATTTTCAGCTCGATTTCGATATTCAGACCAATAAATTCATGTGCCTTAATACCACAGAATCAGACAATAGCTTGTATTACGGACAAGCTTACGTGACGGGAATTGTCAATATTTTCGGTTTTGTGAATAACGAGATCCTGATCGATGCCAATGTGAAGACTGAAAAAATTACGTCCAACGATAAGTCCGATAAAGTCAATATCCTTTCCAAGACAGAGCTTACGAAATTTTACATTCCTTTGGGAGGGACATCTGAAGTTGCAAAGAACAATTTCATTACTTTTATTAAAAAGGACAGCACACTCAAATCAAAAGACGATTACAAAGTTTCCTTGGGCGGCGTTGTCCTGAATTTTGATTTGGACGTGACCCCTGACGCGGAGGTCCAATTGATTTTTGATCAGAAAGTAGGAGACGTGATCAAGGCCCGGGGAAATGGAAATCTGAATCTGAAGATCGACAAAGGTGTGTTTAAGATGTATGGCGATTACCGTATTGATAATGGGGATTATTTGTTCACGTTGCAGAACATCATCAACAAAAAATTTGACATTCGTAAAGGAGGAACGATAAAGTGGAGCGGCATTCCTTATAAGGCGGACCTGAACATTAGTGCAGTTTATAAAGCGAGAGCGAGTATAAAGACTTTTTTCCCTGAGGATTCTACCAATTCCGCCTACAAGAAAAGATATCCTGTGGATGTAGTAATGAACATGACGGGAGATCTTTTGGCACCGGAGATTGATTTTGAAATTGATCTTCCTACAGTAGATGCGCCGACAAGGCAAACGGTCATGAGTTATATTAACAACGAGGCGGAGGAGAACCGCCAGGTTTTTTCCCTATTGATTCTGAACAGCTTTGTAACGCCCTATCAGTTGAGCAATAGTGGCAGCGGAGGGCCGACCGTGGCTGATGCCGTCAATGCCAATACCAGTGAGATGTTGTCTAATCAATTGAGTAACATGCTCAGTAAGATCAGCAATGATTTTGACATCGGTGTGAATTACCGGCCGGGTGATGCAATCACAAGGGATGAGTTGGAAGTGGCTTTGTCTACACAATTATTCAACGATAAACTTTCGGTGGAAGGGAACGTGGGTAATTCTCAGAACACAAATGCCTTGGTAGGTGATGTGAATGTGGATTATAAAATCACGGAAGACGGAAAAGTAAGGCTCAAAGCTTTCAATAAAGCGAATGACAATAGCCAGGCAGCTATCAACGGTCCATACACACAAGGTTTGGGAGTTTTTTACCGCGAAGAATTCAATACGATAGGCCAGCTGTTTGAGCAGTACCTGGAAACGTTGGACACCTGGTTCGGCGGAAAAAAGAACGAAGAGGAGGACAGTCCTATTCCTTAGTCAATCTTTAAAAAGTGTCCCATTTTATCTCTCTTAGTCTGCAGATAAAATTTATTGTGTTCGTTGGATTCGATCTCAATGGAAACATTATCAACAATCTCCAGACCGTAGCCGATAAGTCCCGCACGTTTCTTTGGATTGTTGCTCATCAAACGGATCTTCGAAACGCCCAGGTCGCGTAGGATCTGAGCACCAACACCATAATCACGTTCATCTGATTTGAACCCAAGTTCTTCGTTTGCTTCAACGGTATCTCTTCCTTCTTCTTGAAGTTTATAAGCTTTCAGTTTATTCAACAGTCCAATTCCACGACCTTCCTGGTTCATATACACAATAACGCCTTTCCCGGCTTTCTCGATCATCTCCATTGATTTGTGCAGCTGCGGTCCGCAGTCGCATCGGCAGGAACCGAAAATATCTCCGGTAAGACAAGAAGAATGGACTCGCACCAAAATAGCTTCATCTTTTTCCCAGCTGCCTTTCGTCAAGGCCAAATGTTCCTGGTCGTTCGTGGTTTGACGATAAGCTACCAAGTCAAAATTTCCCCATTGAGTCGGCATTTTCACTTGCACGTCTTTGGTGATGATGCTTTCGTTTTTGATACGATAGGCTATGAGGTCTTCTATGGAAATAATCTTCAGGTTGTGTTTTTTTGAGATTTCCAGCAATTGTGGCAAACGGGCCATGCTGCCGTCTTCGTTCATGATCTCTACCAATGCTCCGGCAGGTTCAAATCCGGCAAGCCTCGCAAGGTCTACCGTTGCTTCTGTGTGTCCTGCTCTTCTCAGAACGCCTCCGTTCTTTGCTTTCAATGGAAAGATATGTCCTGGCTTACCAAATTCCTCCGGTTTGATGTTCGGGTTGATCAGCGCCTGAATTGTTTTTGATCTATCGGAGGCAGAAATACCGGTGGTACATCCGTATCCTAAAAGATCCACGGAAACGGTAAAAGCAGTGGAATGTTCAGCGGTGTTGTTTGTGACCATCATTTCCAGTCCAAGCGCAGCGCAGCGGTCTTCTGTAATGGCTGCGCAAATGAGCCCACGCCCGTGCGTTGCCATGAAATTGATGATCTCTGGGCTTACGTTTTGTGCTGCTGTTAGGAAATCGCCCTCATTTTCACGGCTTTCATCATCTACTACAATTATGACTTTACCTGCTTTCAGGTCCGCAATGGCTTCTTCTATGGTATTTAAAATCGAATGCATGTCTTTGGTTTAGGACTACAAAGATATGAAAAAATAGCCATTTTGCTCTATTTCAGGACGGGAAGGAGGGAAGGAGCCTTGAATTCGGGACTTTCCGCCAAAGGATTTTCGGAAATGCGGATGGGTGGAATAAAAAAAGGGCTCCTTTTTCAGAAACCCTTTCTCATTTATTTGGCATTGTCTACTCCAATGTCTTTTATCGCTTTTCCCAATTCATCCATGTCGTGCTTGAACTCACGTTTGAACGAAGACCACATGCTTGTTTTTGTAGTCTCGGAATCTTTCATCCTCTTTTTTAGGATCTCGTTTCTTTCTTGCAATGCATCGATTCTTTGGTTGTACTTCTCTTTTACTTCTTTGCTTTCATCTGCTTTGCGTTCTTTCAACTTCGCGATCTTTTTTTCGTTTTCTGCAATGTCGACCTCCGCTTTTTTATGGAAAGCATTTTAATCTTCTACCGAATCTGTTTTTGCCAGCCTTACTTCGACTGGAACGCCGGATTTTTGTGCAAAAGCACTTCCCCTGAATACAAAGCCTGCAAGGCCGTCAGTATTAAGATTTTGTTTTTCATTTTATTAATGTTTTGGATAAACTATGAGCACAAAATTTTTTTCATTTCTTTCGAAATGTGTTACAGAACTTCAAGAGTAGTCTGCATCTTCATCATTTTTGTTTTGCTGTATCATTCCCCTGTGCATTTGCTTTTTCCTTTTCTTTTTCTGCAGCTTCTTTCTTCTTTCTTTCGGCTCTTTTCTTTTTATTGAAATAGCCTTTTAGGAGTACGTTGTGCTTGGCAGCTTCCATGTTTTCATCAAGGCCCATGCTGCTCTTTTTAAGATTGATGATGGTCGAGTTAATATTTTCCGCTATGGTCGTGTCCCTCAAAAGCCTAGCTATTGTTCCGTTTCCGGTATTAACTTTTACGAGAATGTCGGCCAGCTCACCCGAAATGATTGCTGCATTGTCCGCAGTGATCTTTATCTTTAAAAGGATGTCGTCCATGCTGACAGCAACCGTAGTTCTGATCATGTCCCCGTTCTGGATGGGTTCCTGACTTTCGGTCCCTGGATTGATTGTCAGGATCTTGTTTCCCATTAGGCCTTCGGAACCGATGATGGCGGTCGCATTTTTTTTGATGAATTGCCTTGCTGTTTCTTCAATGGTTATGTCCACCAATACGCAGGTATCAGATATGATCTGGATGTTTTCGATTGTGCCCACATTGATTCCCGAGAACCTGACATTGTTCCCGATCTTGAGTCCGTTCACATCCTTGAACACTCCTTTGATCGTAAAAGTCGTGCTGAATAATTTTTTCTGATCGCCTATAAAATAAATCGCCCCGATGAAAAGGGCCATACCTATCACAACAAAGACGCCGAGCCCGATTCTGTTTTTTACTTTTTTTTCCATTTTTAATGTTTTTAGTATCTTTTAATCGAAGAAGGAGCGAACCCATTCATCTTCCGATTTTTTCAGTTCCTCAAATGTCCCTTCATCTGTGAATGCTCCATTTTTCAAGACAGCGATGCGGTTTGCGGTGATCCTAGCACAATCCATGTCGTGTGTGATGATGATGGAAGACGTATTGTATTTTTTTTGCACTTCTAAGATGAGCTTGCTTATTTCCCTGGACGTGATTGGATCCAGGCCGGTGGTCGGCTCATCGTAAAGCATGATGTCGGGTTTGAGTATCATAGTCCGAGCCAATCCCAGTCTTTTTCTCATCCCGCCCGACAATTCAGAAGGCATTTTATTGATAACTTCTGAAAGACCTACTTCAGCCAGCGCTTCTTCTACTAGTTTTCTTTTTTCTTCTTTTGAGATATTTTTTTTGCCTTTGAGCGGGAAC
>JBKJQG010000028.1:0-5891 GCA_046594925.1 Bacteroidia bacterium
AGCAATCTACTCCGTTCTTGCACCTGTTCTTGATTTGTGTTTCGCCAAACCCTTTTGCCTTCAGGGGATTGAAAAAGGTCGTTTGAAGGCAAAAGGGTTTGGCGAAACACAAATCAAGAACAGGTGCAAGAACGGAGTAGATTGCTCTGAGATTGAACACCAGCTGAACCGCCGAACAGAGTTTAATTTCACTAAATAATTACAATGAAACCATTGATATGCGGGGTGTTTCTCATGCTTTTTGCTTCTTCATTTAGTTCTCAGAAGGAGCCTGTTCAGATATATTTAGGCTGTTACAAAACAGGAGACACCTTGACGATGGAAACCTTGCTGAAGATCAAAAATCTTAGTCTGCTTACTGAAAAAGGAGAAGGAACAACTGGTTATTGGGTCAAAACCTGGGAAATGGTAGTATACCGTGGATCAAAAGCATCTGTAATGCCCCCGATAAAAAATTCTCCTACCATCATTGGTTCTTATTTTCAGAAGGATTCAGAGTCGATCTCCAAATTGATGATTCAGGCGGTAACCGTTAGTGTGAATTCAGCTGAAAAAACCACCGAGCTGAAATTGGCCCCTGCTACTTTTTATATCTCTCCAAAAGCACACAAGCTTTGCAAGTAGCTAAAAATGTCAGTTTTGGTCGGGCATTTATACCTTCTCTAGTCTTATCCAATTGAATTATGTCAAAATGTCTTATTATCTTTGATGGCAGATAATTTGAGAGGTTCATGCGGTCATAAATCGCGAGGCGAACACTCGCTATGACGAGCTGGCCTCGCCAGATATAAAATGAAAAAAATTAAAAATATATTTAAGAAAATGAGCAGCCCGGAAAGCGATATTGTGAACGAACAGAATGAAGAACAGATTCCTCAGGAAGAAACAAGTGCAGCTGATGAAAAGGACAAACAACTGGCAGAACTGAAAGCAAAAGCCGACGAGATCAACGATAAATACCTTCGTTTGTATTCGGAGTTCGATAATTTCCGAAAGCGTACGGCCAAAGAAAAAATAGAGCTGATGCAGTCCGCGGGAGAAGATGTTTTCAAAAGCGTCCTTCCTGTTCTGGATGATTTTGAAAGAGCCATAAAGTCTAACAATGAGACCACGGATGTAAAAGCGGTTAACGATGGCGTGAATTTGATTTTCAACAAACTGAAATCAACATTGACCCAAAAGGGCTTGGCGGAGATGAAAACCCTGGGCGAGACCTTTGATGCCGACATTCACGAGGCTATCACAAATATTCCTGCGACATCGGATGAGCAGAAAGGGAAAGTTATAGAAGAACTTGAAAAGGGATATAGTTTAAACGGAAAAATAATTCGCTTTGCGAAAGTAGTCATAGGGAGCTAATAATTTGGAAATTTGGAAAAGAAACAATTTGGAAATGCGTTTTAGGATTACGAAGGTAATTTCTTTATTCAGCTCTGAATTTTTCACATTTTCAAATTCTCAATCCCGATAGCTATCGGGAGACAAAATTTTCAAATAGAAATGGCAAAAAGAGATTTTTACGACATATTAGAGATTCAAAAAGGTGCGAGTGCCGATGAAGTAAAAAAGGCTTATCGCAAAATGGCCATCAAGCACCACCCGGATAAAAATCCTGGAGACAAAGCTGCCGAGGAAAAATTCAAGGAAGCAGCGGAAGCATACGAGATCTTGAGCAATCCCGAAAAGAAACAGCGTTACGATCAATACGGTCATGCCGGATTAGGCAACAATGGCGGTTTTGGTGGTGGAGGCGGACAAGGTTTCGGCGGGATGAACATGGACGACATCTTCAGTCAGTTTGGTGACATCTTCGGAGGGCACTTTGGCGGCGGAGGTGGCGGAAGAGGCGGCAGAAGAGTGAACCGCGGTTCTAATTTACGCGTGAAGGTGAAGATGGATTTGACGGAGATCGCTAACGGAGTAGAAAAAAAGATCAAGGTCAATAAATACGTTGGCTGCAAAACCTGCAGCGGAAGCGGCGCAAAGAACGGCTCTGCTAAAAATACCTGTTCTACTTGCAGAGGGTCCGGACAAGTCACCCGGATCACCAATACCATTCTGGGTGCGATGCAAACAACCAGTACTTGCCCTTCCTGCGGAGGTGAAGGACAAACGATCACAGATAAATGTGCACCTTGCAACGGCGACGGAATCGTAAGAGACGAAGAAGTGATCAGCATCAACATTCCCGCAGGTGTTGCTGAAGGGATGCAATTGTCCGTTTCCGGAAAGGGAAACATGGGTGCCCGTGGAGGTGTTCCCGGAGATCTCATCGTGGTGATCGAGGAGATCGAACACGAACATCTGAAACGCGATGGAATGAATTTGTTCTACGATCATTTTGTGAGTTACACCGATGCCGCATTGGGAACGCAGATTGAAGTGCCGACCATCGACGGAAAAGCAAAAGTGAAAGTGGATGCCGGGACTCAAAGCGGTAAAGTATTGCGCTTGAAAGGCAAAGGATTGCCTGACATCAATACATACGGACGTGGCGATATTTTGGTGAACATCAATGTGTGGACCCCTCAGCACCTGACCAAGGAAGAGAAGAAGATCATGGAAGATCTGCGTGAGGCAGAAAATTTCAAACCCAATCCTACTAAGAAAGATAAAGGATTCTTCGAAAGAATGAAACAGTATTTCGAATAGTTCATTGGTTTACTGGTTTATTAGTTCAGTGGTTCATTAGTTCGCTGGTTCGTTAGTTTGTTGAGTTTTTTAGGACGTATATTTTGTTTTTAGTTCATTGATCGATTTTACTCACTCCCTCGATTTTAAATAGGAATTTATTTAATTTAAAATTGTTTTATTGTTATGGGAAAGTATGTATTAGAAGACTTAGATGTCTATAATTTATCAAATGAGTTATCAGACGAAATTTGGGATATTGTTATTACATGGAGCTATTTGGCTCAAGATACTGTTGGGAAGCAAGTGATTCGATCCGCGGATTCAATTGCAGCAAACATTGCAGAAGGATACAGACGGTTTTTTTACAAAGAAAACCGACAATTTTGTTTTTATTCGCGGGGTTCGATTCTGGAAACAAAAACCTGGATCAAAAAAGCAAGAAAAAGAAATTTAATTAATGAGGAACAATATTCTAACCTATTTACAAAACTAGAAACTGTTCACATACAACTAAACGCATACATGAAATTTATTGGTAAAAGGTCAACAGCAGAACAACCCAAACCTTAGCCGACGCAGCACAGGCGCTCCCGACTGATGAACCAACGAACCATGAACCATTGAACCAATGAACGGGCACTCCCTACCAATGAACCAGTGAACTAATAAACCAGTGAACGATTAACCATGAACATCCTAAGCGCCAAAAACATTGTAAAGAAATACGCCAGCCACACGGCGCTAGACGATGTGTCTTTGGACATCCCGGCACAAAGCATCTTCGGATTGCTTGGCCCTAATGGTGCCGGCAAAACTTCCCTCATAAGAATCATCAATCAGATCACCGGTCCCGACAGCGGAGAGGTATTCTTCGAAAACGAAAAGCTATCTTCCAAACACGTCGAGCAGATCGGTTATTTGCCTGAAGAACGCGGTTTGTATAAAAAGATGGAAGTCGGCGAGCAGGCTTTATATCTGGCTCAGCTGAAAGGAATGAAAAAGGCGGAAGCCAAAAAGAAATTGAAATACTGGTTCGAAAAGTTTGAGATGGATGCCTGGTGGAATAAAAAAGTGGAAGAACTTTCAAAAGGAATGCAGCAGAAAGTGCAGTTCATTGTAACGGTGATCCACGAACCCAAACTGCTTATCCTCGATGAACCTTTCAGTGGTTTCGACCCCATCAATGCCAATCTCATCAAGAACGAGATCCTGGATTTGAAGAAGAAAGGCTCTACTATTTTGTTTTCCACACACAATATGGGTTCCGTGGAAGAGCTTTGTGATAACATTGCTTTGATCAACCGTTCCAAGAAAATTTTGGATGGGTCAGTAAAAGACATCCGCAATCAGAACAAGTCCAATGTGATAGAAATTGAATTCACTGGAAATATGATGGGCTTTACAAATTCTTTGTGGACCTATGGAAAATTGGGTGTGCATTCTGCTGAAGAAGAAATGTGCAAGGCGCAAATTGAACTTACCGCCGGAAGCACCTCCAATCAATTGCTGTCATCGGTGCTGCAGGCTGTTGAGGTGCATTCTTTCAGGGAATTGGTTCCTAGCATGAACGACATCTTCATAAAAAAGGTAAGTGAAGGAAACACAATAGGGACTCAAAGTAATTTCACCGAATGATGCATGCATTGATTTGTAAATTCGTAAAAAGTTGTAATTCGTAACATGAATAAAATTCTTTTGATCATAAAACGTGAGTACTTGTCACGGGTAAAGAAAAAATCTTTTATCCTGATGACGCTACTCGGTCCTATCTTGATGGCCGCCATCGGGATAGTGCCCATTTACCTTTCCATGCAAAAGTCCGAATTGCAAAAGATAGAACTGATCGATGAAAGTACTTTATTTACGTATGTGAGCAGTCAAGACGGTGCTCTAAAATCATTGATTCGTGACAATGAGAATGTACATTTTGATGCTGTGCCGATTACACTGGCTGAATCAAGGGGTGGTTTTTTTGATACCGATTACGATGCCATTTTGTGGATACCCAAAAATGTTTTGAACGGCGGGCAAAAAGGAATCAACTTGTTTTACAAAAAGCAGCTGAGCAGTTCGTCGAGGGATTACATCCAATACACCCTTAGTGATATGCTCAATAAGGTTATTTTGGCTCAGAATAAGGTAGATCTCGATTTTATTAAGGATGCAAAGGATAAGTCAACTTTTTCACTGCTGACTACGGAAGTTGATAAAGAAGGAAATGATAAAGAAGTAAACACAGGATTGTATACAGCAATTGGTTTGGTATGTGCATTTCTGATCTATTTTTTCATATTCTTATATGGTGTACAGGTGATGAGAGGTGTTATGGAAGAAAAAACCAGCCGTATTGTTGAGGTGATTTTGTCTTCCGTAAAGCCATTTCAATTGATGATGGGCAAGATCGTCGGAATCGCCTTGGTCGGGCTTACCCAGTTCTTGTTGTGGGTAATTCTAACAGGAACATTGTATAGCGTGGCGTCGGCAACCATTTTAAAGGATGTTGAAGTGAATCAAGCTCAGGCGAAGAGCAAAACATTCACTATTGGTGCAAATCTCGATGTGGCTGCCATGACAAAAATTGAAGAAGCCGATGAAACGACTAAATTGTGGAATGATTTTAAATCTGTCGACGTAACAGCCATTCTTTCCTGCTTCTTGTTTTATTTTTTAGCCGGATATCTCATGTACAGTGCATTGTTTGCAGCAGTCGGTGCAGCGGTGGACAGCGAGGCAGATACACAACAATTTATGCTGCCAATAACTGTTCCTTTGATATTGTCATTTGTTGTTGCTCAAACGGTCATCCAAGATCCTCAAAGCCCAGTAGCGTTTTGGTTTTCCATTATTCCTTTTACCTCTCCAATAGTTATGATGGTGCGTTTGCCATTTGGGGTTCCCGGTTGGGAACTGGCACTATCGATGGGCTTGCTGATAATAGGATTTCTTTTTACCACTTGGCTGGCTGGCCGTATTTATCGCACAGGAATTCTGATGTATGGTAAAAAAGTAAGCTGGAAGGAGCTCGGAAAATGGCTCTTCTACAAGGGTTAAGATCAGTTTTTTTGCTCCCATTATTTTCCTATCTTGTAGCTTTAAATGCTGTTTAGTATATGAAGATCGCTGTCATCGATTTAGGAACCAACACCTTTAATTTACTCATAGTCGATGTCAATCCCGATTCGACCTATTCCCCTGTTTTTCAGTCCAAGATCTCCGTCAAACTTGCAGAAGGCGCAATGAAGCCTTTGTTCATTCCG
>JBKJQG010000115.1:0-3074 GCA_046594925.1 Bacteroidia bacterium
CACAGAATGGATGGGTAGAAGTCCGCAGGTGATCGAAGATCAGGTAACCTATCCACTTGCATCCAATTTGCAGGGCATTCCCAATATTAAAAACATCCGTGCGACTTCCATGTTTGGAATGAGCTTTATCTATGTCGTTTTTGAAGGTGATGTAGATATTTATTGGGCACGGACCCGCGTCCTCGAACGGTTAAATTATGCTCAAAGGCTCTTGCCGGAAGGGATAGTTCCCACGCTTGGCCCTGATGGAACCGGAGTAGGACATATTTTCTGGTACACGCTGGATGCGCCAGGTTATGACCTTGGAGAATTAAGAGCGTTGCAGGACTGGTATGTAAAATACGGTTTGCAGACTGTGAAAGGTGTGAGTGAAGTAGCTTCTTTCGGTGGATTTCAAAAACAGTATCAGATCAATATTAATCCTAACAAGCTGAATTATTATAATATATCGTTAATGGATGTATTGAAAAAAGTAAAAGCGAATAACAATGATGTAGGAGGAAGAAAATTTGAGATGAGTGATATGGCATATATTGTTCGTGGATTAGGCTATATAAAGAACATTGAAGATGTTGAAAATATCCCTGTCGGGAATGATGGAACCTCTCCCATACTTGTTAAGGATATTGCAACGGTGCAAATGGGCGGTGATCTCCGCTTAGGAATATTTGACGAAAACGGAGAGGGTGAAGCTGTAGGAGGAATTGTTGTGATGCGCTATGGAGAGAATGCCGACAAAGTTATTGTTGACGTAAAGAAGAAAATGGCGGAAGTAGAAAAGGGCTTACCGGAAGGAGTTAAGTTTAAAATTGCTTATGACCGCAGCGAACTAATCGAAGCATCCATTTCATCCGTTAAACAAACTATTCTTGAAGAAATGATCGTAGTATCTCTTATTGTATTGCTTTTTCTTTTCCACTGGCGGAGCGCCTTTATTATTATCATACAAATTCCTGTTTCAATAGCAGCAAGCTTCATTTTACTTCAAGCTTTCGGAATATCTTCAAACATAATGTCTATCACAGGGATTGCCTTAGCAATAGGTGTTGTGGTAGATGATGGAATTGTGATGGTTGAAAATGCATACCGACATTTATCAGAAAATTGATGTGTAACTAAAAAAATATAAAATGAAAAAAATAATACTGCTTTCGGTTTGTTCTATTATGCTCTTCGCAGCATGTAACAATTCAAACAACAATACAAACACTCAAGTTGTTCAACCAGGAACATTTGACACAACTAAGCTTGCTCCAGGCACTATATTTTATCAATGTCCGATGGATACATCAGTAGTAAGTGATCAACCCGGCACTTGTTCGAAGTGCGGAATGGATCTTGAAAAAGTTGAAAAGAAGTAAAACCTCACCGCTAACCCTTTCCATTTTGGAGAAGGGACTGAAATTATGAACGAAGAAAAAAGAATACAGGAAGAAAAACATCTCAATATTATTGAGAAGGCTTGCCAACAGATAGGCAAAGGAGCCTTCTATTCCACCATTATTATTGTGGCTTCCTTTCTTCCTGTTTTTATGCTTACAGGTCAAGAAGGAAAACTGTTCTCTCCTTTGGCTTGGACAAAAACATTCATATTACTGATTGATGCTTTCATAGCTGTTACGCTTGTACCTGTTCTGATCTCCTTTTTCTTAAAAGGGAAGTTCAAGCCGGAAGCAAAAAACCCCGTTAACCGTTTTTTGCAAAAGATCTATTCACCTGTGATCAGATGGTGCTTAGAATGGCGCAAAACGACCATTGGAATAAACGCGATCGCACTATGCATCAGCATTCCGATGATCTTTAGCCTTGGAACTGAATTTATGCCTCCTCTTGATGAAGGAAGTATCTTGTTCATGCCTGTAACCATGCCTGATGCATCTAATTCGGAGATAAAGCGAATTCTGCAGATACAGGATAAGATCATAAAACGTGTTCCGGAAGTTGCAAATGTTTTAGGAAAAGCAGGACGAGCTTCAACTGCTACTGATAATTCTCCTATCAGTATGATCGAGACGATCATTCTTTTAAAACCAAAACATAAGTGGCGCGAAGGAATAACCAAGGAAGATATTATAAATGAATTGAATGCAAAATTACAAATACCCGGCACTATAAACGGATGGACACAACCGATCATTAACCGAATCAATATGCTTTCAACAGGCATTAGAACGGATGTTGGTGTTAAAGTACTTGGCGAAAATTTAGACACAATCAATATTATTGCGCAAAATGTAAAGCAGGCTTTAACGGGCATGGATGGGGTAAAAGATCTTTATGCCGAACCAATAACAGGGGGTAAATACATTGATATCAGGATCAAAAAGGATGAAATAGGCAGGTATGGCTTGAATGTAGAGGATGTAAATATGGTGATCGAATCGCTTATTGGCGGGATGAACTTAACTACAACTATTGAAGGAAGAAAACGCTTTAGTGTTAATGCCCGGCTTGCACAGGATTACAGAAGCTCCATTGAAGAGATTAAAAGAACCATCATTCAAACTCCCGATTTCGGACCGATACCTTTATCAGCAGTAGCAGAAATTTCTTTTTCTGAAGGACCTCCAATGATACAATCGGAGAACTCATTACTCAGAGGAACAGTATTATTCAATGTGCGTGGTCGCGATTTGGGAAGCACCGTAAAAGATGCGCAGGATAAGATAAATGAATCAATAAAAAAGCTTCCAAAAGGCTACTTTATTGAGTGGAGCGGACAATATGAAAATCAAATCCACGCAGCTAAAACACTAAAGATAATTGTTCCGGTTGTTTTGCTAATCATATTGCTTGTATTGTATATGGTTTATAAATCAGTAAGGGAAGCATTTTTTAGCCTTATAACTGTTCCCTTTGCGTTGATCGGTGGGGTTTATATGATCTTTTTTTATGACGTGAATTTATCTGTTGCTGTCGCAGTTGGTTTTGTTGCTCTATTTGGAATTGCAGTACAGACGGGAATATTTATGGTCATTTATCTGCATGAATCGATGAATGAATTGGTAAAATTAAAAGGAAATTCAAGAGATACCATTACGGATGCTGACCTGAAGGAATATGTTTATCGTGGG
>JBKJQG010000063.1:0-7845 GCA_046594925.1 Bacteroidia bacterium
TTGTTGTCGATGTGGCGCACAATGTATACACTACCGGGCAATTTCAAGGAACAGCCGATTTTGATCCAAATTCTGGAACATCTAATTTAACTTCAGCCGGGGCGAATGATATATTCGTTTCTAAATTAGATCCTTCCGGAAATTTTTTGTGGGCTAAAGGAATGGGCGGAACGGTAGAGGATTTTGGGCTTTCTATCGCCCTTGATCCCTGGGGCAATGTTTATTCAACCGGAAATTTCCGTGGAACAGCTGATTTTGATCCCGGAATGGCAACAGTTAATTTGACTGCAGCGGGCGCCAGTGTATTTGTTTCAAAATTAGATGGGGCAGGAAATTTTTTATGGGTAGCAAGTTTGGGTGGCACAAGCACGGATGTTGGTTATTCCATTGCAGTTGACGCGTTTGATAACGTATATACAACAGGCGTATGTACGGGTAGCACTGATTTTGATCCAGGCATGGGGATGTTTAATGTAATTGCAAGTAATTGGGATCATTTTGTTCATAAGCTGGGCCAAATTCCAACAGGAATAAATGAACATTTACACGAAAGTGCTGTTACCATTTACCCTAATCCTTCCAATGGCGTATTTAATGTCATTATACCCTCTTCTGCAAAACCTGCAACAATGGAAATATACAACAGCATTGGTAAATTGATTCAAAACACATCCAATATAGGCGGACGAACTTCTATTGATCTAAGTCATCACTCCGATGGAGTGTATTTCGTAAGAGTAATGATTGCGGGCGAGATTATCGGAATAGAGAAGATCTTGAAACAGTAAACGAGGGATTTTGTCTGAAGAAAAAATCAATATCGACAAAAATCAAAAAGAAAATTCCGTGATCCTGTCTGTTTCCTGGCCGAGTAACAAGATGTCTTCTTCATCGGTGTCATAAATCGATTTTCGACACACCTTCTTTCGAGGATTGCTCAATTTTTTGAAAATTTATAGACCGATCAAACAGTAAGGAAAGTCGAAGCGGAAAAAATTTAGTTTTCCTCAATAATATCAAGGATCTTCTCAAGCTTTGAATCGTCATATTTTCCGGAAGTGGTATATTGTACTTTCCCGGTTTTATCCAGAACAAAAAAGTAGGGGATGTCCCTTTTCTTGAAATCCAACTCATCTTTGTAGGTTTTCCCTCCATCGTAAAACAATAAATAGGGGTATAGTTCCTTGTCTGTTTTCGATTTGATCTTGTCTTTCGAAGTCTGGCTTGCCAGTTTATTGAAGCCGGTGAACATTGGGATGAAAAATAAATTCACGTCATAGTCAATGCTCACATCAAAAACATCCGCTTGGGAGGCATCTACTTTTCCAATAAATTTATTGTAGATCGGATTGATCCATGTTTTTAAGTCCGCTTCTGCAGCACTGCTGAATGCTACAGCCAGCAAGGTGTATTTGCCTTTGGTGTCGGTTGGTAGGTTGACTACTTTGCCATCATAGTCTTCGCAGATCATGTCAGGAAACAGGGTTCCGATGACTCCGGTTTTTGGCGTGAAGGCTGCTGCGATTAACGACACGGCCAGCAGTGATAAGATTGTTTTTTTCATGATAGGCAAATCCTTAACTATTTATTTTTTTCTGCAAACACTTCTGCAGCTTTGAATTTCTTTGCAGCTTTTCCTTTGCGGATGATCTTCACTTTGATAATCATGTCGCCTTGAACGATGGCGTTTACAACCTCTTGTCCGCTTACTACGTGTCCGAAAACCGTATGTCGGCCATCTAACCAAGCGGTTTGCACATGAGTAATAAAAAATTGAGAACCGTTGGTTCCCGGTCCGGCATTTGCCATCGAAAGGATTCCGGGTCCGGTATGTTTTAGGTCTGCATGGATCTCGTCGTTGAATTTATAGCCCGGTCCACCCGATCCTGTTCCCATCGGGTCCCCGCCCTGGATCATAAAGTTCGGGATGACACGGTGAAATTTCAGGCTGTCGTAAAAGGGAGTTCCTTCTTTTTTTGCCGTGTTCTTTATTTTTCCTTCAGCCAGGCCCACAAAATTGGCAACCGTCATTGGTGTTTTTTCAAATTCCAATGCAAGCAGGATGACACCTTTGCTCGTTGTCATTTCTGCGTAGAGCCCCGGCTCTAGTTTGGGCTTCTTGTCTTTTTTTGCAAAGCCGGTCGCAGCCGACAAAACCAATGCGAAAATTAAAAGTGATTTTTTGCTCATTTTTTATTTTTTTATCCACCCTGGCTTGTACTTCTCCGTAGTAAACACTATGAAGAAAGAAGCGAAGGCAGGTTTAATTCTTGTAAAATTAGCATAACAAATCTTAAACCAAAACTTTTGTTAATAAAACATTACATCATTTTCCCAATGAAATCAAAGGGCTTGTTAATTTTGGTCTTATGAAAGTGTGCATTGCCGAGAAACCAAGTGTTGCAAAAGAAATAGCAGACATCCTGGGAGCAAAACAGCGTAAGGACGGTTATTATGAAGGGAACGGCTATCAGGTGACCTGGAGTTTCGGACATTTGTGTGAGTTGAAAGAACCGCACGAGTATGATTCCGCCTATCGGGAATGGAACCTCAACATGCTTCCGATTTTGCCTCAGCGGTTCGGGATCAAAGTGAAGAATGACAAAGGGGTAGAAAAACAATTCAATACCATTGCCACACTTTTTGAAAATGCTTCAGAAGTCATCAACTGCGGTGATGCTGGTCAAGAAGGAGAGCTCATTCAGCGCTGGATCTTTTCGAAAGCAAATTGTAAAAAGCCGTTGAAACGTTTATGGATTTCCTCGCTGACCGAGGAAGCAATCCGCGAAGGCTTCACCAAACTGAAAGACGGAAAAGAGTATGAAAACCTCTACTTCGCAGGTTATTCAAGAGCGGCGGCGGATTGGCTATTGGGAATGAATGCGACCCGTTTATTCACCGTGAAGTACGGAAATGGCAAACAAGTGCTTTCTATAGGCCGGGTACAAACCCCGACATTGGCGATGATCGTCAATCGTCAGTTGGAAATAAATGCATTTCGTTCGGCAGTTTTCTTCGAATTGAAAACAAAATACAGGGATGTAATTTTCAACGGGCAGCTCGAACGTTTTCAGGGAGATGAAAAACAAAAAGGAGAAGACCTGCTGGCCTCGATTCAGGAAACGCCTTTGGAAATAACCTCTGTTGAAATAAAAAAAGGAAAAGAATCAGCACCGCGTTTGTTCGACCTGACCTCGCTGCAAGTCGAGTGCAATAAAAAATTCGCATACTCTGCTGAGGATACATTGAAGATCATTCAAAATTTATACGAAAAAAAATTGGTGACCTACCCCCGTGTCGATACCACTTACTTGCCGAACGACATGTATCCGAAAATTCCGGGGATACTTAACAACATGGTTAATTACCAGACTTTGGTGAAGCCATTGATGGGTGAGGAGATTCGGAAATCGAGTAAAGTATTTGATGATAAGAAAGTGACAGATCACCATGCCATCATTCCAACTGATGTGAGAGCACAAGGGTTGATGGGAAATGAGGCATTGGTTTATGATACGATAGCAAAAAGATTTCTCGCTGCTTTTTATCCGGATTGTGAAGTGTCGAACACGACCGTTCTTGCAAAAGTGAAACCTGCTCCTCCGGCCAACGGCGAAGTGGAATTCAAAGCAACTGGGAAACAAATATTGATAGAAGGCTGGAGAACGGTTTACGGAAAAGAATCGGTGGGAGAAGAAGAAGAGGAAAAGACGCAGATCCTTCCGGAGTTTGTGCAAGGTGAATCAGGAAAGCATGAAGCATTTTTGTCGGAAGGAAAAACATCCTCGCCAAAAGCATATACCGAAGCGACTTTGCTGAGGGCCATGGAAACAGCAGGAAAGCAAGTGGAGGATGAAGAGTTGCGCGACCTGATGAAAGCCAATGGCATAGGCAGACCATCAACCCGTGCCGCGATCATTGAAACTTTATTCAGGAGAAATTATGTAAAACGTGAAAGAAAAAATTTAGTGCCGACCATCACCGGTATGGAGCTGATCCGGGTGATTAACAATGAGATCTTAAAATCGGCTGAGATGACTGGGAATTGGGAATTCAAATTGCGTCAGATCGAAAAGGGCGAGTACCAGGCGGAAGCTTTTTTAGCGGAGATGAAACAAATGGTCAGCGACCTGGTGATTCAGGTGAGAGCGGAATCAGCTCAACGCATTACAATCGCTTCTACGGCCCCAGTGGTTGAAAAAGAGGAAAAGATCATTTGTCCGAAATGCAAAACTGGAACGATGATGAAGGGGAAAGCGGCTTTCGGCTGTGGCAATTACAAGAATGGCTGCGACATGAAAATTCCTTTTGAGCTGATGGGGAAAAAATTGTCGGAGGCACAGATAAAGGCATTGTTGGAAAAGAAAAGGACGGCCTTGATAAAAGGATTCTCAATTGGAGGAGTAAAAAAGGAAGGGCTCTTGAAATTGACCGATACTTTCAATGTTGAATTCGAAGAAGGAGCGGCAAAAGTGAAAGTGCCTAAAACAAAGAAGACGGAGGAAACCAAACCTGGCATTTGTCCGCTTTGCAAAAAAGGAACGGTCTTGAAAGGTAAAACGGCATATGGCTGCAGTGAATACAAAACTGGCTGTACGTTCAGATTGCCTTTCGATTCTGTGTTCGATGCTAAAAAAAATTAACCTCCCGACACTCATTTGAAAACACGTCAGAACATTCTCATCATTGGCACAGTGTGGCCGGAACCCGGCTCGTCGGCAGCAGGTCTTAGGACACTCGAATTGATTCGGTTGTTTCAGGCAAAAGATGCTAGGATCACTTTCGCTTGCGCTGCGAGCGAGAGTGAACATGCTTTTGATCTAAGCACTTTGGGGATTGAAAAAGTGAAGATAGAATTGAACAGTAAAAGTTTTGACGAATTTATTTCCGGATTGAAGCCGAACATTGTTATTTTCGACCGCTTCATGATCGAAGAGCAGTTCGGATGGAGAGTGGCTGAAAATTGTCCGGATGCACTGAGAATTCTCGATACCATCGACCTGCATTGTTTACGTCAAGCCAGACAACTGGCATTGAAAGAAAAACGAATGCTCACCCAAGAAGATCTTTTTTCGGATGTTGCGAAGCGTGAAATGGCGAGCATTTATAGAAGTGATTGCTCTCTCATTATTTCAGATCATGAAATGGAATTGCTGCAAAAGGCTTTTAAAGTCGACAAAGAACTCCTTCATTACCTTCCGTTTTTGTTAGCCCCCATAAACGAAACATCAAAAAGTAAATGGCCGGCTTTTGAAGAAAGAGCTCATTTCATCACGATAGGTAATTTTATTCACGAACCGAACTGGAATGCCGTTCAGTATCTCAAAGAAGAGATCTGGCCACTGATCCGGAAAGAAATTCCTGGCGCTGAACTCCACGTTTACGGAGCCTATGCTTCGCAGAAAGTGAATGAGCTGAACAATGTCAAAGAAGGATTTTTGATCAAAGGAAGGGCGGAGGATGCCATGGAGGTGGTGAGAAAAGCAAAAGTGTGTTTAGCGCCTTTACGTTTCGGTGCAGGCATCAAAGGGAAGCTCACGGAGGCCATACAATGCGGAACTCCGAGTGTAACCACCGACATAGGTGCGGAAGGAATGCATGGTGATTTTGAATGGAGCGGAATCATTGCAAATTCTCCTGAGGAAATAGCGGTTGCCGCTGTCAAGTTATATTTAGATAAAACACTTTGGTTGAAGGCTCAGGAGAATGGAGTGGTTCTGATCAATAATTTTTATTCGGCTGAAGAACACGGCGAATTATTTCTCAAACGGATTGCTTTTCTTCAAGATAATCTTAAGTCACATCGACTGGGGAACTTTACAGGTGCAATGTTGATGCATCATACGGCAGGAAGTGTTAAGTATATGTCGAAATGGATCGAAGAGAAGAACAAACAGTGACTGGGTGGCTGAAAGGTAAGAAGTGAAATTGATTGCTGAGCTAGGGGATGTTGTTGAAAAGTATCATTGCAATTAACTTTCTTTCTTTGAAATACGCAGTTACGTTATATCCAAAACTATTTTCTGCCAATGGCTTTCCTGGATTCGTGCCGGCATCGTTCCTGTCCCCATCAAACCTCCAAATACATATTTCATAAGCCTCTGCATTGAAACACTGAGCTGGGTCTCCATAACATTCTAGAAACATCTCTTTTTTTGTCCCGATAGAAAATCCTTTTTTTGTATCAAAATAAGAAGCGTCTACGATTTTAGCGGAGTCCGCGAATTCAGTAACGTGGATTTTTTTTTCATTCAGTCCAATCGTCATGTAAGCATTGTTGACCAGTGTATGGAGCTCGAGTTCGTTAAGGAGGTGTTCCGGAATTTCTTTTGTGTTAAAATGAAAAGTCTGTAGCCTGTGTAAATCAGTGTATAGTTCAAAGATCAAAACATCTTCTGATGAATTGCTTTTAAACCAAGCTTTGTCGAGGGATACTATTTCTCCAATAACTATGGTTGGATGGATTCTAAGTTGTTCATTTGTGACCGGATAATCATCCGGAACGATTGGTTTCAATTGTCCCTGAAGTGTGAAAGCAGAAAAGAGCAATAAGGCAATGATGAAGTGCTTTGTCACGGCTTTGGCATTAGTACGTATCTTTCACGGTTTCCAAGAGATCCGATTCGAATATGCTTTGCGGCGAGATGACAATTTCTTCCATAGGAATATTATCACCGTAGCGTTCTTTTAAAATGGCTTGTACTTGTTTGTGGCTAAGGTCAAACTCCTTCAGCTTTTGTAGTTTACCGATTTCGATTCCGGCGCCTTGTTTGTACATCTTCCAAACCAATTCGGAACAGTAGATCTTGTCGTCCTCCCAGCCGAAGTATATGTCGTAGGGTTTTCCATTGTATTTGTCGCCGGCTGCTTTCATTTTTGCAAAAACGATGGGCGTTAAAACAGTCTTAGCATCTTTCAATCGCCTCACCACATAGTCGCTGCCCTTGCCGTGTTGGATCCACTCGTTGAAAGGAGTGAATTTTACCGGTCCCACTGCCTCATACACGTAAACTTTATTTTTTTCGATGTAGATCATTCCGCAATGACTATAGATGGAACGTGTAGCGATTTTAACCGCGGTGCACTGTGCCGACTGTGAAGTCTGAAAAATGATGTCACCATTCTGGTAAATGGCAGTTTGCTTTTCTGAAAAGCCGCTGGAAACAAAAAAGTAAGTACCCGAAATCAGGATGAGGACAGAAAGAAAGAGCAGACTTGCTTTTTGCGGTGATCTTCTAAACATATTGATTTAATTAGATGAAGAAAGATCCTATCGGATGGAAGAATTCATGCGGCTACTGAAATCGCTGCCACCGAAAGTGTCGAACATCGGGCTGTTTTGAGCGCCAAAACCAGTGTTGCGGTAAGGGCTGTCACCTTCTGAAATAATTGCTTTGAATCCAATACTGCTCTGCTTTGAAACTTTATAATCCATTCCTAATGAAACGGCTTTGAAGTTGTTTTGCTTGTTCCCGAAATTGTTTGCATCCACCATGACTCCTCCGTTAACACTCACTTTTTTACTAAGGAAGTATTCTCCTTCTGCAAAGATCAGGTTGCCACTGCGTTGTTTTGCATTCGGGTTGTAAAGTGCTTCACTCTGATTCAAAGGCATGAAGGTATTGCCGGTGATGGTATAGTGCATCAGTCCGACATTCAATCTGAAGCGGTCGCTCAGCTGATAGCCGATCTTAGGTGCAATAAATGTAGTGAAAGCCGTATTTTTTGAAGAACCCAGGAAAGTCACTCCTGCTCCTGCTGCTATGGATGCGGAGACACGGTCCGTTGATAAAAGCTTTGGTTTTGACGGTGTGAAATAGTCCTCCGATGTGCTCTGCGCCTTAC
>JBKJQG010000336.1:0-9265 GCA_046594925.1 Bacteroidia bacterium
ATCGGTGTTCAGCACAAAAAAAATGTCGTCATCGACTGTATTTACGGGGCATCCCATATTTACCGGGGCACTAAACTGTGATTGTTCATCAAACTCTGATTTAAAAATATCGTATCCTCCCATATTTTCATGTCCTTGGGAACTAAAGAATAATATGTTTTCCGCAGGATGCAAAAAAGGAGCATCTTCATTATAGGGGGTGTTAATGGTTGGTCCAAGATTATAAGGCGTGCCCCAATTTCCGTTTGGCAATTTCTTCACCATATAGATGTCCATTCCTCCAAAGCCGCCGGGCCTGTTGCTCGAAAAGAAAATTGTATTTCCATCCGCAGAATAACAAGCACTTGGTTCGAGGAATTTGGGATCATTAACGATTTGCCCTAATATTTGTGGGTCCGTCCATTTGTTGTTGATCAGGTGGCTCTCATATATATCACCGCTTCTCAAGTCTTTGCTTGTTCTGTACATCAATAGTTTTTCTCCGTCAGCCGAAAGCCCGGTGCAGGCATCGTGAACGGACTTATTGATCATCGTATCTGCCATTACAGGCTTCATCCACTTTTTATTCTCCCGTTGCGAAATATAAATGTCTTCAAAATATTCTCCCATGCCATCTGTTTTTGTCCAAACGTCATTTTTTCTTTTTGACGTGAACATCATGAAATTTTCTTCTGCAGGAATCAAGGGAGCATATTCAGGATATTCTGTGTTGATTGTATCTCCAAGATTTTTTATCTGAAGCGTCCTGTCTTCATTGGATTCCATCAATCTAGCGGTTGTGCATTTATTGATAAGATCATCAATCTCTTTTTTAGGATGCAGGTCTGTATCCCCTAAAAGCTTGTACAACGAATACGATTCAACGGCATTTTTGTAGTCACGCTGCAAATGATACAACCAGCCTAAATAATAATTCGCCTCTGGAAATTCAGAAACAGATGTCTTTTGAAAATACCTCATGGAAGATCTACGATGTGTTTTTAATTCGAAGATGCATACACCGATCTTATAATTCAATTCTATATCTGCACTGTCGACTGCATAAATCCAGTTATACAACGTTAATGCTCCCAGATAATCGCCAAAATCAAAGGCTTTATCCGCTTTTAAAAATGTCCTTCGTTCTTCTTGTTTATTCCTTTGTCCGGAAGCATCCAGACAAGGCAAACAAGCCAAAAGAAAGATTACAAATATATTTCTAACGTAGTAATGTAACATCGCCTGTTTTCTTAAACGTTTTTCCATTATTCAGTTTAACGTACGCTTTCCAGATATACACATCCTGTTCACAAATTTGTCCTTTATAATATCCATCCCATCCAATATATATATCGGTGGAAACAAAGATTAATTCTCCCCATCTGTTGAAGATCTCAAATTTAAACTCGGTGACACCAGAGGTATATGGAAAAAACACATCGTTGGTATATGTTCCTAAGCTATAAGCACCTCCTCCAGAGCCATCGGGATTGGGAGTGAAGACGTTAGGAAACACAACATCTGCTGTTGTTGTCACTTCAGAATAAGCAGTATCTGCACATCCGAAAGAAGAAACAACGATCAATTGAATAGTATAAATACCAACCGAGTTATATAAATAAGGAGGAGGAGCTGAAAGCGTTGATGATCCGCCATCACCAAAACTCCATGCATATGTTGACGCTCCAGACGACAGGTTTGTTAAGACCAATTCATCGTAAGGCAGATCCAGCACAGTAGTATTCTGCGAAAATGATGCAATCGGGTATGGATAAATGTTAATAACATAAGGAGCTGATGCATTGTTATTCGTACAACCACCAAATGTGGTAACCGTTAGCGTAACATTATAAGTTCCAGGGTTTGCGTATGAATAAATCGGATTCTGATCCGTAGATGTTCCTCCATCACCGAAGTTCCAAAACCAGCCGATGATTGGATCTGTCACATTTCCGGTGATCGAGTTATCAAAAAATTGAATCTGCCCCGGAGCGCATGCCGCATTTGTATCTGAAGATAATACCATTGTTGGAGGAGGATTGAATGTGATAGATACAGAATCCACCACCGAAGATCCACAGGAATTCGTCACTGTTACAACGTAAGTCACAGGCGAAGAAGGAACAACGAGAAATCCTCCGGGCCCTGTTCCCAGCCCATTATTCCAGCTGTATGTTAGCGGTCCGGTTACACCCGTTGCCGTTGCATATACAACGGTGCCTTGTCCGGGACATATAGGAGAAAATGCAAGGGCATCAATATTCGCAGCAGTAAGATTATAAACAATAGCTGAAACAGTGTCAGGCGTACCCGCACATCCGTTAGCATCGAAAGCAACTACCGTATAACTTGTGGTGGTGGTGGGAGTAACATTATAGGTCCCGCCGTTAATTGCACTACCCGGTTGCCAAATATAAAAATATCCGCCGGCTCCTCCACTGGCGGTTGCTGAAACTGTTCCGGAAGAACCAAGACAAATGGTATCATTGACTCCTGCTGATGTAATGATCTGTGTAGGTTGTGTCAACACCATAGATTGTGTTGCTGTACAACCATTCGCATCAGTGACCGTGACACTGTATGTCCCGGCTGTTAAGCCAACGGCGGTGCTTCCTGTTTGCGTATTCGACCAGAGATAACTATATGGAATTGTACCACCAGTTGCTCCGGCAGTGATTGATCCGTTCGTACTGCCAAAACAAGATGGATTTGTAAACGAAGAGAACGGAGCAGTTAATACTGTAGGCTGTGTTATCGTAATAGATATGGATGCAGAACAGCCGTTCAAATCTGTCACTGTGGCGGTATATGTGCCGGCAGACAATCCTGTAACAGAAGGTGATGAGGATACAATAGGCGACCAGGAATACGTATAACCCGGAGTTCCTCCTGTTCCATTGATGGTGATGGAACCGCTGGCGCCACCATTACAAAGCGCATTTGAAAAAGATGAAACATTCACTCCTACAGGTGTTGGCTGGCTTATCACTGCCACTGCTGTACCTGTACAACCAAGGTCGTCTGTTACCGTTACCGTATAGCTTCCTATTACAAATCCTGTCCCTGTCAATCCTGCACCGCCATAGGGTGCCCAAGAAATTCCGAAAGGAGATGTTCCTGAAGCTATATTGACAGTAGCAGTTCCATTGTTTCCACCGTTACATGAAACGTTTGTAAATGAAGATATGGAAACTGTTGGTCCTGCAATATTTGTTAATGTTGCGCTTAGTGTAAATGTACAGCCCAAATTATCCGTTACCACAACAGAATAATTTCCAGCTCCGACACCTGATATATTCGGAGTTGAAATCGCACCAGGAGTCCAGAGGTAAGTATAAGGACTTGTTCCACCTGAAATCATAGACGTAATTGCGCCATTCGTCAGTCCGCATGAAGGATGAGTCAGTGCAAGAGTTCCAGTAATTGCGCTTGGCTGAGTTACGGTATAAGAAGCATTTGTCTGACAGCCATTGAAATCGGTCACGAGTACATTATAATTGCCGGCAGTTAATCCTGAAGCAGTGCTTCCTGTTCCTCCTGATGGAGACCATAAATATGAATAAGTTGGAGTACCACCGATAACATTCACCGTGGCTGTTCCAGTTCCCCCACCCGAACAAAGAGCCGCTGTGCCGCTGGTGGATGCAGAAAGTGCGATTGCAGGTTGTGTGATTGTCACCGTTGTTGTTGCAGTACAGCCATTAATATCAGCCGCTGTCACCGTGTAAGTTCCTGCAGCTAATCCTGTCGCTGTAGCAGCACTGCCTCCTGAAGGAAGCCAAGCATAAGAATAAAATGGAGTCCCGCCGGACGCTGCAGCTGTGGCTGTGCCGTTTACACCTCCAAAACAACTAACATTGGATGAAGAAGAGATCACGGCACTCACAGGTGTAGGCTGGCCAATCGAAAATAAGCTTTGTTGCATGCAAGCATTCGCGTCTGTCACCTGCAAGGTATATGACCCCAAGCTAAGCGAACCAACCGTTGGTCCTCCTGTTCCGCCAGGAAGCCATAGATAAGAATATCCGGGTGTGCCGCCAAAAACTGCAGCCGACGCTGATCCGTTACTTCCGCCAAAACAAGACGGATTAACAGTACTAATGCTGATTACTATTGGTGGAGGCTCCGTTACACCAGGGTTTGTAGTATCTTTTGCAATACATCCGTTTGCATCGGTCACCGTAACTATATAGACGCCTGCAGGAAGTCCGGTTGCAGTTGATCCTGTTCCGCCAGCAGGCGACCATGAAAATCCGAATGGACCTAATCCTCCTGCTAAACTTACTGTTGCAGTACCATCCGATCCGCCTGTGCAGCTGACATTTGTTACGGCAGTGATTGTTGCAACCGGTCCTGGGTTATTATTGACGATCACAGTAGTGTTTGTATTGCAGCCATTTGCATCTGTAATAACAACCGTATAGGTTCCAGGCAAAACAGAAGTGGCTGAATCGTTTGTAATTCCGCCCGGAGACCATAAATAACTATAGGCAGGCGTTCCGCCGGATGCACTTACATAAGCCACTCCGCTTGCTGCTCCGCAACTAGCATTATCGCTTCCAGTCGTAAAAGCCAGGACAGTTGGTTGTGTAATTGTCGCTGTATTTGTAGCTGTACATCCATTGAGATCGCTTACAGAAACAGTATAAGTTCCAGCAGAAGCACTTCCGATATTCATCCCTGTAATTGCACCTGGAGACCAACTATAACTGTAAGGCGGGGTTCCTCCTGAAGCAACAGACGACGCTGTTCCGTTGCTTCCTCCAAAACAAGAAACTGGAGTTGAAGATGCAGCAACGGAAACCGATGCTGCCGGTTGTGTAACAACAACGGTTTGAGTTTGTGTACAACTGTTTAGATCTGTGACTGTAACAGTATAGGTTCCTGCACTTAAGCCTGTTGCTGAAGTACCGGAGATCGCTCCGGGCATCCACATAAAAGAATAACCAGGAGTTCCTCCCGTGGCTGAAACTGTAGCTGTTCCACTGTTTCCGCCAAAACAAAGAACAGCGGTTGAAGATGTGGTGATGACTATTGGTGGCGGTTCTGTAACATCCGGACTGGTGGTCGCATTGGATTCGCATCCGTTTACATCAGTAACCGTTACGGTATATGTCCCGGCTGTAAGTCCGGTTGCCGTAACACCTGTTCCTCCAAAAGGCGTCCATAAAAAATTGAAAGGGCCCGCGCCTCCTGAAGTACTCACAGAAGCTGAACCATCATTGCCTCCATTACAGCTGACGTTTATAACGTTAAAGATGGTAATGCTTGGCCCGGTATTGTCACTAACGTTTGCCCATTGTGATTGCGTACAGCCATTCGCATCCGTCACGACAACCGTGTAAGGTGCAGCCAGCAAACCTGTTGCTGTTGACCCCGTTCCTCCAGAAGGAGACCATGAATAGGTATATCCTCCAGCGCCGCCGGTAACAACCACAGATGCTTGTCCGCTTGCTGTTCCGCAATTTGAATTCACTGTGGAGGTAGTAAGTATCATTTGAGTCGGTTGCGTCACAATAACTGTTGTAGAACCAGTACAACCGTTTGCATCTGTTGCAGTAACGGTATAAGTACCGGCAGTCACTCCTGTCACGGAAGAACCTGCAACCGAACCCGGCATCCAAAGATAGGTGTACCCGCTTGTTCCGCCGGAAGCAGTCGCTGATAGAGAACCATTGCTTCCTCCAAAGCAGGACACCGGCAAGGATGATCCGGCCACAGAAACGGGTGCAGCTGGCTGCGTGATCGTTACGGTATTAGTGGCTGTACAAGCATTATTATCTGTTATGGTCAATGTATAAGTTCCTGCCGCTAACCCTGAATAAACGTTTGACGTACCACCGCCTGGCATCCAAGAATAGGCATAATTCAGTGTTCCGCCAGATACTGTCGCAGAAAGCGCACCGTTACTTCCACCGAAACAGCTAACGTTTATTTGAGTATCGAAAACGATTGTTATTGGCAAAGGCTGTGTTATCACTGCAAGTGCGGTAGAAGTGCATCCAAGCGCGTCTGTAACCGTAACAGTGTATGTTCCTGCAGCAAGACTGCTTGCCGTGATAGCGGATCCTCCGGAAGGAGCCCAGGAATAAGTATATCCCGCAGTTCCTCCAGCTGCACTAGCTGTGGCGGTTCCGTTATTCAAATAATTACAAGTTTCATTCGTTACCGATGTCGTCGATGTTAATACCGGAGGTTGTGTAATTGTTACTGAAGATGAAAAGACGCAACCAAGGTTATCAGTTACGGTAAGCGTATATGTTCCAGCGGCAAAACCTGAGGCGATTGGAGCAGAACCGCCTGATGGGCTCCATGAATAAGTGTAAGGAGAAGTTCCACCGCTAGCAGTGCCAGTGGCCGTTCCATTGCTTCCCCCGAAACAACTCACATTTGTTTGAACAAAACTAATTGCAAGCGGCAATGGTTGTGTTATGGTATAGGTGGAAGTTAGCTGACATCCCTTCGCGTCTGTGACAGTTACGGTATATGTTCCTGCAACCTGCCCTGAAATAGCCGAAGTTGTTTGTCCGCCCGGCAACCACAAATAGGTATACGCGCTCGTTCCACCCGTGGTGTTAACTGCAATGCTTCCATTGCTGCCGCCAGCACACGATACATTTCCGATGACAGAAGTATTGGCAAGTGGAGCTAACGGCTGTGTCACAACCGTTGTTCCTGTTATTGTACAAGTGTTCGCGTCCGTTACAGTAACGGTATAGGTTCCTGCAACCACTCCGGAAACGGTTGAAGATGTATTTCCTCCAGGGCTCCAGAAATAAGTATATCCGGGAGTTCCGCCCGAAGGACTTGCAGAGACTGCACCATCGCTTCCGCCGAAACAGCTCACTGGAGTATTGTTTAGTAAAACTGTCAAAGCTGGTGGCTGTGTGATCGTTATGAAAGAAGTAACAAAACAACCTTTTGAATCTGTAGTTGTAACAGTATAAGTTCCCGCTGCCAAAGACGTAACGGAAGAAGTAGCCATTCCGCCAGGCATCCATAAATATGTATAACCAGGTGTACCACCCGCCGGAACTACGTTTGCTGTACCATTATTAAGATAATTACAAGTTTCGTTCGTTGAATTCGTCGCAACTGTTAATGCTGCAGGTTGAGTAATCACAACTGTTCCGGTAGCTGTACAAGCATTGGCATCTGTTACTGTAACGGTATAGGTTCCAGCAATCAGTCCTGATGCAGCAGCAGCCGTTCCTCCTGAAGGAGACCAATTGTAAGTGTATCCTGTGGTTCCTCCGGATGGAGTAACAGTAGCCGTTCCATTAGCACCTCCCGCGCAACTCACGTTGGTTTGAGCAAGCGTTAAAACTAATGGTGTAGGTTGAGTAACTGTATAGTTGGCAGTGATTGTACAGCCCTTGGCATCCGTCACCGTTACTGTATACGTTCCTGCTGTTAGTCCGCTGATGGAAGATGTTGTTTGTCCTCCCGGGCTCCAAACATAGGTGTACGGAGAAGTCCCTCCTGCCGGTGTACTGCTTACAGTTCCGTTATTTCCAGCGGCGCAAGACACATTCGTAACGGCCGCGCTTACAGCCAAAGGTGGAGGTTGCGTTATCGATACACTGCTTGTGGTTGTACATCCTATTCCGTTCGTGATAGTCACGGTATAAGTTCCAACCGGCAAATTAGTTGCCGTTGCTCCCGTTTGTGCGGGAACCGAATTCCATGCATAAGTAAAGGCGGGGGTTCCACCCGTTACAGTAACTGTTGCTGAGCCTGTTGATCCTCCAAAGCAACCGACGTTGACGGCTGTAGTGCTGGTTGTTCCAACAAATCCGACATAATTTATTTGCATAACGTCGGAAGCACCGGGGCATGTTCCGTTACCGGTTGTGCTGAGTGTTAGGTTGACGACACCAGAAGCAACTTCAGCTGCTGTTGGAGTATAGGTCGCATTGAGAGTAGTATTATTCGGACTAAATGTTCCGCTGCCTCCCGACCAGATGCCACCGCTAGCACCTGTTACGGCACCTGCAAGGGTCGTTGTCGGACTTTGGTTGCAGACGGTTACGTTCGGGCCTGCATTGGCAGTTATGCTTACAGAAAAAGTAGTTACGGTTACAGATGCATATACCGGCGCACAGCCGGATGCATCCTCAAGCATAACGGTATAATTTCCAGCCCCGACAGTAATGCTTGGAGAAGGATTAATATTATTCCACAAATAACTATACGCGGGAGTCCCTCCGCTTCCTGTTGCTGTTATTGTTGTTGAAGTTGCACCAAAACAAATAGTCGGATTTATCGGAGCGATGCTCACTGCGAGCGTCGGATTGAATGTGACCGTTACCGTGTCACACATGGTCGGGAAGACACAAGTTGCAAGAGGAGTTCCACAAACCTGGTAAGTAACAACTGAAGGTGCTGTACCTGAGCCAGTTACAACTGGGCTGGGACAAGCTGTACAAGAAAGTAAACTATTGAATGCGCCGGGAGCACCTGGTGCAATGGATGTCCAGTTCATTGTTCCGGGCTGGAAGCCTGAAGCAGTTAATGTATCTACACAACCTTCATTCACTACGATATTGCTTCCTCCCACTGCTGCTGGAATTGAAGTGATTTGGTACACGTTCGCATTACTGCCCGGTTTACAGAATGTTAGAAGATGCGGACCGACACCGGTCAAACAAATCGGACTTCCCAAAGCTTGTGGCGGACCGCAGTTTACCTGGTAAAAAAGTGCTCCACCTGGGATCGCTCCCGAAATAATATTAAATGTGATACCTATTGCACCCGGATCCAAGGTTATAAGAAAATCGACACATTTATCGGGAGGTGTAGAAGTACAGCAATTTCCGTTTCTTGCGATCGAAGGGCTGGTCCAGGTGGCGGATGGCGTACCTGTAAGGTTTACGTTGAACGTAGGAACTCCCGGACCACATTGTGCAAATGTGAATTCAGTAGTTAATGATAAAATGATAAAGAAAAGTAGCAATTTCTTCATATGCCCTATTTTACGTCTAAAGTATTGAAGAGGTTGTCGTTTTAGAGAAACAGTTGAAAACTTTCTATTGAACTGAAAGGATCCAGACCTCATTCACTCCCTTTTCCTTGATTTTATTGAGAAATTTTATAGCATCCTCCTTTTTTGAAAACATTGAAGCGCTTACATAATTGAACTCTTTTGCCGATGAAAATAAGATTTTTCCAGATGAATATCCTGTTGACTTCAGTCTCTTTAGTTCATCTTCTGCAAAGTTAACATTTAAAAAGGTGCCCGTAATCACATAATACCCTTTTTTTGCCCGTTTTTTATTCAAATAAG
>JBKJQG010000381.1:0-7033 GCA_046594925.1 Bacteroidia bacterium
TTTTTAGTTTTTTTAGTAAAGAGAAAAAAGAGAGTCTTAACAAAGGTCTCTTCGTTACCAAACAAAGCTTTTTCAGCAAACTCGCCAACGCGGTTATGGGAAAAGCTACGATCGATGATGAAGTGCTGGAGAGTCTGGAGGAAATCCTGATAACCTCGGATGTGGGTGTGGATACATCTCTTCGCATCATTGATAAAATAAAAGAACGTGTAGCTAAAGAACGAAAAGTAAATACCGATCAGCTGAATGATCTTTTGAAAGAAGTGATCGCTGATCTTTTAGTATCGAACGGACAAGAAGACAAAAACGATTTTGAAACACCTCCAGGCAAAAAACCTTATGTGATCATGGTGGTCGGTGTGAACGGTGTCGGGAAAACAACGACCATAGGAAAACTTTCTCACCAGTTCAGAAATGCTGGAAAGAAAGTGGTGATCGGTGCTGCAGATACGTTTCGTGCTGCAGCGGTTGATCAGATCAAGATCTGGGCCGACAGAACGGATGCCACTTTGGTATCGCAGGGAATGAATGCAGATCCGGCTTCTGTTGCATTTGATACACTGACTTCAGCGGTAGCAAAAGGAGCAGACGTGGTGATCATTGATACGGCAGGTCGATTGCACAATAAGGTCAATCTGATGACCGAGCTGACCAAGATAAAGAACGTAATGAAGAAAGTGATCCCGGATGCTCCTCACGAAATACTATTGGTGCTGGATGGGTCCACCGGACAAAATGCAATTGAACAATGCAAACAATTCACGGCAGCAACAGATGTGAATGCTTTAGCGATAACAAAACTAGATGGTACCGCGAAAGGCGGAGTGGCCATAGGAATTTCCGATTCATTTAAGATACCTGTGAAATACATTGGAGTCGGAGAAGGGATTGAAGACCTACAGGTATTTAACAAACATGAATTTGTAGATTCGTTATTTAAGTTGTAAAATGAAGACAAAAACATTAAAAAAGAATAAGGTAAATGTTGTGACGTTGGGTTGCTCCAAGAACATCGTGGACAGCGAAGTTTTGATGGGACAATTGAAGGCGAACAACTTTGACGTGCAGCACGAAAGTACAGATGATGATTCCAGTATTGTGATCATCAACACCTGTGGATTCATTGACAACGCAAAGCAAGAAAGCATTGATACCATCATCCGTTACGCGGATGCAAAAACGGCAGGGTTGGTCGATAAGGTATATGTGACCGGGTGCCTGAGCGAACGGTACAAACCCGAATTGCAAAAAGAGATTCCGAATGTGGATGGTTATTTCGGTACACGCGAATTGCCAAGATTGCTGAAAACATTAAAAGCAGATTACAAGCACGAATTAGTGGGAGAAAGGTTATTGACTACTCCTCATCATTTTTCCTATTTCAAAATTTCAGAAGGCTGTGACCGGCCTTGTTCATTCTGCGCTATTCCACTAATGCGTGGGAATCACATCTCCAAGCCGATTGAAGAGTTGCTTAAGGAAGCAAAACATTTAGCAAAAAACGGAACAAAAGAACTGATGCTCATTGCTCAGGATCTGACGTATTACGGCCTGGATATTTACAAAAAACGGAACCTGTCGGAATTACTCAAACAATTAGCTGACGTAGATGGAATAGATTGGATCCGTTTGCATTACGCATTCCCTGCGGGTTTTCCGATGGACGTGCTGGATGTGATGAACGAGCACAAGAATATTTGTAATTACCTGGACATGCCTTTGCAGCACATAAGCGACAACATGCTTAAGAGCATGCGAAGAGGAACAACCAAACAAAAAACGATCGACCTTGTGAATCAAATCCGTGATAAAGTTCCTGGCATCGCGATCAGAACTACCCTCATAGCGGGTTATCCGGGCGAGACAAAAAAGGATCATGAAGAAATGCTAGAGTGGGTGGAACAAAGCCGTTTCGATCGTCTAGGCATTTTTGCCTATTCACACGAAGAAAATACACATGCTTATTTGCTGAAAGATGATGTTTCAGCTAAAGTAAAACAAGCCCGCACGGAAGCCGTTATGGCTTTGCAGATGGGTATTTCTTACGACCTCAATCAAAAGAAGATCGGCAAAACTTACAAAGTGTTGTTTGATAAAAAAGAAGGGGATTATTTCATTGGTCGCACCGAGTTTGATTCTCCTGAGGTAGATAACGAAGTATTGGTAAAAGCAGACAAGGATTTTGTCCGCGTTGGCGACTTTGCCAATGTGAAAATCACTTCTGCCGAGGATTATGATCTATATGGCGAAGTAGTTTAAATGTTCTTAATAAAGAGCTTACCTTAGTACAAACATGAAGCACATCAAGATCAATCAGACCGATATGTATCCTACCATTATCATGGACAAGGAGAACGGAGTATTTGAGATCAAAGGTGTATCCCTTCCCTTGGATGGCAAGGACCTTTACAAACCGGTGCTGGATTTTCTGGATGAATATGTTTTGGATCCGAACAAGATCACGCTGTTTACTTTTAACCTTAAGTATTTCAATATTTCTTCTTCCAAGATGTACCTCTTCATGCTCTACAAGCTCAAGGAACTCTATGATTCAGGAAAGACAGTCGTGGTGATCTGGTCTTACGATGATGAAGACATCCGCGAGGCAGGAGAGGACTTTCAGCACATGGTGGACATTCCTTTTCAATTCAAGGAAGTTTTTGAAGGTCGTGTGGTGATCTAAGTCTATTGCCTTCTATAATTTCCCTTCCAACATCATCAGTTTTGCTTTCAATACAGCTGCAACGGTTAAGCTGTCGGTTATTTCCCCTTCTTTCACCAACGCATACAGCTCATCGAAATGAAGTTTCCTGACTTCTAGCTTTTCGTCGTCTTCCGGCTCCGCTTCTCCGAAACTTAAGTCCTGCGCTATGTAGAGGATACAAAATTCGTCACTTGCTGAATTACTCAGGTGCATCTCCTGGATCTTGGTCCATTTTTTTGCTGTGATGCCAGTCTCTTCATGGAGCTCTCTTTGCGCTGATTCTAAAGGCTCCACATCCCATTTTCCACCGCCTTCCGGAATTTCCCAGGAGTATTGATTGATTGGGTAACGGTATTGTCCCACAATCCAAGTGTTATAGTCTTTGTCCAGTGGGAGAACCCCTAAGGCCATGTTCTTGAAATGAACAACGGAATACGTTCCCGGATTTCCGTTCGGATTCAATACGTCGTGCTTTGTAAGCCCTATCCATGGTGAATCATAGACCTTTTCACTCTTTAGTGTCTTCCAGGGATTGATATGTTCTTCTTGCATGGTGCTGATTTGTTTTTTGCAAATTTAAGGGAATATATCTTTTGAATTCATAATATATATTCCATCATTTATAATCCCCATTTCCTTACCTTTGCAAGGCTATTATGACGTTTAGAAAACAGCATATTCCACTTGAAGAAACAAGGCAGTTCTCCAAACTGTTCCTGGATTACGTGAATGGTGATGAAAAGCTGCGTGCTTTTTATTCCTATTTGCCTCAAATGGCTTCTTTTGAACAAGCTATTGCCGACAGGTCAATGGAAATCTTCAACCGGGAGGTGCTGGCTGAAGTTGTTTCAGGACAGTACTCTTCCAATGTGAAAGTTCCGTTCTCGGATTTTCCGAAAACCAATTCAAACATCAAACTGCTTCGGGATAAAAATACTTTTACGGTCTGTACCGGCCACCAACTTTGTCTTTTTACTGGACCGCTGTATTTCATCTTCAAGATCATTTCGACCATCAACCTTGCCGAAAGGCTGAAGAAGGAATATCCTTCTTACAATTTTGTCCCGGTATACTGGATGGCTTCAGAAGATCACGATTTTGAAGAGATTAGCTCCGTGAACTTGTTCGGCAGGAAGGTCAGCTGGGATGGGAATAGGGGTGGCGCAGTAGGCAGATTGAAAACTGATTCTCTTGGTCCAGTGATCGAAGAGTTGAAACAGACTTTCGGTGAATCGGAAAAAGCTAAAGAGCTGATTACTTTATTTTCAAATGCTTACTTGAAACACGACACTATTGCTAGTGCTACCCGTTATATGGTGCATGAACTGTTCGGGGAATACGGATTGGTGATTGTAGATGCAGCCGATGCAAAACTGAAAGCCCAGTTTGCCGATCTTTTTCGGGACGACATTCTGAATCATACGAATTATAAGCTGGTTTCAGCAACGATAACAAAACTGAATGCGGCAGGATATGAAGCTCAAGTAAATCCGCGGCAAATAAATGTTTTTAAACTCGGAGAAAATGAAAGGCTGAGGATCGAAAGATCGGATAAGGAGATTCTATTGTTGGAACCTGAGAAGTACAGTCCTAACGTAGTGCTGCGTCCTTTGTATCAACAAATGATTCTTCCCAATCTGGCTTATGTGGGCGGACCTGGAGAAATAGCTTATTGGCTCGAATACAAAGCCATGTTCGACCATCACCGTATTTCTATGCCGGTTCTGTTGCCCCGAAATTTTGCCGTGCTCCTGGATGAGAAATCAGTTCAGGTGCTCGATAAATTGGAACTCAGAAAAGAAGACATATTCAAAGATGTTGATCAGTTAATCAAAGAGTTTGTCGCCGTGAACGCAAGTGCCGACATTTCCATGAAAGAGCAGGAAGAAAAATTAAAAGAGATGTTCCGCGAATTGGCTGAAAAGGTGGGAGCTGTGGATATTACTTTAAAAGCCAACGTAGAGGCTGAATCTCAGAAAGCATTGGCGAGCCTCAAGAACATTGAGAACAAACTGATCAAGTCAGAAAAGCAAAAACAAGAGACCAACATCAATCAGATCAGAAAACTGAAGGACAAATTCCTTCCGGAGGGCATGCTTCAGGAACGTCACGAAAATTTTTCTCCTTATTATTTAAGATCAGGAAAAAGTTTTATTGCTGACTTGAAAGAAGCTTTCGATCCCTTTGAATTTAAAATGCTCATACTCGAATAATTGGAAACAAAACAACACACACTTTTAGAACAGGGGCTTGAATTGCCATTGATGGAAGAATTCTACACCATTCAGGGCGAAGGATTCCATTCAGGGAAGCCGGCTTACTTCATCCGTGTGGGCGGTTGCGATGTAGGCTGTCACTGGTGTGACGTAAAGGAAAGCTGGGATGCTTCTTTGCATCCTTTGACAAAAACAGACCTCATTGTGGAGAATGCCGGAAAATTTCCTGGAAAAGCGGTCGTGGTTACCGGCGGAGAACCCAGCATGTACAACATGAATTACATCACGGAGCAATTCAAAAACAAAGGCATTCAAACCTTCATAGAAACTTCCGGAGCTTATCTTTTAACAGGCGTCTGGGATTGGGTGTGTTTATCTCCCAAGAAAACGAGTCCGCCCTTACCTGAAAATTTTGCAAAAGCTGACGAATTGAAGATTATCATTCACAACAAGAATGATTTTGAATGGGCTGAAAAGAATGCTGCACAGGTTGGTAAAGATTGTAAGCTGTTTTTACAGCCGGAATGGAGCAAAAGCAAGGAAATGATGCCTATGATCGTAGATTATGTAATGGCGAACCCCAAATGGAATGTTTCTTTACAAACGCATAAATACATGAACATTCCATAGTTGGAATGATAATTGAATTTTAGATTACGTTCCACGGAGCGTCACCCTGAGCGGAGTCGAAGGGTACATTAATTGAACCGCTAAATACAAATATGAAAAAGCTCTTCATCTTTAGTCTCACGCTAGCACTTTTTTCCTGTAAAGCCCAACTACCCCCGGGTGAATACACTTCCACCAATAAAAAAGCCATTGCTTCATTTAAAACTGCCGTAAATTATTTTCAGGACGGGAAGGACGATGAAGCGGAAAAAGAACTTCTTAAAGCCATAGAAAAGGATCCCAACTTCATTGAGCCACATTTGCTTTATGCTGAAATTTATCAGGTAAAACGGATGCCTGAAAAAGCGATCGAAGAATACGTGAAAGCCATTTCGATCAATCCTGGATTCAATCTTGGTAATTTTTACAACCTCGCAACGCTTGAGATCATCATCGGTAAATACGAAGATGCGAAAAAGGATTATGAACGTTTTCTGAAAAAAACGCACATGAATCCGGATACCAAGGAAGACGCAGAACGTAACCTCGCTAATTGCAACTTCGCCATCAATGCCATGAAGAATCCGGTTCCTTTCGAGCCTAAGAACCTTGGTACAGGCGTAAATTCCCCATTGGATGAATACTTTCCTGCAGTAACTGCCGATGAAAGAACTTTGCTTTACACCCGTAACAACAGGACGCAGGAAAAACCGCTTCAAGAAGATTTTCTGATCAGCACCAAAGATGAAGCGAATGCTTGGAAAATCGGAGCTCTTATTGGCTACGGAATCAATACGAATGGGAATGAAGGTGCCCCGTGTTTGTCGGCCGACGGACAATTATTGTTCTTTGTGGCTTGTGCTGAAAATGCTGCAGGGGCTTATGCCGGCGATAGAAGAGGTTATGGCAGCTGCGACATTTTTTATACGGAGAAAGTTGGGGAGAAGTGGTCAACACCCTACAACATCGGAAGTTCCATCAATTCCAATCAATACGAAACACAACCATCTTTTTCGGCAGATGGTAAATCACTTTATTATGTAAGCAGACGACCCGGTGGAATAGGGGAGACAGACATATATGTTTCTACACTCAATGTGAATGGTGTGTGGAGTGCTCCACGCAATCTGGGACCAATGATCAATACCCCTGGAAAAGAAGAGTCAGTCTTCATTCATCCGGACGGAAAAACGCTTTATTTCGGTTCAAATGGCCATGTCGGAATGGGACAATTGGATCTTTATGTTTCCCGCATGGACGACAAAGGTCAATGGCAAGCGCCAGTGAATTTGGGTTATCCTATCAATTCATATGGAGACGACAATAGTATTCTTGTTGCCGCTTCGGGAAGTGTGGCTTATTTCGCGTCCAACAGGGCAGGCGGACAAGGTGGTTTGGATCTATACTCATTTGATCTATACGAAGGTGCTCGCCCCGGCAAAGTCACTTATGCAAAAGGCAAAGTATTCGATGCAAAAACTAAGAAACCTTTGGGTGCACATTT
>JBKJQG010000029.1:0-13169 GCA_046594925.1 Bacteroidia bacterium
TTAATCCGCGAAAGTAGCTCATTTGGTAGAGCGTCAGCCTTCCAAGCTGAGGGTGGCCGGTTCGAGCCCGGTCTTTCGCTCTAAGAGAGTCGGATTTTAGAATTTTCTAAAATCCGCTCTTTTAAAACAAATCACATTCTTGAATGTGAGCAGGATAAATAGGAAGCTGTAATAAATACCACTAAATCAGCTGTTGTAGCTCAGTGGTAGAGCACTTCCTTGGTAAGGAAGAGGTCGGCAGTTCAATCCTGCTCAACAGCTCTGATTAGAGGTGTTGATGGGACAGAAGTAATCATGAGGTCGTCACGCTATAAGCGTGATCAACAGCTCTGATTTTTGACAAGAATTTTTGAACAAGTAAATAAATATAAAATAACAATTAAATAATAACTAGCAATGGCTAAAGAAAAATTCGACCGTTCCAAACCACACGTAAACATCGGAACAATTGGTCACGTCGATCACGGTAAAACTACCTTAACCGCAGCAATCACAGTTGTATTGGCTGAAAAAGGTTTATCCGAAGTAAGAGATTTCTCTTCCATCGATAATGCTCCTGAGGAAAAAGAACGTGGTATCACGATCAATACTTCTCACGTTGAGTATTCTACGGCTAATCGTCACTACGCTCACGTTGACTGTCCTGGTCACGCGGATTATGTGAAGAACATGGTTACGGGTGCTGCTCAAATGGACGGTGCTATCTTGGTTGTTGCTGCTACTGACGGGCCTATGCCTCAAACACGTGAGCACATCCTTTTGGCTCGCCAGGTTGGTGTTCCTAAAATTGTTGTTTTCATGAACAAAGTGGATATGGTTGACGATCCTGAGTTGTTGGAATTGGTTGAGATGGAGATCCGTGAATTATTGTCTTTCTACCAATTTGATGGTGATAACACTCCTATCATTCAAGGTTCTGCTTTGGGTGGTTTGAATAAAGATGCTAAATGGATGCCAAAGATCATGGAATTGATGGATGCTGTTGATGCATACATTCCAATCCCTTTGCGTGAAACTGATAAGCCTTTCTTAATGCCGGTTGAAGACGTGTTTACAATTACTGGTCGTGGTACTGTTGCTACTGGTAAAATTGAGACAGGTGTTATCAACTCAGGTGATGAGGTTGAGATCATCGGTATGCAAGAAGAAAAATTGAAATCTACTATCACAGGTGTTGAGATGTTCCGTAAGATCCTTGACCGTGGTGAAGCAGGTGATAACGTTGGTCTTTTGTTACGTGGTATCGATAAGAAAGATATCCGCAGAGGTATGGTTGTTGTTCGTCCCGGTACGATCACTCCACACACTGAATTCAAAGCTGAGATCTATGTATTGAAAAAAGAAGAAGGTGGACGTCACACTCCATTCCATAACAAATACCGTCCACAGTTTTACTTACGTACAACTGACGTAACTGGAGAGATCGAGTTGCCAACAGGACGTGACATGGTTATGCCTGGTGATAATGTTACGATCACAGTTAAATTGATCGTTCCGGTTGCAATGACACAAGGTTTACGTTTCGCTATCCGTGAGGGTGGAAGAACAGTAGGAGCTGGTCAGGTAACAGAGATCATTAAGTAATAAATAATACAATATTAGTACACAGACAGTACCCCGATGAGTCGGGGTGCTGTTTTCTACTAATAATGGGTGATGTCAAAAGCGGTGTTTTTGGCATTTGAATAGCACGATCTGGAGTTTATAAACAGGTGTAGTTCAAGGGTAGAATAGAGGTCTCCAAAACCTTTGATGGGAGTTCGAATCTCTCCACCTGTGCAAGTTTAGAATTAGAATTAAGAAATTAAAAAATATGAGCAAATTCAAGACATACATCGATGAGACCGCGAACGAGCTTTTTCATAAAGTAAGCTGGCCATCTTGGAGCGAACTGCAAAGCAGCGCTATCGTTGTTGCTATCGCATCCATCATTATCGCATTGTTGGTATTTGCAATGGATTTCACATTCAACAAAGGAATGGAAGCTATTTACCATTTATTTTAATTTTAAAATAGTTTATGAAAATGAGCGAGCAAACAAAGACTGACACAGTAAAAAAATGGTATGTTGTAAGAGCTATCAGCGGTCAGGAAAAAAAGGTGAAGCAGTACATTGAAATGGAGATTAACCGTTTGGGGCTGAGTAATTTTGTTTCTCAGATCCTGATCCCTACCGAAAAGATCTATCAGATCCGCAACGGAAAAAAAGTTAGTAAAGAGCGTCCTTTTTACGGCGGATATATTTTAGTTGAAGCAGCATTGGTGGGTGAAGTAGCTCACGTTATTAAGAACATTACCGGAGTGATCGGATTTTTGGGTGAGACCAAAGGCGGTGCACCGGTTCCTATGCGTATGGCAGAAGTTAACCGTATCTTAGGAACGGTTGATGATTTAGCTGAAACAGATGCTCAGATCAGCATTCCTTTCATCGTTGGTGAAACTGTAAAAGTGATCAACGGACCATTCAACGGTTTCACAGGAACTGTTGAACGCGTGATTGAAGAGAAGAAAAAATTAGAGGTAATGGTAAAGATCTTTGGCAGAAAAACTCCATTGGAATTAGGTTACCTCGAAGTAGAGAAAGAGAATTAAAAGAATTGATCGGACATTCATAAAAAAGCCTGGCTTCCACCGGCTCGTGACAGTTTGAATGAGAAGATCAATGTAGTTAAATAACAATACCGTTTAAAGCAGAAATAATTTCAGACTTTAAACCATAAACCAAAAAAGAGAAATGGCAAAAGAAGTAAGTGCAATGATCAAATTGCAAATAAAAGGTGGAGCAGCAAATCCTTCACCTCCGATCGGACCGGCATTGGGTGCAAAAGGTGTTAACATCATGGAGTTCTGTAAGCAGTTCAACGCTAGAACACAAGACAGAGCAGGAAAAGTAACCCCAGTGATTATCACTGTATACAATGATAAATCGTTCGAATTCATTTTAAAACACCCCCCTGTTGCGATTTCCTTATTGGAGATCACCAAGATCAAACAAGGTTCAAAAGAATCTAACCGTTTGAAAGTTGGTAACGTAACTTGGGATCAGATCCGTTCCGTTGCTGAAGGCAAAATGCCGGATTTGAATTGTTTCACCATCGAATCAGCAATGAGCATGGTTGCCGGAACTGCACGCAGTCTGGGAATGACTATCACCGGAGAATCTCCGTTGAAGAAAAAGTAAGATTTGTAGAATTTTAGAATTCTAGAATGAATACATCACTCTAAAAATCTAAAATTCAAAAAATCTAAAATTGAATTAACCTGATGGAGGCCGAATCAAGTAAGCCGTTCGCACATCATAATTTTAATAAAATGACAAAAATCTCAAAGAACAGAAAGCTCGCGCTTTCTAAATACGACCCTACAAAGGCGTATTCCTTAGCAGATGCTGCTAAGCTCGTGAAGGAAATCACAACAACTAAGTTCGATGCTTCTATCGACATCAGCGTTCGTTTAGGCGTTGATCCACGTAAAGCAAATCAAATGGTCCGCGGATCTGTTTCCCTGCCTCACGGTTCAGGTAAGACAATGCGCGTTCTTGCGATCGTTACTCCGGATAAAGAAGCAGAAGCTAAAGCCGCAGGAGCCGACTTCGTTGGATTAGATGAATACATTGAAAAGATCAAAGGCGGTTGGACCGACGTAGACGTAATCATCACTATGCCTTCAGTTATGGGTAAAGTAGGTGCATTGGGTCGTGTATTAGGACCACGCGGATTGATGCCTAACCCTAAGACTGGAACTGTAACGATGGATATCGGAAAAGCAGTTACAGAATCCAAAGGTGGTAAAATCGATTTTAAAGTAGATAAAGCAGGGATCGTTCAAGCCCTGGTTGCTAAAGCATCATTCGATAGCAGCAAAATTGCAGACAATGCAAATGAATTGTTACAAACCATCATGAAATTAAAGCCTTCATCAGCAAAAGGACAGTATGTTCGGAGTATTTATTTGAGCTCAACCATGAGCCCTAGTATTGAGATCGACAGCAAATTCTTGGGGCAATAATTTTAAACAAATCATCACATCTGCCTTGGCTTCCACTAAGCAGATAAAATTAAACCTCACCCTGGCCCTCTCCAAAACAGAGAGAAAGTAAAGGTGAAAAATCAATAAAAATGAAAAGAGAAGATAAAACAAAGATCATCGAGTCGCTGGTAGAAAGAATCAATGCTAATAACAAGATCTATCTGGCTGACTGTTCTTCTTTAACCGTTGAAAAAATTAACCAATTCAGAAGATCCTGCTTCCAAAAAAACATTTCGATGACAGTAGTAAAAAACTCTTTGCTTAAAAAAGCATTAGAGCAAGCTGCCGACAGTCGTTTGGTTGATCTGATCCCGGCATTGAAAGGTGCTACCGCGATCATGTTCACAGAAGTAGGAAATGCTCCTGCAAAGTTGATTCAAGAGTTCAGAAAGAAAAACGATAAGCCTATTTTGAAAGCGGCTTTCGTTGAAGAAAACATTTACATTGGCGATAAAGAATTGAATGCTCTGGCTAACATCAAGAGTAAAAATGAACTTATCGGTGAAGTTATTGGATTGCTTCAATCTCCTGCCAAGCGAGTGCTTGGAGCTCTTCAGAACAATGCAGAGAAAAAGGATGCGGCTTAATCAGCTCAGAGTTTAAAGAAAGTGCCGATTTTGTTAAAGCAAAGCGGACAAGTTTTAAAAAATTAATTAGTAATTAAATTTAAAAATCAAATACAATGGCAGACGTAAAAGCAATTGCTGAACAGTTAGTAGGTTTAACTGTTAAAGAAGTGCAAGAATTATCAACTATCCTTAAGGATGAGTACGGTATCGAACCAGCAGCAGCAGCAGCAGTAGCTGTAGCAGGCGGCGGCGGAGAAGCAGCAGCAGAAAAAACTACATTCGATGTAATTTTGGTTGAAGCTGGAGCAGCTAAATTAGGAGTTGTTAAGATCGTTAAAGATCTTACAGGATTAGGTTTGAAAGAATCTAAAGACCTTGTTGACGGTGCACCAAAACCACTTAAGGAAGGTGTTTCTAAAGAAGAAGCAGAATCAATTAAAAAACAATTAGAAGAAGCAGGAGCTAAAGTTGAAGTTAAATAAGCTGTTTCTAATACACTCTTAAAAGTCAAAACCCTCAGTTCCAGAGCTCGTCTCAGGGACTGGGGCAACTGACTTTAATGGTGATTATAATCGTTTTTCTTATTAACCTCGTTCAGCTTCCGCACACCTTGAACTGAACATAATACTTAAGCACCTTGGCTCAAACTAAAAAACCGCAAAGAATAAGTTTTGCATCTATTAAATCTCAGATCGATTACCCTGACTTTTTAGATATTCAACTTCAATCGTTCCAGGATTTCTTTCAGTTGGAAACAACTTCCGAGAACCGCCAGAACGAAGGACTATTCAAAGTTTTCGCAGAGAACTTTCCTATATCCGATGCACGGAACAATTTCGTGCTTGAATTCTTAGATTATTTTATCGACCCACCGCGTTATTCACTTGATGAATGTATCGAGCGTGGGTTGACATACAGCGTTCCGCTGAAAGCGAAATTGCGCTTGTATTGTACCGATCCTGAACACGAAGATTTCGAAACCATCGTACAGGACGTTTACTTAGGTACCATTCCGTACATGACTCCCAAAGGTACATTTGTTATCAATGGAGCCGAACGCGTTATCGTATCTCAGTTGCACCGTTCACCGGGTGTGTTCTTCGGCCAAAGCCGTCACGCTAACGGAACCAAACTTTATTCGGCACGTGTCATCCCTTTCAAAGGATCATGGATCGAGTTTGCTACCGACATTAACAGTGTGATGTATGCTTACATCGACCGTAAGAAAAAACTTCCGGTAACAACCTTATTAAGAGCCATCGGATTTGAAAGTGATAAACAGATCCTTGAAATATTCGGCCTTGCTGACGAATTGAAAGTTAGCAAAGCTGCCCTGAAATCTGCTGTCGGCCGTAAGCTGGCTGCCCGTGTTTTGAAAACATGGATCGAAGATTTCGTAGATGAAGATACCGGCGAAGTAGTTTCCATTGAACGTAACGAGGTGATCATCGACCGCGAAACAATCTTGGATAACAGCCACATCGACATGATCGTGGACGCCAACGTTAAATCTGTGATTCTTCACAAATTGGATGTTAACGCAGGTGACTACGCCATCATCTACAATACCTTACAAAAAGATACTTCCAACTCTGAAAAAGAGGCTGTGGAGCATATCTACCGTCAATTACGTAACGCTGAGCCACCTGATGAAGAAACGGCACGCGGTATCATTGATAAATTATTCTTCTCTGATAAACGTTATGACTTAGGTGAAGTAGGTCGTTACCGGATCAACAAAAAATTGAACCTGAACACACCTTCCAACACTAAAACATTAACCAAGGAAGACATTATCTGCATCATCAAGTATTTGATCGAATTGATCAACTCTAAAGCTGACGTGGATGATATCGATCACTTGAGTAACAGACGTGTCCGCACCGTTGGTGAGCAGTTGTATTCTCAGTTCGGAGTTGGTCTTGCCCGTATGGCTCGTACCATCCGTGAGCGTATGAACGTTCGTGACAATGAGGTGTTCACACCTACGGATTTGATCAACGCTAAGACTTTGTCTTCCGTTATCAACTCTTTCTTCGGTACCAATCAGCTTTCACAGTTCATGGACCAAACGAATCCGCTTGCAGAAATTACGCACAAGCGTAGGCTCTCCGCACTCGGGCCAGGAGGTTTATCCCGTGAGCGTGCTGGTTTCGAGGTTCGTGACGTTCACTACACGCACTACGGTCGTTTGTGTACAATCGAAACACCAGAAGGACCAAACATCGGTTTGATCTCTTCCTTGTGTGTATTCGCTAAAATCAATAAATTAGGATTCATCGAAACTCCTTACATGACCGTTACCAAAGGTAGAGTGGACATGGAAAAATCAGTGACTTACTTAAGCGCTGAGGAAGAAGATTCTAAAACCATTGCTCAGGCAAATGCTCCTGTGGATGCAAAAGGTAAATTCCTTGAAGCGAAAGTTAAAGCTCGTTACGAAGGAGATTTTCCTGTTGTTGAACCGGAGAAATTGCAATTGATGGACGTTGCGCCAAATCAAATTGCTTCTATTGCCGCATCATTGATTCCTTTCTTGGAGCATGATGATGCCAACCGTGCATTGATGGGCTCCAACATGCAGCGCCAGGCCGTACCATTGTTGCGTCCGGAAGCACCAATTGTTGGAACAGGTCTTGAGCCACTCGTTGCACGTGATTCACGTGTACTTGTTAACGCTGAAGGCGAAGGTGTTGTTGAATATGTGGATGCTAACGAAATTGTTATCCGCTACAACCGTACGGATGCCGATCGTTTGATCAGCTTCGACGATGACATCAAACGTTACCAATTAACGAAGTTCCGTAAGACCAACCAAAGTACTTGTATCAACTTGAAACCAATCGTTAAGAAAGGTGAGAAAGTTATCAAAGGACAAGTATTGTGCGACGGTTATGCCACTCAAAATGGTGAATTAGCTCTTGGACGTAACATGAAAGTGGCATTCATGCCATGGAAAGGTTACAACTTCGAGGATGCGATCGTGATCTCTGAGCGCGTTGCTCGTGAGGACATCTTTACATCAGTTCACATCGATGAGTATGCTCTGGAAGTGCGTGATACAAAACGCGGATTGGAAGAATTAACTTCCGACATTCCTAACGTTTCTGAAGAAGCAACAAAAGACCTCGATGAAAACGGATTGATCCGTGTGGGTGCTGAAGTAAAAGAAGGAGATATCTTAATCGGAAAAATCACTCCTAAAGGAGAGACAGATCCTTCTCCGGAAGAAAAACTTTTACGTGCAATCTTTGGTGACAAAGCAGGTGACGTGAAAGATGCTTCTTTGAAAGCGCCTCCATCATTACGCGGTGTTGTAATTGATAAAAAATTGTTCTCAAGAGCAATTAAAGATAAGAAATCGAAAGCAGAGGAAAAACCTTTGCTGGATAAGATCGATAAAGAGCACAGCACTGAAGTTGCTGCTTTGAAAACTAAACTGATCGATAAACTTTTCACTTTGGTGAACGGGAAAACTTCTCAAGGTGTGTTGAACATCCTAAAAGAAGAAGTCGTTGCAAAAGGTGTGAAGTTTACTCAGAAAAGTTTGGAGAAGATCGATTTCTCGAATGTGAATTCTAGTAAATGGACTACTGATAAAGATGTGAACGACAAGATCAAAATGTTGTTGCACAACTATAGCATCAAGTACAACGATTTATTGGGGGCATTCAAACGCAAGAAGTTTGCAGTTACCATTGGTGACGAACTTCCTGCTGGTATTGTACAACTTGCGAAAGTTTACATTGCTAAAAAACGTAAATTAAAAGTAGGTGATAAAATGGCGGGACGCCACGGTAACAAGGGTATTGTTGTCCGTATCGTTCGCGACGAGGACATGCCTTTCTTAGATGACGGAACTCCTGTGGACATCGTATTGAATCCGCTGGGTGTACCTTCCCGTATGAACTTGGGTCAGATCTATGAAACCGTTCTTGCTTGGGCTGGACAAAAATTGGGCGAGAAATTCTTTACTCCGATTTTTGATGGCGCTACTACCGATCAGTTGAATGAGTGGACCGACAAAGCAGGCTTGCCTCGCTTCGGCCGTACATTCTTAACAGATGGTGGAACAGGTGAGAAGTTCGATCAGCCGGCAACTGTAGGTATTATCTACATGTTGAAACTTGGTCACATGGTGGATGATAAGATGCACTCCCGTTCGATCGGACCATACTCTCTTATCACGCAGCAACCTTTGGGCGGTAAAGCTCAATTCGGAGGTCAGCGTTTTGGTGAGATGGAGGTTTGGGCACTTGAAGCATTTGGTGCTGCCAACATCCTTCAGGAAATCCTTACCATTAAGTCGGATGACGTTGTAGGACGTGCCAAAGCTTATGAAGCTATTGTTAAGGGTGAGAATATGCCAACTCCTGGTATTCCTGAATCATTCAACGTATTGTTGCATGAATTGAGAGGATTGGGATTGAACATTTCACTTGACTAATTAACAATTTTAGATTTTTAGAGTTGCAGATTTTTTGAATTTGCAACTCTAAAAATCAAAAAATCTAAAATTCAACAATTCAATAAATTAATAACATGGCTTTCAATAAAAGAGACATCAAATTAAAAAGTAATTTCTCGAAAATTACAATTAGCCTTGCGTCACCAGAAGCAATTCTGGAACGCTCAAGCGGTGAAGTTGTAAAACCAGAAACCATCAATTACAGAACTTACAAGCCAGAGATGGGCGGGTTGTTCTGTGAAAGAATTTTCGGACCTGTTAAGGACTGGGAGTGTGCTTGTGGAAAATATAAACGCATCCGTTACAAAGGAATTGTTTGTGACCGCTGCGGTGTTGAAGTAACTGAAAAGAAAGTGCGTAGAGAGAGAATGGGACACATCAACCTGGTGGTTCCTGTTGCTCACATCTGGTACTTCAAATCATTGCCTAATAAAATTGGTTATTTATTGGGTCTTCCTACCAAAAAGCTAGACATGATCATTTATTACGAACGTTATGTTGTAGTAAATGCTGGTCTGAAAGCTGCTGATGGAATTAACTACCTTGATTTCTTATCTGAAGAAGAATACCTGAATATCCTGGATACGCTTCCTAAAGAAAATCAATATTTGGATGACAATGATCCTAATAAATTCATCGCTAAAATGGGTGCTGAAGCATTACAAGCCCTGTTGAGCCGTGTGGATCTGGATGGATTGTCGTTCGACTTGCGCTTAAAAGCAAACACAGAAACTTCACAACAACGTAAGAACGAAGCATTGAAACGTTTGCAAGTTGTTGAAAGCTTCCGTCACGCTAACCAAAACGTTGAGAACCGTCCAGAGTGGATGATCGTTAAGATCGTTCCTGTTATTCCACCGGAATTGCGTCCACTCGTTCCATTGGATGGCGGCCGTTTTGCTACTTCTGATTTGAACGATTTGTATCGTCGTGTCATTATCCGTAACAACCGTTTGAAACGTTTGATCGAGATCAAAGCTCCGGAAGTGATCTTGCGGAATGAGAAACGTATGTTGCAAGAAGCAGTGGATTCATTGTTTGATAACTCTCGTAAATCTAACGCCGTTAAAACAGAATCCAACAGAGCATTAAAATCTTTGTCTGATTCATTAAAAGGTAAACAAGGCCGTTTCCGTCAGAACTTACTCGGAAAACGTGTGGATTATTCAGCACGTTCAGTAATTGTTGTAGGACCTGAATTGAAATTGCACGAATGCGGATTGCCGAAAGACATGGCAGCGGAATTGTTCAAACCATTTATCATCCGTAAGATGATCGAGCGTGGTATTGTTAAGACCGTTAAATCTGCTAAGAAAATAGTTGACAAAAAAGAACCTATCGTTTGGGACATCTTGGAAAATATTTTGAAAGGACATCCAGTTCTTTTGAACCGCGCTCCGACATTGCACAGATTAGGTATTCAAGCTTTCCAACCAAAGTTGATCGAAGGAAAAGCTATCCAATTGCACCCATTGACCTGTACTGCCTTCAACGCGGATTTTGACGGGGATCAAATGGCGGTTCACGTTCCATTGGGACATGCTGCTATCTTGGAGGCTCAGTTGTTAATGCTTGCTTCTCACAACATCTTGAACCCTGCGAATGGTGCTCCGGTTGCCGTTCCTTCTCAAGACATGGTGCTTGGTCTGTACTACATGACCAAAGGAAAACGCAACACTAAAGAAGATTTCGTTAAAGGTGAAGGATTAACTTTCTATTCTCCTGAAGAAACCATCATTGCTTACAACGAAAAACGTGTCGACCTGCATGCATGGGTGAAAGTACGTTTGGAAGTGAAAGAAGGCGATAAAATGGTGAACAAACTTATTGAGACTACCGTTGGACGTATCTTGTTCAACCAGGTTGTTCCTAAAGAAGTAGGTTTCATCAATGAATTGCTTACTAAAAAATCATTGCGTGATATCATTGGTAACATCGTTAAGGAAACAGGTATGGCTAAAACAGCTAAGTTCCTTGATGAAATGAAGACCTTAGGTTTCATGAGCGCATTCCGCGGATGTTTATCATTTAACTTAGGTGACGTTATGGTTCCTGAAGACAAAGGTAAAATGATCGCTGATGCCAACGCACAAGTTGATGAAGTAGTGGCTAACTACAACATGGGTTTCATTACCAACAACGAGCGTTACAATCAGGTAATCGATATCTGGACACATACAAACTCCCGCATCACTGCTAAGGTGTTGAACACATTGACAAACGATCGTCAAGGTTTCAACCCGGTTTACATGATGTTGGATTCCGGAGCCCGTGGTTCTAAAGAGCAGATCCGTCAGTTGGGCGGTATGCGTGGATTGATGGCCAAGCCTCAAAAAGGTGCCGGCGGTGGAGAGATCATTGAAAACCCGATCATCTCTAACTTTAAAGAAGGTCTGTCCATCCTTGAGTATTTCATTTCTACTCACGGTGCTCGTAAAGGTCTTGCCGATACAGCCTTGAAAACAGCCGATGCTGGTTACTTAACCCGTAGGTTGGTCGACGTTGCTCAGGATGTGATCATCACTGTTGAGGATTGCGGGACTTTGCGCGGATTGATCGCTACTCCGTTGAAGAAAAACGATGAAGTGGTTGAATCTTTATACGACAGAATTTTAGGTAGAACTGCTGTACACGATGTTTATAATCCTTTAACAGGAGATTTAATCATTGGTGCAGGGGAAGAAGTTACCGAAGATTATGCAAAAATTATTTCTGAGTCTCCAATTGAATCAGTTGAGATCCGTTCGGTATTAACTTGCGAAAGTAAGAGCGGAGTTTGTGGAAAATGTTACGGACGTAACTTGGCTACAGGACGCATGGTTCAAAGAGGTGAGGCAGTAGGTGTTATCGCAGCTCAGTCAATTGGTGAGCCGGGTACACAGTTAACATTGCGTACATTCCACGTTGGAGGTACTGCATCTAACACTACTACAGCAAGTAAAATTGAAGCAAAATATGATGGTATCATCGAAATTGACGAATTAAAAACAGTAAAACGTAAAAATCCTGATGGACAAACCGTTGACGTTGTTATTGGTCGTTCAGCTGAGATGCGCATCATTGATGCAAACACAAAAATTGTTTTAACAACAGGAAATATTCCTTACGGTTCACAAGCTTATGTGAAACATTTATCGAAAGTTAAAAAAGGAGATTTAATCTGTGATTGGGATCCGTATAACGCTGTTATCGTTTCTGAATTCGCTGGTAAAATCGAATTTGATAACGTTGAAGAAGGTATTACTTTCCGTGAAGAATCCGATGAACAAACAGGCTTTAAAGAAAAAGTTATTGTTGAAAGTCGTGATAAATCTAAGAACCCTTCTATCAAGATTGTTGTTAGCAAAGAAACATTGCGTACTTACAACATTCCGGTTGGTGCACACATCATTGTTAATGATGATGCAAAAATTGAAGCGGGACAAATCCTTGTTAAGATTCCACGTTCATCTGGTAAAACAGGTGATATCACGGGTGGTTTACCTCGTGTTACTGAGTTGTTTGAAGCTCGTAACCCAAGTAACCCTGCTGTGGTTTCTGAAATTGATGGTATCGTTTCTTTCGGTAAAATCAAACGTGGTAACCGTGAAGTACATGTTGAATCTCGTACTGGTGAAAAGAAAACATACCTTGTTCAGTTGTCGAAACACATCCTTGTTCAAGAAAATGATTTCATCAAAGCGGGTGAGCCATTATCTGATGGAGCAATCACACCAAGCGATATCCTTGCTATCAAAGGACCAACTGCTGTTCAAGAGTATTTGGTAAATGAGGTACAAGAGGTTTACCGTTTACAAGGTGTGAAAATCAACGATAAACATTTCGAAGTAATTGTTCGTCAGATGATGCGTAAAGTCGACATCAGCGAAGCGGGTGATACAATCTTCTTAGAAAAACAATTGGTGAACAAATCAGAGTTCATGAAAGAGAACGATAACTTATATGCTAAAGTTCTTATTCTTGAGCCAGGTGATTCAACCTTATACAAAGCTGGTCAAATTATCAGTGCACGTAAATTGAGAGATGAAAATTCTTCATTGAAACGCAGAGATATGAAAATCATCGAAGCTCGTGAAGCAGTTCCTGCTACATCAAGCCAAGTG
>JBKJQG010000067.1:0-9406 GCA_046594925.1 Bacteroidia bacterium
AGATGTCCTTAAGGAATTCCTTTGCCCCAATTTCACTTGCAAGGGCTTTTGCTTTTGAGAGATATGTCCGCGCTTGAGGATATTTTTTCTGACTATTGAGAACAGAACCCAGATTCATCTGCGACCTTGCGATAGCCGCTTGATCCCCGATTTCCTCAGCAATCTTTAGCGACTTCAGGTTGTTTTCCAAAGCAAGATTCAATTTACTTCTTCGTTCAGCTTCGTTTCGCGTTTCTTTTCCTTGATTGAAAAAAACTCCTCCGATATTGTTATAGGAAGTAGAAATTCCTTGCTTGTCGCCAAGCGCTTCCCTCGTTTTTAAGGCTGCTAAATAGTTCTTCAAGGCATCTTCATATTTTCCCTCTGCAAAAAAAACATTCCCGACATTATTAAATGCATTGGCAACGCCTTTATCGTTCTTCAATTCCTGCATTATCTTTAGAGACGTCTGATAGTTCTTCAAAGCCTGGGCGAAGTTCTCTTGGTAGAAATAAACATTTCCAATGTTTATGTATGAAAATGCCTGCCCCTTCTTATCACCAATTGCCTCTTTGATCTTCAAAGAAGTAAGATGTTTTTTTAAAGCCTCGGGGTAATTCCCCAGGTGAAAATTGACACTCCCGATAATGTTATAAGAAGACCCTTGGTTTTTCTTAGCTATCTCTTCAATTTTCGAATTCGGTTTCTTATCAAGAATTTCATTGCTTAACTTAAGCGCCCGATTGACGTATTTTAAGGCACTGTCGTACTCGCCCAAATTATTATATCTCCAGGAAAGCTGGTTCAGGTGCCCGAGCTTATTGGTATCTGCTTTGTCGGTTTTTAGGAGTAAGACAAGAGAATCTATTTCTATATCCTGCGCAAAACTGCAAACGGAGGTTGACATAAAAAAACACACCAAGAAATGTTTTACGCTGAATCTTAATTTCATTTGTTCAATCTGTTTAACTGCTTTTGAATGTATTTCTCGGTCGGCAACAACGACTGTTGGATACGTCTTGCATACCGGATGCTGTCGATGATCTCCCTCTGATGTTCTTCAACGAGCATCTTCTGCATCTCCACTTCCAACTTCTGATTCTCTACTACATCTTTTTGTTCTTCAATGATCCCTTTTTGTTTTCTCGTGATCTTCAAGGAGCGGAAAATGAATCCCGCGAAAACCAGCACCAAAATCAAAAAGCCCGATACCAGGAGTAAAACTATTTTCTGTTTCCTGCTTTTTTCTTCCGACAAAACTTCCTGGTTTTCCAACTCCTTTTTGTGCTCAGCCTCAGCGATGGCTTCCTTCTTGTCAAATTCATAACTCATTTGACTCTGAATGGTCTTTTTGCGTGTGTCCTCGTTGTCGAGGCTGTCACGGTATAAAATGTAGTTTTTATGATTTTCATAAGCAGCTTTGAAGTCCCCTCTTGCACTGTCTATATTAGACAAGCCCAGGTAAGCTTCTTTCAGATAATCTTTGTACCCGACATCGAACGCGATCTTTCTTGCTTTGGAAAACGAGGCCGTCGCCTCATTGAATTTCTTTTCGTCGAACTGCAGGCTGCCAAAGTGAACTAGCGAAAGGGCAACGCCTGCCATGTCCCCGATCTCCTCTGAAATCTTCAGACCTGATTGGAAATACTTTTTCGCTTCATCGCCTTTTTGCTGATGGCTATAAATGATTCCGATCGCATCGTAATTTTTCGACAGCCAGGTCTGGTTCCCGAGTTTTTTGTTCATCTCCGCAGCCTTCAAATATTCTTTCAGCGCCGAGTCAAATTTCTCCTGCGCATAATATACATTTCCAATGTTATGATAAGTGCTGGCAAGAGTTTGTTCATCCTTCAGCTCCGTTCTTATCTTCAGAGCCGACAACTGATTCCTGAGTGCTTCCGGATAGTCACTCTGATCGTAATAAACGTTTCCTAAGTTATTGTAGGAAGCGGCGATGCTTTTGAGGTTGGCGCGGTCATCCGGATTTTTCAAGGCGATCGCCTCTTTTATCTTCAGTGATTGATAATGATTCTTCAACGCTTCTGGATAATTTCCCTGTTCGAAATAAACAACGCCAAGGTTGTTCAATGCAACAGCAATCCCTCGCTGATCGGATCTTTTTTCTTCCAGCTTGAGGGATCGGGTATAGTATTCCAGTGCCGCCGGAAAGTTGCTACGGTCCTCTGCCAGGTAACCCATCAGAATATACGTCTCCGACATCCATTTTTTGCTGTCGTTCTTTTTCGAAAGTTTTAATGCGTTGTCTAAATAGTTGGCCGCTTTCTGCTCATCCGAGAATTCGCATTCCAAAAAAAGATCGTGGTAGGCCTTGATTTTAACCGTATCCTCTTTTGTTTTTTGAATCATCGACAAAAGAGAATCCACATAAGGATCTTGAGCAAGCAGTGCTGAAGGTCCGGAAAGTAGGACGAAAAATAAAAAATATGTGACCCCCTTATTCAATTCAATTACGGTTATGTGCTTCTTGTATTGCTCTTGCGATTCAATGTTCTCCTCTCAAATGTAAACAATTTGCCCCTGAAATTTCATTTGTACATTATAATAAATTGCCCTTGTTTTTTTGCGAATTTTTTATATATTTGTTAAGGACTAAATTAAAACAACATGCTACTCTGTAACCGTAATTTAGGCATCTCTTCCTTGTCGTTATTTTTATTTTTCCATAGCGGCATTCTGTTTTCACAAAACACGACTCCGGACCTTTCAGCCAATCTCTACCCAGAAAAAGAACGGAATATTTTGGAAGACCGTTCCACCTGGCAGGAAGTTCTTTCAGAAAGAAAAATGTTTTCCAGCACATACATCACCACGGACGCAAGGATTATAACCTATTACAGCAAACAACCGGTGAATTATTATTTGAACGGAGCATTGGTTCCTGTCGACATCAAGCCGTCTGCCTCTGCCAAAGGCCTATCTGCCAGCAACCAGCCAAATGGGGTGACAGTACTCACCGACGGAGCGGTGGAGATCAATACGGGAGACAATTCCTTTCTTACGTTTTCAAAAAATTGTAAGATCAATGGGACAGCAGTAATTGCTTCGGGATTAAAACAGGAAGGACTAACAGCCTCTATGGAGACGGGAATTCCGGGTGTCCTCAAAACATTTGAATTCCGTTTCAACAGCGTAAAATACAATTATGTGCTTTCGTCGCCGCTTGTTTCACCTACCGACCTGATCATTGAAGAAGAACTTTTGCTGCCGGAAAATGCGAAACTGAAACCAGATGCAAATTACGGCCGGCAAGAGGAAAGAGGCTGGCTGGGCCCTATGCAGATCTTCTCTTCCGATGGAAAAGAATTGGGAACCATCCGCGGCGCCGTGTGTTACGATGCGAATATGAATTACACGACCGCTGCATATAAAACCGAAGTGATCGGGGGACAACAAAAAATAAAGATAATAGTACCGCATGCCTGGCTGAACGATGCCAGCCGCGTGTATCCGATTACCATCGACCCTTTGGTAACCGGACCGACCAGCACTTTCACGGGACCTGCCATTCCTTCCTGCATCGCTCCGCTCAGTGATTCCGACAGTATTCTAGTAACCATTCCTGCTCAGGTTTCCGTCACAGCCTTATTCGTGAGCGGAAGCTTTTATGCAAATCCGTTTTCAACTGCGGTGAAGAACGACGGGGTCATGTTCTTCACAACGAGCTGCGGCACTTCAGGGAACTTCACCACCACTGGCACAGCGGGTATGTCTCCGGGAACAGCTTATTTAGCGGCCTATGACCTCAAGAGTCCGCTCTTGTGCTGCAAGCCTCAGTCCTGCGGCGCGCAGACCATTTATGTGTCGATGCGCATTTCCCGCACCACCGGAGGAACCGGCTGTAACACGAGTTACATTTATCACGATCCTTTCGGAGGATATCCTTTCAGCGCATACGTGGAAGGCCACACGGTCGAGGCTTACGGCCCGAACTGGCTCGTGTCACCAAACAGCATCTGCTCCGATGTCTGCACCCTTACCGGGACCATTTACATCCGTTACGGAGTCCCGCCATTTACTATCACACATCCTTGGATGATTGGCACGGTAACAGCGGGAACACCTGTAGGCTGCTCCAGTGCGGCCACTCCGAAAGCTCTGACACTGACCATCCCGGGCTGCCCCTGGACTTGTGATACCATTACTTCTTTGGCTGTTCCACCGCCGACAGTCATAGATGCTTGCGGAAATATATTGCCGGGACTTGTGCCAAAGGTCATTACCATCAAGGAAGTTCCGGAAGTCGTCGCCTCTCCAAACCCTATCACGATTTGTTCGGGAGAAACTTTTAATGCTTCACTCACACCCTGCATAGGAACAAGCGTGGTCAGCTGGAACGGTAATTCTTCCAGCGGAACTGGGGCGACTCTAAGTCAAACTTTGTTCAATACAGGGACATCGGTTTCCAGCACTACTTATCAGGTTTCTGCAATCAACAACACTTGTCAGTCGGATACCATCACCTTGGTCGTGAATACTGATCCTTTGCCCCTTGCGAATTTTTCTGCCAACTCTGCGCCGGTGATTATCGCTACGCCAACACTGTTCTCGGATAATACCTCCGTCTATGGCGGAACAGCAAGCAACTGGTACTGGACGTTCGGAGATGGCACAGTTGATTTCAATCAGAATCCAATACATACATACGCGGTTCCGGGAGTATACACGGTCTGTCTGGCCATGCAAACCAGCGATGGCTGCGTGGATACTGTTTGCAAAGAAGTGACTGTGATCCCCGCAGAAATGGTACTGCCGAATGTGGTGACACCGAATGGCGACAACGAGAACGAGATGCTCTATTTCAAATACCTGGAATATTTCGGTACTAATAATTTAAAGGTTTACGACCGCTGGGGACAGATGATCTATCAGAAGGAAAATTACGGGAACGACTGGATTCCAAACAACGTGAATGACGGAACGTATTATTACCTGCTCACTGTGGAGAGTGGAGACATGTATCCCGGCTTCTTGCAGGTGATCCAATCGAAATAGCTCTTAGAGGTAATTGTGATGTTTGAACCATTCATGCGCTTCTTGCACTCCGACTTCGATCGGTGTCTGAGGCATCTTTAATTCTTCCATGGCTTTTTTCGGACTGAAGTAATGTCCGTCGCAGGCGATCTGCGCCAAGTTATAACTGATCTTTGGTGCCTTGCCTGTGAACTTTCCTGTTGCCGTTCCAAGCAACCCGATAAATTTCAAAAGCCCTCCGGGTACAATAAACTTCGGCAATTTTTTTTGTCCGAGTGCTGCCGCGATGCGTTTTACCGCCTCCACGTACGTGAGATTTTCACCGCCTGCTATATAGGTCTCCCCGGATTCACCCATGGTGAGTGCGTTGCAAACAGCCATGGCTACATCTTTTACGTAGACCCAGTTTTTCCCGCCTGAAGAATAGGCCGGCAGCTCTCCTTTTGCTATGGCAATGATCATGGCTCCCGAACTGGGTTTGGAATCGTAAGGACCTATCATGAAGGTAGGACAAACTACCACTGCGTCTAATCCTCTGTGTTTGACTGCATCCAATACTTTCTCTTGTCCGAGTTTTTTACTATCGATGTAATCCACTTTATATTTAGCGGATTTGTATTCGCGGGTTTCATCTCCCGGGTTTTCGATGGTTCCGTAACCGAACGAACTGGCACTGCCAATGTGAACAAGTCTTTTCATCTTATTCTGCAATACCGCTTCCACAGCATTCTCTGCACCCTTTACGTTGATGTTGAAATATTTTTCACCGCGTGTGGGCCACATGTCAGTGATCGCAGCCACGTTGATAAAATAATCGCAGCCCGCTGACAACTCCACTACTTGTTGCCTGTTGGTTATGTCCCCATGCACCACTTCAATAGGCATGCCCACCAAAGTGATGGGTTCATGTGCGTATACCAAAACTCTTACCTGATGATTCCGGTAAATCAATTCTCTTATGACATTGCTTCCCAATAATCCGTCGGAACCTGTTACAAAAATTTTACTCATAAGCTAAAGCTAAAATGTTTTTTCAAAGATACCATTATTTAAAAAGGTCTTCTTACAGAATTAAGCGATGATGTTGCATAATTATTTTCCAACCATCACAAATGCTCCCCAGAAATAAGGATCTGGAAATTTCTCCTTCAGCTTCAGCTGGGCTGTCCGGAAAGCTTTCTGGCGGTTCTCCGCTGAAGGATCCTTCAGCCACTCACGGTAAAAATTACTCATGAGTTCCTGGGTAGCGAAATCATCCACCACCCATAAACTCATAACGACAGATCGGGCGCCGGCGACCATGAAGGCGCGCTGCAAACCGTATACCCCCTGACTGTTCTTCATTTCTCCCAGACCTGTCTCACAGGCCGAAAGAATCACCAGATCTGTTTGTGTCAGGTTCATGTTTGCGGCTTCGTAAGCTGTTAAAATTCCATCGTCGGTGGTGTTGTCAACGAGTGAATCTCTTGCTATGGCCGCCGATCCAGCCATCATCAATCCTGATCTTAGCAAAGGGTTTTCTTTGGCTATTTGTGCCTGCATGCCCATCACTACGCTTGTATTCTCGTCCACGTCTTTTAAAAAGAAACCGTGCGTAGCGATGTGAAGGATCTTTGGATTTTGTATTTTTTTGATCGCAGCTTCGGTGGCTTCGGCTTGCAAATGTTCATTCACTTGCCAGTTCTTCGCTTTCAATATGGCGGTTATGGAATCGGCTTCGATCTTGGTTCCCGGTAGTTCGGTTAATTTCGAAAATCCGTAACGTGATAAAGGCTCTGAGGATGCGACTTCTGTTGTCGCAATAAAATCATAATCCGGATAGGAAAAAATTTCTGCTATTTTGGATGCAGATGCCGTAACTTTTTCAATCAGGTCTTGGGAGTTCGTCAGCAACACAATGTTTGCTTCTTCGATCAGGTATTTTTTTGTCGCCGGGTTTTTCAATGTGTACAAATTCACCTGCTGGTAAACTCCGTCGGGAGAAAAATAAACTTTTTTTGCGCGTCCAATGGCCAAAGACAAAGGCTTCCACAAAGCATCGTAAGAAACCTCATCGGCTTTTTTAGCCTTGATCAAAGTTCTGTAATTTGTCGCAATGGTTTTTTCGAGATCGTTCCCATTCTTTATGATAACAAATTCCGGCACCTTGCAAGTTTTGTTCACGATCAACGCTGCATAGTAAACAGAATCCGTCCAGCGGCCACCGGCATAATATTCGGTTCTCACCATTTCTACCACACACTCGTCTGCATTCAATTTCTGCTGAATGTCTTTCCAGGATCTGTTGTCTTCTTTCTTTTTCACAGCAATGTTGGAAACGGATGTGATCTTTTGCTCCAGCTCATTCGCTTCTTTCTCCATCGCTGGCAAGTCGATGCCACTTTCTGTCAGGTCTTCTGCACTCAAACGGTATTGCTGAACAATGTTCTCTCTCAGTACCATCAGCGTTTCATAATCCTCTTTTAATTTTTTGTCTCCGCTCGCTGCCACTTGCATCTTCACTTTTCCTGTTTCTTTCAGCAAAAGTGATTTGATGACCAATTGATTGTCATACATTCTTGAAACCAATTCATCGTGATTTTCTTTTGGGTACTCTGTCTGCTGCTCGATCACAAATGAATTGAATGTTTCAAACGTAATGTTGACCTTATAGTAAAAATCTGTTTTTTCTTTTTCTCCAAGGGCAGGAAAATATTTATCAATCAGGAACAAATAACCCTTGATGGAATTCAGATAGTGGGTCTCAGCATCTTTGTTGTTTCCGCTTTCGCGATAGGTCTCTGCCAGATTGTATTCGGTCTCTATGTAATCATAGTGGTGTTCTCCCAATTTGTTCTTCAGAATTTCGAGGGATTTCAAAATCAGCGGAATGGCCTGATCGTATTTTTTCATCATGCGGTAAGTGCCCGCTAATCCGCCTAAGTACAAAGCATACTTGTCGCTGGTCTCTCCTACATTTTCTTTCGCCAGCCTCAGACATTCTTCATAGGTCTCTTTTGCTTTTTCCAGCTTTCCTGTTGCTTTGTAAACGTACGCCAGGTTGTTCAGACAGTTGGCATAAAAACGGTGTTTCTCGCTCAGGATCTTTTTATAAACTTCTTTTGCTTCAAGAAAATGTTTTTCGGCATCCTCAAAATTCCCGACTTCCGACTCCAGGAGTGCAAGGTTGTTCAAGCCGTTCGCATAGTTCGGATGATCTGTTCCCAGCAATTGCTTATGGATCGTGATCACTTCCACAAAAGCATCTGCTGCTTCCTGAGTTCTTCCCATCGTGCGGTACAATTCACCAAGGTTGTTCAAGGGATTGGTATAATCGGGATGATTGGTCTTGTTAAGGATTTTATAAACCTCTATGGCTTTCTTATAGGAAACTTCTGCTTCCCCGTATTTTCCCAAAGCTTTTTGTACCAAAGCTAAATTGTTCAACGAGATCGCCGAAGACAAGGAATTCTCCGGAGCGGTCTTCACGGCTTCCATTAAAGCTGGCTCTGCTCTTTCATAATCTCCCATCGTGCGGTACAACTCGCCCAAATTATTCTGCAGGGTGTTAATCTGCGTTTTGTCTTTGTTGGCGGACTTAAAATAATTCAACAGGGCGACAAAGATCTCTTCGGCTTTATCATACTTGGCTTGTCCTTGATAAACTATGCCTATGGTTCCCAAAGCGCCCAGGTAATCCGAACTCTCATTCCCCAAGATCTCCTTATAAAAATTAACGGCTGCCGCTACCATGCCTTCCGCATCATTATACCTGGCCATGTCGACGTAAAGCGAGGCCAAAGTATAAAAACAACGGGTGTATTCCAGACTGCTTTGTCCGAATGCATTTGCCAGGACCGGCAGTGATTTTAGATACAACGGTTCGGATTCAGCATACCGGCCTTCTTCCTTATAGCATCCGGCTAAATTAAAAATGGAAAGTGCATAATGGTATTCGTTTTCTCCCAGACTCGTTTTTGCCTTTTCTGCGGCCAGCAAAAAGTAATTTGCCGCTTCCGTAAAATCCTGCGTACTATAATAAACAGACCCCGAAGTATTTAAAAACTCCACCGTCAAAGTATCATTCTTGATCTTATCCATTTTCGGAAAGATCTCAGCGATGTACTTCTTAGCTTTCACATAATCATCCTGATAATAAGCACTATCCAATTCCTCAATTTGCTTTTGCATATTTTGAGAAATTGCTATGAATGAAGAGAATAGCATGACAAGAAAAACAACACATTTTTTCATCGGAACAAAAATAGGGTAATTCGGGAGTCGGGAGTCGGGAGTGGGGAGAATTTATTCAATCCCTCTTCTGCGAATACCTTACGATCAGAGCGTCCTGTTTATCCCTGGAGTGGGGAGTGGGGAGTGGGGAGTCGGGAGTGGGGAGTGGGGAGTTGGGAGTTGGGAGTGGGGAGTGGGGAGTCGGGAGTCGGGAGTGGGGAGT
>JBKJQG010000079.1:0-5882 GCA_046594925.1 Bacteroidia bacterium
AAAGATCCAGGAAGAAAGTCTGTATTACGAAACTTTAAAACACACCGGAGAATATCCTATCATCGGAGTAAATACTTTCCTTTCGTCAAAAGGTTCACCTACGATCGTTCCGAAAGAAGTCATCCGTGCAACCGAGGAAGAAAAACAATATCAAATCACAATGCTGGTAGAATTGCAGAAAGGAAATGATGATAAATCGGCGGAGCATTTGCGCAACCTGCAAACAGCAGCGATCCAGAACAAAAACATCTTTGAAGGATTGATGGAAGTTTGTAAATATTGTTCACTCGGACAGATCACCAATGCTTTGTTTGAAGTGGGTGGGCAGTATAGAAGGAACATGTAACCATTGAATTATAAATTTTTATTCGAATAGGACCAATTACTAATCTGAGTATTGACAAAACAATCCAAATGGAAAAGGTGGTACATAAATATAATTTAGGTGAAGAGCCGAATGACTTAAACTTTTGGCTTTCTAAAACTCCTCAAGAACGATTATCTGCCTTAGAATCTTTAAGAGATTTGTATATAAAATTGACAACCAATGGACCTAAGCCAAGACTTCAAAGAGTTTATACAGTTACTCAACGTTCATAAAGTAGAATATTTAGTTGTAGGTGGTTATGCTGTTGCTATTCACGGATTCCCAAGAACAACAGGAGATATAGACTTTTGGGTAAACCCTAGTCAAGAAAATGCCGAGCGAGTTGTAAAGTCGCTAATTGAATTTGGCTTTGGTTCATTAGACATAAATATTGATGATTTTATAAAAAACAACTCCGTTGTTCAACTAGGTTTTCCGCCAAACAGAATTGACATAATGACAAGTGTTTCGGGTCTTACATTTGGAGAGTGCTTGCAAAATAAAAAAGAAGTAGAATTTGAAGGTGAAAAAATAAACTTTATAAGTTTGCATCATTTACGGATAAACAAAAAGTCTACAGGAAGGGACAAAGACAACCTGGATTTAAAAAATTTGCCTGAATAATTTTTGCGAATCAAATTTCCGTTTTGAAAAAAATAATTTCAATTTTAGTTTTCTTAGGCACATTTCACCTTTGCGTTTCTCAAAGATCCGCGAAAATCAGCGATCCTTTTCTGCGTAAATCTGCGTGAAAATTCTGCCATTTTCAGTAATTCTGTCACATTTTTTCGGTCTAAAATAATTGGTCTGGATTGTGATAATCCCAGCAGGCAAACAAAAAAATTAACAATCAAAGATCTGCGCCTATCCGCGGAATCTGCGAGCAAAATCTAGAAACCATGAGATCAAATCACGAAATCGACTACAAAGTTTTAGGAGAAGAGCTGCAATGCGTAGAAATTGAGCTAGACCCTACAGAAACAGTTATTGCCGAAGCCGGCAACTTTATGATGATGGATGACGGAATACGAATGGACACCATTTTCGGAGATGGCTCGAGGGAGCAAAGCGGCTTTATGGATAAGCTGTTTTCAGCAGGAAAAAGGTTAATTGTAGGAGAAAGTCTGTTTATGACAGCCTTCACCAATACCGGCAACCTCAAAAAACGAATCACCTTTGCCTCACCTTATCCCGGGAAGATTATTCCGATGGACCTGAGTACCTATAATGGAAAGATCATTTGTCAGAAAGACGCCTTTTTATGTGCAGCTAAAGGAGTGAGCATTGGAATTGAGTTCCAGAAGAAACTGGGAACTGGATTATTTGGTGGAGAAGGATTTATTATGGAGAAATTGGAAGGAGACGGAATGGCGTTCGTACATTCAGGGGGAATGATCATTGAAAAGCAGCTGATGCCCGGAGAATTGATAAAAGTAGACACCGGCTGTATAGTCGCCTTCACTCAGGACGTGGATTACGACATCCAGTTCATTGGTGGGATCCGGAACACCATTTTCGGCGGGGAAGGCTTATTTTTCGCGACCTTGAAAGGCCCCGGCAAGGTATGGATTCAATCCTTACCCGTAAGCCGTTTGGCCGGCCGCTTAATGGCTTATTCCCGCGGGGGCAAAGAAGAAGGCAGCATGCTGGGAGGACTTGGCAGAATGTTTGACGGGGACAATCACTAAATAAATTTTATATTTCCGAAATATTGACTAAATTTATCCTAACTAAACCACACCTTCGCGAAAGCTTCGGTGGATAAAAAAACTAAACCATGAAAAAATTAATACTTCTTTTTGTTGCGGTATTGTCATTTGCAACAATCAACGCACAAGAAAACAAAACTCAGGCTCCTGATGCATCTGAAAGAGCAACGATTATGACCGACAAAATGGTAAAAGTACTTGCTCTTAGTCCGGAGCAAAAAGCGAAAGTGCAAGCAGTGAACTTGGAAAGTGTAAAGCTGATGCACCTGAACCAGCAGTCGAATGGAAACAAACCTAATGAACTGGAAGTTGAAAGACAACGCATCACTCAGAAATGGGATGCTGATATCAGCACAGCTTTAGGAGCGGATAAACTAACAGCCTGGAAAAAACATCAGGCTGACGAAAAATCAGCAAAATAAAACTTAAAACTCCCGACCACATCGGGAGTTTTTTTTGGCCCATCAGGGAAAAATGGTGACTGAATAACTGGTTGACTAGAGCTGCTCTCGGAAATTTATTAATTCAAAGCAGATCAGAAAAAAATAAATTCTATGAAAAAGGTGCTCGAAACTGAAAGACTTTATTTAAGGGAATTCACGCTTGATGATGCGCAACTGTTGATCGACCTCAACAGCAATCCGAATGTCACAAGATATACCGGAGATGGACTTGTAAAAGATCTGGAAGAGGCAAAACGCATCCTTACCGACATTATTTTACCACAATACAAAAACAAGCTTGGCCGCTGGGCTGTTCATCTGAAAACCACAAATGAATTCATTGGATGGTGCGGGTTGAAATTCATCGAAGAAGACAATGAAGTTGACCTCGGCTACAGGTTCTTTGAAGATCACTGGGGGAAAGGATATGCTTTCGAAGCAGCGAAAGCAACAATGGATTACGGAGTAAACATTTTGAAAACAAAGAAGATCATTGCCCGTGCGGCAAAAGACAATCATGCGTCTTTAAATGTGATCAAAAAATTGGGGATGGTCTATTTCAAGGATGAACACTGTGCGCATGATCTGGCGGAAGTTTACGTTTTGAAGTGATATAGTCTTCAGGGAAGTTATTGCGAGTCTTGCGCCTTTGCGGGATGAAGCAATCTCTTCGCGAAGATGAAAGATTGCATCGTACCTGTGCCACCGCTAAAGCTAGGGCGACACGCGGTCGCATTGACGCTCCAATAGAACTCCTCTCCACTTAGTCACCTAGTTACCCAAAGAGATCCATCTGCTTCACCTCGCCGGGTCTTCTGAATGCCGTAAGATTGTACTCCGTTCTCTTTCTGTCGCTCAAGTGTTTTTTCACGGCCATCTTGAACATCTGACGGATCGACATCGCCATGTTTCCTTCTCCTCTCATCCTCGTCCCGAAACGGCTGTCGCTGAAAGTTCCACCGTGTACCTCCGCAATGTGATTCAAAACCTTCTCCGCCCTGTCCGGAAAACTCTTGTGGATCCAGTCTTTAAAAATCTCTGCAACAGAGCCATTCAAGCGCACCATGGTATAGCCGGCACAGTCGGCACCATGTTCTGCTGCGGCTTTTATGAGGTCGGGAATCTCATCGCTGTTCAGACCGGGAATAATGGGAGCTGTCATCACTCCTACCGGAATTCCGGCATTCGTCAGCTTTTCAATTACTTTCAACCGGTTTTTTGCGGTGACAGTGCGCGGTTCCATTTTCAAGCGGAGCTCTTCCTTCAGACTCGTGATAGAGACCATCACGTGAATGAGATTCAGCTTTGCCAATTCCTGAAGAATATCAATATCCCTTAAAATGACATTGTTCTTGGTGATCATTCCTGCAGGATGTCTAAATTTCAAAAGCACTTCCAGCATCTGACGCGTGATCTTCATCTTGCGCTCAATGGGCTGATAACAATCTGTATTACCGGAGAACATGATTGGCGACACCACCCAGTTCTTGTTCATGAATTGCTTTTCCATCAGCTGAGGAGCGTTGGGCTTGGCGATGATTTTCCGCTCGAAATCCAAGCCCGCACTGTATCCCCAGTATTCATGAGTATTCCTGGCATAACAATATATGCATCCATGCTCGCATCCCTGATACGGATTCATAGAGTACATGCCCGGTATGTCCGGACTCTTCACCACGTTGATGATCTTCTTTGGATGTTCCAGAAAGATCTGCGTTTTTTCATCGCTCAGCAAAGGCTCATCCAGCACTTCATCGTGCTCCGTCACATATCTTCCTTTGAGGAAGCGATTGCTGGTATTCAACTGCGCTCCCCTTCCCTTGAAGTATTCCCGTTCCTTTTCTTCGCTATCCATTTTACAAAATTACGTTCAAACTGAGGGATCGGACGCCAAGAATTTTAGTATTCTGAAAAAAGTTCATTGGTTCATTGGTCGGTATGGGGTGAGAGGCGTGGTTTTATATGGCTATGTTTTTTAGTATTTTGAAAAGTATTTTTTGGCAGAGTAAAATAGTCTTATCTTTAATAAAAGTTCATCCGTTTACTGGTTCATTAGTGGGTGTTGGATGAGTGGCGCGGGGATTTTTTTGGATCAAGATTATCACAGATAAACCATACCTACTATACAACATACAGAATGGGCGACCCGACCAATGAACTAGTGAACCAATGAACTAATCCTACACACAGAACGGGCCATACAACCAATGAACTAATTAACTAATGAACCAATGAACTATCGTATGAGATCACTTCAATTAAAAACGTTACTTATCCTTTGCTTTGTTATTCTTTCATTTCAAAGTTACGGTCAGAGTTTCTTAAGCGATTCCACGGCGGCTTCGGAACATCACCACACTCCCTGGGATATTCTCAGTGGTTCGGGCGACGAAACACTTGTCTGCTACAAACAAGCACACCGAAACATGTATTTCATGGTGACTGGTCTGGTCGTTATCATCGCGTTGATCGCACTCAAATTATTGCGCACCAACAGAAAGAATAATAAGATACTGAAAGCGCAAAAAGAGATCATTGAAGAAAAGAACAAGGACATAACCGACAGTATCAATTACGCAAAACGTTTACAGACGGCGATCCTTCCTCCCAAAGACTTAGTAAATTCAGTCCTTCCAGAACATTTTATTTTGTATCAGCCAAAAGACATTGTCAGCGGAGATTTTTACTGGGTTTCCCATCACGGAAACAAGATCATGGTGGCAGCCATAGATTGTACGGGACACGGAGTGCCGGGAGCTCTTCTTAGTATCGTCGGACACAATGCCATCAGTCAAACGGTTAATGAAATGGGGATTCTGCAACCATCGAAAGTGTTGGACAGTATGAATACCATCATCAAGAAAATATTGCATCAGGACAAAGGAAGCGATATCAGAGACGGAATGGATATGGCTTTGTGTACGTTTGACAAGACCACAAACACGTTGGAATATTCAGGGGCTAACAATCCTGTATTCATTGTGTCGGATGGAAAACTCAACATCATAAAAGGTTCTAAACTGACAGTAGGCAGTTTGGAAGAAGACAAAGTGGAGCCACCGGTAAATCATACCGTACAATTAAAAAAAGGAGATTGCTTTTACGTCTTCAGCGACGGTTACGTGGATCAATTTGGCGGCAAGGACAATAAAAAATTCAAGACCAGTAAATTCCAGGAACTCTTGATTGCCATTACAGGGCAAACGATGCCGGAGCAAGAGAAAAGCATTTCCAAAGCGTTCAAGGATTGGAAAGGGAATAACGAGCAAGTGGATGATGTGTTGATTATTGGGATAAGGGTTTAAGAAGTGATGGGGTGATGGGGTGATGGGAGTGGGGAGTGGGGGGTGGGGAGTGGGGAGT
>JBKJQG010000086.1:0-9108 GCA_046594925.1 Bacteroidia bacterium
CCTTGCGAATTCATACATTTTCTCGTTTGAGCCGCCGAACGCATATCCAGCGATAATAAAAAGGCCGGAGACAAGAATGAGGGCCGCATAGGACCAGATCGTGATTCTCAGGAACTGCCTTTTGCCGTTGAACAAAACCTTCACAGCCCAAACGGAAATCAGGAGGTAAATTAGGCTAAACAGAAAGGTTAACAGCCATTTCAGGTTCATCAGAGTGTCATATTCGAGATTCTCCAGAAAGGATAGGAAAGGCGGAAGGAAGTAGTCCTGCTCCAGATCCCAGGCCCGCAGTAGAGCATTGATCGTTTTAAAGAAACTGTCGCGCAAGAACCCCAGAGATACTGCTGCGAAGACAATTAAAAATAAATGCACCCAAATTTTTATTTTTCCTGTGAAGCTATTCATAGGGGATAAAATTACGATAATTCCGGTTTTGAAGATCTTGAAACCACCTATCATTGATTTTTTTGTTCTTTGGTCGTAGTTATAAGGTGATTTGTCTATTTTCCCTGAATTATGGTAACTATATGCCTACATTTAACGTAATCGAAATCCGATACTATCTCTTAGGTGAGTTTAAAATTTTTATATGAATAAAAGAAGCTACTCACTTATTTTATTTTTTATTGTAATTGTTATTTTTCCTTTCACAGGCGATGCTGCAACGTATTTTTCTCGTGTGAACGGAAACTGGAATACGGCATCCACTTGGTCAACCATTTCCTGTGCTGGAGTGGCTTCTTCTACTATTCCAGGTGCTGGAGATAACGTTGTTATTTGTTCTGGACGAACCGTTACTATGAATGGCGCTCCCGGGGCTTGTTTATCCTTAACTATTAATGGTGTTGCTAATTGGACCTCAGTTGTTACGACAAATGTTGGAACAGGTGGATTGACCTTAAACAATGGAAGTTCCATATCAGGTAGTGTCATAGGAAGCCTAATCGTTGCAGGACCAATGACCGTTGCGGCCGGGGGGACAACTACAATTAGCGCAGTTAATTTAAATATTGCAGGACTTGCTTCCATAAATGGGACATTCACCGACAACAATTCAGGTGGGTCGAATACATTCGCGAATGTAGATCTAAACTCCACCGGTAATTTCAACAATACTTCTGCTGAAACCTATGCTATAACAGGGAATTTGAATACCTATGGCGGAGGTTTTTTGGCTGCTACGGGACCAGCTCCCACATTTAATATTGCAGGTAACTTCAATGTAGTAAGTGGAGTATGCGATATTAGCAAGATCAAATTGACGGTATCAGGGATTACTACAATCACAGGTACGTTGAACATTATCAGCAAAAGGGGGACAAAAACATTTAATGATTTTGTGGTAGCCTCCGCGGGAACATTTACTTCCACCGTCAGCGAAAATTTTAGAATCAACGGCAATATCCAGGTTAACGGAACCTTTAATGCCAATCTTGGAATTTTCACACTTGCAGGAATAGGCAAAACAATTACCGGGACATCTGTAATTATCTTCGACGATGTTCTTTGCTCTGGTAGTTATACTAACAATGCTTCAGTAAAATTATTAACCAGTTTTAAAGGGACGGGAACTTGGACGCAGGGGGTAACCGGTATGCTGGAACTGCCTATATTAGATGTCAATTTTTTAATTACCACTTTTAATGCAGCAACTGTTGGGAATACCGTAAATTATAGTTATGCCGGTAGCCAAAATGTTATTGCACCAAGCGATGGAAGCTATTCCAATCTTATTTTATCCGGAGGTGGTGGTGCTACCAAAATATTGCTGGCAACCACAACTATAAACCGTAATTTACTCATTTCAGCTGCTACGATTCTAAATGCAAATAATTTCAATCTGAATGTTGGCGGTAACTTTACCAATAATAATGTTTTTACACCCGGCACAGCTACAGTTACGTTGAATGGAACGATTGCCCAGGCGATAGGAGGAACCACAGCAACAGCTTTTCGAAATTTAACAATAACCAATGCAACCGCTATTGTTTCAGCAAACACAAATTTTAGTACTTCAGGTTTATTAACGATCGGCACAGGCGGCATTTTACAACCAGCGCCAGCCGTGATCGTTAGCGGAGCCGGAACCTTAACTGGCACTGGAACAGCCAGAGTGACAAGGATTCTTGCGATACCTGATTTTGTTTCCCAGTATACCATTGCCGGAAAAACGTTGAGCGGATTAAACACAGATTATATTGGCGCAGGAAATCAAAATGTAAACATTTTGAATTACGGATCGTTAACGATCAGCACCAACGGAGCAAGGACCGTTACATTTCCTGCCGCTGTAGTAGGAGTTTCCAATGTGTTTTCGCCTTCATCCACTACAACCAGTTACGTGATCGGAGGAAACACCATCAACTTCAATGGACCTGTGGCTCAGACTATTCCTTCCTTTAATTACAATACGCTTACCTCTTCCTCAACAGGAAGCAGGACGCTTTCCTCCACCGGGATCATTGGTGTAGCTGCTGCGTTTAATCCCGGAGTAAACGGTTATACTGTCGTTGGCAGTACGATCAATTACAATGGCGCGGTAGCACAGAACATGACTGCATTCAATTATTTTAATCTGACCTCCTCGCTGACCGGAACACGAACATTGGCTCCTGCTGGAATAATTGGTGTTGCTGGAGCTTTTACTCCCGGAACAAATGCTTATACCATAACCAATAGCACTGTCGATTTTAATGGAACTATTGCTCAAACAATTCCCGCTTTTAATTATAATCATTTAACTTCATCTTCTTCGGGAGCTAGGGTTTTGGCCTCCGCTGGCACAATTGGAGTGGCTGGTGTTTTTACTCCTTTCACAAACAGCTATACCGTTTCGGGAAGCACAGTCAATTTTAATGGAACCGTTGCTCAAACAATTCCGGCATTTAATTATAATCATTTAACGTCTTCTTCTTCCGGAGTTAGAGTTTTAGCTTCAAGTGGCATCATTGGAGTAGCCGACGTTTTTACTCCATTTACTAACACTTATACTATTGCCGGTAGCACCCTCAATTTTAACGGAACAGTTGCTCAATCTATTCCTGTTTTTAATTACTTCAACTTGACTTCATCTTCCACGGGTGCCAGAATATTGGCTTCTGCAGGGACAATTGGTGTAGCTGCGGCTTTCACTCCCGGAACAAATGCTTATACGGTAACAAATAGTACTGTAGATTTTAATGGAAGCATTGCTCAAACAATTCCTGCATTTACTTACAATAATTTGATTAGTTCAGGAAGTAGTGCAAAAACATTAGGCGGAAATATTATTGTAAATAATGATATTACTATCACTAGCAATTTAGATGTTTCAGCATCTAATTTTTCTGTTTCAGTAAAAAGGAATTGGATTAAAAATGGAACATTCAATGCTCAAGCCGGAGCTGTTGTTTTTAATGGAAGTGTGGCTCAAACACTTGCGGGAACGGGAACGACAACTTTTCATCAGTTAGACATAAACAATACCTCCGGTGGAGTGTCATTGAGTTCAGGAAGTTATTTGCTGAATGCAGTGATCTCACCATTAAATGGTAATTTCAACACCGGTGGGATGCCGTTTACGATGGTTTCAACGGCAAGCCAAACGGCTCGTATTGCCCCCAAAGGCGCTACAGCATCTTTGAGTGGAAACTTTACCATACAGCGTTTTATTTCAGCCCGGGATACTTCTTATGCCGATTTATCGTCAACTGTTCAGTCGACGTCTATGTTAGACTGGGACAATGAGCTCCCGGCGTTAAGCTACGTTCACAGTCCTCCAACCGCTTACGCCTCAGCATACACCTATAATGAATCAACAGATGTTTTTGTTCCCCTAACCTCATCGGGCGGGTCTCTTATAGCGGGAAAAGGATATGAAGTTTTTCTTTCAGGTGATTATTTCTATGCCTCTCTGCCCGCTACAACAGTAGATGCTGTTGGTATCCCCAATCAAGGGACTTATAACTTGAGCAGTTTGATATCCAACACCGCTCAGGGCTGGAATCTGGTAGGAAATCCATTTGCTTCCAGTATCTCCTGGGCGTCGGTATACACTGCATCCGGAGGAGCATCCAGCGGATTATATGATTTTTTTGAAATGTATGATTATACCATCGGCGACTGGAGTGGGTATACATCGGCAGATGGAGTTGAAATAGGATCAGGTCAGGGATTCTGGGTATATGGATTACCTGGAGCGACTTCATTGGCCTTGACGGTTCCTGAAACTTCAAAAACAACCTCATCCAATAGTTCAATAAAAGCAGCATTTAAGAATGAGACCAATTTCTGCCTGAAGGTCTCCAGTCCTGTGAATTCATTTTCGCACACGTTTAAAGTGAATGCGACAGCCGATGCTTCTGACGAATTGGATTCGCGTGACCTGCCTTTTAGAGCAAGCCCTAACAAAGCCACGCCTGCTTTATATTCCATCCTTGGCGGGTCCAAGGTCAATCTGAATACTTTCAATTCCTCTAAGGACGAATATGCAATGTCTTTGTCGATGAAAGTTAGTACAAAAGGGCACTATAAGATCGAAGCGTCGGGATTTGAGTTCCTGCCGGAGTTTTCCTGTATTAAGCTGGAGGACAAATCCAGAGGATTGATGGTGGATTTCACAGCCCAGAGTGCTTATGAATTTGACGCTTTCTTGTTGGAAGATAACAACCGTTTTGTGCTGCATTTTTATAAGAATGGCCATTGCAAAGCGATTGAAACCGCAAGTCAGCCGATGGATGGCGCAGATTTGGTAGAGGTGTTGCCTTATTCAGATGGAAATGTGCTGAATTTTAGTTTCCCCGAATATACTTCCGTTTCAGTATCGGTGACCAATTTATTGGGACAGCATTTACTTCCTGTGAAAAGGCTGACGGCGATGAATGAATCAGAGACCATTCAGTTACCATCCGATTTCCATGGCGTATACTTCATTCAGATCGCATCTGAAAGAGGAAATATCGTAAAGAAGATCTATAAAAATTAATTATTCCTTTTCCGAAAAACGGTTCACCCAGAGCATCCAGAGAAAAAAGATGTAGCCATCGATCAATATGGTGAAGGTATAGGTATGGTTAAACTCGGTCCAAGATCTGGAATGGGTATCCAATATTGCAAGAACAACAATTCTAAGCACATTCAGCAGTTGCAACGATACGATTCCAAGAGGAATGAAGATTAACTTGTACTTTATTTTGCCCTTGTAGGCGATGATGAACCAGGAAAATAGGGCAAAAAGTGCAATTCCGTTGCAATTGTCTCCTATCCATAGCCCCGATGCTCCATCAATCCCGATCAGGCGGTCGGCGCCAGTATAAACGGCATAACCTAGAAGTTCCAGAATGTTTTTGCTGATCCATACGGTAATGTCAATTACAAAGAGGTCAATCCTTTCATCAGGGTGAAGCCAAAGGTTGTAAAGGAGATACCAGGAAATGTATAATAAAAATACCAGAGAAAGAAAGCGGACTACAGGATTCTTGAGGAAGGTGAGATTCATGAAATGATGAAAGCGTATAAAAAAAGAATCCCGTTAAGCGGGATTCTTTTTTAATGAGTTATAAATCTTTATTCCTCCGTAAGATGCGCCAGCCAATAGGAGCAAAACTATGCTGCTGTCGAGCGGAATAGGACAGGGAGGAAAAGGACCTCCGCAGGGGGTAGGAATACCCATACCCATTCCCATACCCATACCAACGGCAAACGTTTCAGTGATTAGTGCCGGCGACAGAACCAGAAGGGAAATAAGAGCGATTTTTAAACTGTGTTTAATCATACTTGTGATTATTATATGCTACAAATGTAAATTAATTTCCGTTAAATCTATTTTCTAACAAACTTTTTAGTGATCGTTCCTTTTGAAGATTCGATCTGTATGAAGTACAATCCGCTGAAACCTTCTGGAAGTGCAACGTTCACAGATTGGTTGGAAGCATCAACATGGATCGGTTCAACAACAGTCTGACCTAAAACATTCAGCACAGAGATGTTAGTAATTGTAGTTTCGGATAAATTAAAGTTCACTACGTTGCCTTGAGGAGCAGGAAGGATCTCAACTTCGTTGCTGAAATCAGCACTTGAACCACTAGCAACGGCTGATTTACAGTTTTGCGAATCTTTGCTTAACAATAAGACAAAGCGGTCGGGGCTCTCATTGGTGTTCATGGTGAAGCAATAACCGTTTCCTTCTGTAATGTCAATAGTTTGACCCGTTAAGTTATCCTGGAGCTTGAAGCAAGTGTAATCAAGAAATTCAAATCCGGAAGCTTCAATTTTATAAGAACCTGTAACGAAAGCTCTTGTTTTTAAAGGTATTGAATAGCTTTCATTCAACGAATTGAAGGTATTAATGTTGATCTTTTTACCATCTACGATGCAATACATTTCAGGCGTAGTGGTGTTCAAGCTGTTTCTGAAGGGGATGTCTTTTGGGTCAATCCCGTCAGATGCTGTTTCTGAACTACTTAGCTTAAAGGTGTGAGCGAATTTCGTAGCTGTATTGCTAAGCTTTAGATTGAAATGCTGTGATTTTTTAACAGCACTTTTAATGGAACTGTTGGAGGCCGTTGTTTTAGAAGATTCAGGGATCAGCAAAGTAGGAGTCCCTGAAAAATTTCCATAAACCCAAAATCCTTGAGTAGCACCCACCTCTATCGCATCTGCGGAAGTATAACCGTTCCAGTCAGCAATGGTATAGTCGTACATTTCAATGTAATCAAACAAGCCACTGGAAGCACCGCCTGAAGCGGCATAAATGGATGACCAGGCAATACTGGAAGCGAAAGGATTTCCTACGAGATTCCATCCCTGAACAGTAGAAGAGATCTGTGAAGAAAGGTCAAAGTCACCCTGATTTGGAGTGCCTACAGTTGTAATGGTAGTCGCGGGAAAATTGGAATAAGTATAACCGCCGGTTAAAAACACCTCATATCCGGTTCCAGGTGAAATTGCAGTAGCAGAACTGGTGACAGGAACGTAAGCATCTCCAACTTCGTCATAAGTTGCCGCAGATGCTTGTGAAGAAGGAGGATTGGATACATAATTTATAAATACGAGTTCACTTTCCCAGTCAGCAAATGTTGAACTTTGAACAGGAGAAGAAAGATCAGCAAAAGATGTATCTCTTGCAGTGATGAAACGCTGAATGGTGAAATTCCCAGCAATAGCTGCAGTTGCGCCTAGTGGAGCAATTCTGGCGGTAAGTGTTGAATTAGAAGTCATGGTAAAAGGACGTCCACCCGTATTGAATGTTCCTGCGGTAACATCTAGTACTTCATCGAGTATATAGGTTCCTGTAGTTAGCGTAACACCTGAATTATTACTGATTGCAAGTTCTTTGAAGGTGGTAGTCCCTACGGTATTGGAAACGGTCTGAGCAAGAGTTCCATTGAATGTAACTCTTTTTCCAGTGGTAGCGATAAATGTACCGTTGCTGGTCCAGTTTCGGCCAACTGTAAGGTTGAAACTATTAGAATTAAGAGTGTTATTCGTGCTGATGGATAAATTGTTTAGTACAATTGTATTTGCCGCGAGCGTTTTCGATCCGGCTACTGCTGCTGCTAGGGATAAGTTATAAAAAGTATTGCCTACACTTGTCGGCACCGCCCCCGTGCTGTATAAAAGAGAAACGGAATTTCCGGTTGCGCTTGCGTCGAATGTACGCCCTGCCATAAAACCTACTTTTCTCAGAACCAATACAGCGTTTGTACTGTTGATAAAAGTTGAGCCTATTTGACCAGTAAATGTTCCAAAGGTGCAACTTCCTGAATTGGTCATCGTTTTATTTGCAGCCAAGATCACTGAAGCACTTCCTGCATTTCCCTTGTTGATGGTAGATCCGAGTGGAATAATTACGTTCGTGTTCAAGGAATATCCGCAGGTAGAAGAAGAGCTGCCGGTAATATTTATGGTAGCGGTTGTCGTGCTGTTAAACAGAATAGAAGCACTTCCTGTTTCTGCTCCTGTAACTGTATAGTTACCCCTTACCCCCAAAGTGTTGCTTGTTAGGTTCAATGTCCCTGCAACCGTAAGGTTCTTACATATACACCCAGTAACGTCAACCAATACAGTATGCCCCAAGGCAATTGTAACGTCATCTGCATTTGTGGGTATTCCTGCAGGTGACCAGGTAGCGCTATTGTTCCAACTGACCGGACCGACACCTGCAGACGTATAGCTTATCGCAAAAGCGCTGACTGACAAACCTACCAATAAAGTCATACTGGTTAGGAATTTTTGTAGATGTGTTTTCATGGTCTTTCAATTTATAAGTTAAAAGTAAGGATTTTATATTCAAAAACAAAACAAATGCGACTATTATATTGCAAATATCGGTATATGTTCCCTATTTATCGGTAGAATTTTAATTGTTTTTTATGTAGTAGGAACTATGACAAGGCCAACCCAATGAAATTGCTGTTTTATTCAATTTCAATGGATGAGAGATTGTCGCTTTTTTTTGCATTTACCCTTGTTCAACACAGTCGTAAGGAAAATTGCAGGATACAGATTTTGAGATTGTTTATAAGTTGGGGTTAAATTTCTATATTTGCATACATTCTCGAACGACTATGACAGATAAGATAAAGGCCAATATCATCGATCTGGATGATTTGAAATCGCTTTTTAAAGTATTTTCCAAAAACTGGTACGTAATTGTATTTTTCGTGCTCGCGGCATTTGTATTTTCGTATTTCTATACCTATAAGCTTCCAGATATATACGCAGCAAAATCACAAGTTTTGTTGAAAAACGATGACACTTACGATTATCAAAATCAGATCTATAAAAATGTAGGATATTATCAGTCCTATCAGGATAACGCCAATCAGATAAGAGTGCTTACTTCAAACGATCTTATTCTGGAAGCATTGTCGAAATTAAAAATTGATGTTTCTTATTTTATTGTCGGAAGATTAAAGACTACAGAGGTATACGAAGGAGTTCCTTTTGACTTGAATGTTAAAATGTTGAATCCTGGTTTGTACGAGAAAGAAATAAAATTCAGTATTGTAAATGAGCTGCAGTATGAATTGTCATACACGAAAGCAAAAGAGCTTGTAACAAAGGTCTTTGCTTTTGATAAAGAAATAAGCGATACAGATTTTTATATTACCGTTAGAAAAAATGCTA
>JBKJQG010000228.1:0-5544 GCA_046594925.1 Bacteroidia bacterium
AGCAGTTGATCGGTCTCAATGAAGACATCAAAGGAAGAACCGTAGTGATTGTTGAGGATATTGTGGATACCGGAAATACCATTGAGACCGATCAACTGCTTGATCTTTCCGGTCGAAGCGGTTCCTTCATAGGAAGCCACTTTAACGAAAGAGATCTCACATTCAATATTCACCTTTTTCATCAGATCCGCAGCGAACATAAAAGAGCCGTTTAATACAGCAAGGAACAAAGGTTTTTTTCCCTTCAGGTCTTTGTTTATTTGTTTGGCAACTTCGTTAACTGCTTTTTGAATTTCAGAAGAACTTATCTTGGTCTTGAAAGTATGACCATGAATTACTACACTGCTCATAAAAAGGCTATTAATGCCCCAAAAATAAACAATTTTACCTGAAAAAAAACCTGAAAACTTTATTTTATTCTTCTCATTTAAAAAGCTACTTTTACCTCTATAATTGAAAAAAAGCCATATTTATGACACCAAAAGTGAGTATTATTATGGGCAGCACCTCTGATATGCCCATTATGCAGGAAGCTGCAAAGATTCTGAACGAATTTCAGATCCCATTCGAAATTAACGCCCTGAGTGCCCACCGGGTACCCGAACAAGTGGCCGAATTTGCCAAAAATGCCCATACCAAAGGCATCCGGGTAATTATTGCCGGAGCCGGCGGAGCAGCCCACTTACCTGGTGTTGTTGCAGCATTTACACCACTTCCAGTGATAGGAGTGCCTTGCCGCTCGTCCATCTCCATAGATGGCTGGGATTCAGTACTTTCTATCTTACAAATGCCTCCAGGCATCCCGGTTGCGACCGTGGCTTTGGATGGCGGACAAAATGCAGGAATATTGGCTGTCCAGATTCTGGCTGCTGGAAATGACGAGTTATTGAATAAAGTGCTCGCTTACAAAGAAAACCTGAAAAACAAGATCCTCAAAGCCAACAAAGAGCTTTCGGAAATCAAGTTTGAGTTCAAGACCAACTGACCTCACGACCTCACCCCTAGCCCCTCTCCGGCCGGAGAGGGGAATATGAGGAACGCATCTAAGAAAATTGTGATTAATGACTAAATTTTACGCTTCGGTTTTTGCTTTTTTTGTTCTCAGTTTCAGTCCTGCTCAGGCTGGAAATGAGAATAATCCTTTGGGAGCACGCTCTTCCGGCATGGGCAATGCGTCGGTTTCCTTGAACGATGTTTGGAGTGCCCATCACAACCAAGCCGGATTGGGCTTTGTGCGTGACATTTCAGCCGGTGCTTATTACGAGAACCGCTTTTTGCTGAAAGAGATCAGCATCAAGGGCGGAGTCGCAGCTCTTCCTATAAAAGGAGGCACATTTGGACTTTGTATCAGCAACTTCGGGTATTCTTTATATAGTGAGAACAAGTACAGCCTTTCATTTGCCAAAACCTTTGGCGATAAGCTTTCTGCCGGGATTGCCATGGATTATCTCAGCACAAAAATTGCCGAAGGTTATGGCAGCAAAGGAGTGCTGGCAGCAGAATTCGGGATCCAGGCCAAGCCTTTGAAAGGGTTGACCATTGGGGCACATGTCTTTAATCCCACCCGCTCAAAACTTTCCGATTACAACGATGAACGCTTACCGACCATTATCCGCTTTGGTGGCGACTACAACTTTTCGGATAAAGTAACCCTTGCCGCAGAAACGGAAAAAGATATGGCAAAGAAAGCGATCTTCAAAGCCGGACTCGAATACAAACCTGTTAAGGAATTGTACCTGCGCGTGGGTGTTGGCACCAATCCCACTCTCACCTCCTTCGGATTCGGCATCAATTTGAAAAATCTAAAGATCGATGTTTCCGGAAACTATCATCAGACACTTGGAATAAGCCCACAATTAGGATTGACCTATACATTTAAGAAAACCGAAAGTTCAGTTCCTAAAGTTGAGTAAAAAAGCCCCCATATTCATTTCCTTCAGCAAGCCGCTGGTAAATAAAAGAGTCTTCCTTTTTTTACTTTTGACTTTTAACTTTCAACTTTGTATTTTCTCCCAGGACACAGTGAAAGCTGACGACAGCCAGATTCAGCAAAAGCTGGAAACGATCGCGGAAAATTCTACCGATGAAGAAGCAGATTACACTACTCTTGTAGAAGTATTGGTCTACTCTAACGAAAACCCCATCAACCTGAACAAGACCAACAAAGAAGAGTTGCAGGCTCTGCAGCTTCTGGACGACATTCAGATCAACAACCTTTTGAGACATATTGAGAAGAACGGCAAATTAATTACCATATACGAATTGCAAAGTATTACGGGGTTTGATCTGCAGACCATTCAAAAGATCAGACCTTATGTAAGAGTCGTTGATCATTTTTCAACTGCACATTTCGATGCCAAGGAGATGTTCCGGAATGGGCAGCATACTTTACTTTTCCGTTATGGAAGAACGCTGGAGGATCAAACAGGTTTCGCTCCCATCGACAGCGCATCGCTTGCCAACAGCATCAACTCCAGATACATTGGGAGTCCCGATAAGGTGTATGCCCGCTACCGTTTCACTTATGGAACGACGATAAGTTGGGGAATAACGGCTGAAAAAGACCAAGGAGAGTTATTTTTTAAAGACCAGCAACGATTCAAGTATGATTTCTATGAGCAATCACTCAAAGGAAAACAAAAGACCGGTTTTGATTTCTATTCAGCGCACTTCTACATGAAGAACGTGAGGTTCATCAAGGCTTTGGCAATTGGTGATTATCAGGCGACTTTCGGACAAGGGCTTACGATCTGGAGCGGACAAGCATTCGGGAAAAGTTCAGAGATCATGTCGACCAAAAGATCTGCCGGAGGAATCAAGGCATACACTTCCGTGGACGAAAACCTTTTCATGAGAGGAGGAGCTGCGACCGTAGGATTTAATAAACTGGAAGTCACTGCATTTTATTCCCGCAAACATGTAGACGCCAACATCAGTGATACGACTGATACCGGAGAAGCGGCAGAAATATCTTCTCTTCAGGAAACCGGATATCATAGCACTTCCAGCGAGATTGCTGACAAGGATGCCATCCTTCAAACACTGATGGGTGGAAATGTTTCTTACAAGGGAAAACAGTTCAATGTCGGAGTTTCTGCACTCAGTTACCAGCTGGACAAAAGTTTTTACAGAAGCCTCTCCTACTACAACCAATTTGAATTTAATAACGACAGTGCACGCTATCAGAACCTGAATGTCGGAGTGGATTACAATTTTATCCTGAGGAATTTAAACTTTTTCGGCGAAGCCGGAATGAGCAAGAACGGAGGAAAAGCATTTGTCAACGGAGTACTCATCAGCTTGGATCCGAGATTGTCGTTTACGATCCTGCACCGTTATTACGAACGCAATTTTCAGAACTTGCTGAGCAACGGTTTTGCCGAAAGCAGTACACCCGTCAATGAAAAAGGACTTTACATGGGAATGATTGCAAAACCGACAAACAAAACTACGCTGACCGCTTATTACGATCGCTTTGAATTTCCGTGGTTGAAATATCAAGCCAATGCCCCATCCTATGGAAACGATTACATGGCGCAGTTCAATTACACACCTTCAAAAAAGCTTGACCTGTATTTACGTGTGCGAACACGCAACAAACAAAAGAACAGCTCCGGAGCAGACCTGATCGACCATTTGGTTCCTGTCACACAAAGCAATTACCGCTTCAACATCTCCTACAGCATCACAAAGACCATCAAACTTAAGAACAGGATAGAACTGATCGATTACAAACTCAACAATGACAAAACTGAAAAAGGATATTTAGTTTATCAGGACATTGCTTACAGCAAGTTGGGGAAACCACTTTCGGTGACATTGCGTTACGCGATCTTCCAGACCGACAGTTACGATGCCCGCATTTATGCATACGAGAATGACGTTCCCGGCTCCTACTCCATTCCGGCGTATTACGACAGAGGATCGAGATTCTACATTATGTTGGATTACAACTTGACCAAAAAGATCGAAGTCTGGTTGAGATATTCTCAAACCTATTACGACAATAAAAAAGTGATTAGCGAAGGATCATTGACGGAGATACAAGGAAATACAAAGTCGGAAGTTAAGGCACAAGTACGATTTAAATTCTGAGCGAACTCCGATTGATGAAAATATTAACACCTGCCTGCCGGCAGGTATGTGCTACAAAAACACGGAGCGCAACCACGATATGGATAAAATCGAATTGAGAGCTTTTACAACCTGGATCAGCGATACGGAGATCTGTTATACCGTAGTTAAACCGAACGCGGAAATAGAGATCAAAGATGCATTCGAGAACAGTGCAGCAGTAGCAAAATTATCCAAGGACAAGATCTATCCTATGCTTGTTAACCTGAAAGAAATAAAATCTATAAGCAAAGAAGCAAGAGATCACTTTTCCATGCAGAACAGAACACCAGGCATAAAAGCGATTGGATTGCTGATCAAGTCGCCTGCAAGTGCCATCATCGGCAATTTCTTTCTTGGGCTAAACCGCTCCACTGTCCCTGTAAAGCTCTTTACGTCTGAAGAAAAAGCAATAGTATGGCTGAAACAATTTCATAAAAATTAGTATGTCGAAAGAACTCGATGATATTTATAAAAGGGTTTGCCAATTAACAGGTGAAAAAACTTCCGCTAGAGCTGACAAAAAAAAGGAAGTTTTGAAAGGATTAAAAAAATTGGAAGCGAGCATACAAGCAACGAAAAAGCTGGAACAAAAAAACATCAAGCGTATTGATGAAATTTTGAAAGTAGTAATCTCCTTCGCAAACTTAAAATACGATAAAAAAGCCACCATTACCAACAACAAAAGTCATTTCGACGCTTTGGCCTTGGGCATAAACATGCTTGGGGAAGAATTGGAAGCTTCTACCATTTCCTTACACGAGAAGGAAGTTTTATTGAAAGAGATCCATCACCGTGTAAAAAACAACCTTCAGGTTATTTCCAGCTTACTAAATCTCCAAAGTGAAAAAATAAAACAGCCCGATCTGCTTGAAACCTTCATGGAAAGTCAGAACAGGATACGTGCGATGGCTTTGGTACACGAAAAATTGTATCAATCGAAAAACCTTTCCCAGATCGACTTTACCGAATACGTTCATTCCTTTATCAATCAGATGAGCAGCAGCTACAGCCTGAATCCTGACAAGATCAAGATGCACATGGATGCAGAAGTGGTTCCCCATTTTTTCAAAATTGACACCGCCATTCCTTGCAGCCTTATCCTGAATGAACTCATTTCCAACAGCTATAAATATGCCTTTCCGGAAAACCGCACTGGCAACATCTATTTAAATTTTAGACTGGAGAAAGAAACTAAAAAAGTGGCTCACTACCTTCTCCAAGTGGCCGATGACGGAGTAGGCATTTCTACCGACATCGACCTGAAAAAAACCGATTCGCTTGGACTTCAGTTGGTGGACCTACTCACAGATCAAATAGAAGGAACGCTGGACTTGGACAGAAAAGGCGGCACAAAATTCACAATCCGTTTTCCGGTAGAAAAAAATTAAGTTTTTGTTTGTTATCTTTGAACCCCAATAAAAAAATTAG
>JBKJQG010000293.1:0-10153 GCA_046594925.1 Bacteroidia bacterium
CAAGTGATTTCAGTCCTCTCTATACATACGGAAAACTTTTAAGTCCGGATTTGTGGCAGAGTTTCGGCGATTTGTCTTGATATTTATGAATCCAAATTCACCCGTTTCATCGACCTAGTCATCTAGTCACCTAGTTTCCCAGTTACCTTTTTCTTCTTGTCGCTCTCAATCCCATTCCTGAATACAAACTCTTTGTCAAACACATCCAATATGATCTTGGCATCTTTCTCCACTTTTCCCGCCAGAATCTGCTTGGAAAGCTCATTCAGCACACGTTTCTGAAGCACCCTTTTTACCGGTCTAGCACCGAATTGAGGGTCAAATCCGAGTTCCGACAGCCATTCGATTGCTTCCGGGGTCGCTGTGATATGGATGTCGTTCTCTTCCAGCATTTTGGCAACGCCATTGAACTGTAGCTCCACGATCTTGTGCACATTTTCGCGCGTAAGTGGAGTGAACATGATTGTTTCATCGATCCGGTTCAGGAACTCGGGACGCATGCTCTTTTTCAGGAGCTCAAAGACTTCCACCTTGGTTTTAGCCATGATCTTGTCATAGTTATTTCCGTCCAACTTGTCGAAATTCTCCTGAATCAGATGGGAACCCATGTTGGAGGTCATGATAATGATGGTGTTCTTGAAGTTCACTACTCTGCCTTTGTTATCTGTCAACCTTCCGTCATCCAGTACTTGCAGCAAGATGTTGAACACATCCGGATGTGCTTTTTCGATCTCATCCAGAAGGATCACACTGTAAGGTTTTCTTCTGACAGCTTCTGTCAATTGTCCGCCTTCCTCATAACCCACATATCCTGGAGGCGCACCCACAAGGCGACTCACAGAGTGGCGTTCCTGGTATTCGCTCATGTCGATGCGGGTCATACTGTTCTCATTGTTGAACAGGAATTCTGCAAGGGCTTTTGCCAATTCGGTCTTACCAACCCCAGTGGTACCGAGAAAAATGAAAGAACCGATTGGTCTTTTGCTGTCCTGTAAACCTGCTCGGCTTCTTCTCACTGCATCACTGATGGCTTCAATGGCTTCGTCTTGTCCGACAACTCGCTGATGCAATTCAGTTTCCAGATGAAGTAATTTCTCTCTTTCACTCTGAAGCATTCTGGAAACCGGAATCCCGGTCCAAACAGCTATCACTTCCGCAATGTCTTCACTGCCGACTTCTTCCTTGATCATCTGGGAACCACTTTGCTGCATTTCTGTCAATTTGCTTTCAAATGCTTTCAGCTGAGTTTCAGATTCCTTAATCTTGCCGTAACGGATCTCAGCCACTTTACCGTAATCACCGTTTCTTTCGGCTTGCTCAGCATCAAATTTTAAATGTTCGATCTCTTCTTTTACTTTCTGAATGCCTTCGACCACTTCTTTTTCACCCTGCCATTTTGCTCTGAGGTCGCTGCGTTTATCAGAAAGCTCTGCTATTTCTTTATGAAGTTCTTCCAGTTTTTTCTGGTTGTTCTCTCTTTTGATGGCTTCTCTTTCTATTTCCAGTTGACGGATTTTGCGATCTACTTCATCCAATTCTATTGGCATGGAGTTGATTTGCATCCTAAGTTTTGAAGCGGCTTCGTCCATCAAGTCGATGGCTTTGTCGGGAAGGAAGCGGTCGTTGATGTAACGTTGCGACAATTCTACAGCTGCAATGATTGCTTCGTCTTTGATCCTCACTTTATGATGTGTTTCGTATTTTTCCTTGATCCCGCGGAGGATAGAGATGGCATCTTCTTGGTTAGGCTCGTCCACCATTACTTTTTGGAATCGTCGTTCAAGCGCCTTGTCTTTCTCAAAATATTTTTGGAATTCATTTAAAGTTGTCGCACCGATTGCACGTAATTCACCGCGTGCAAGAGCCGGTTTTAGAATGTTGGCGGCATCCATGGCGCCTTCACCACCGCCTGCACCTACGAGTGTGTGGATCTCATCAATGAAGAGTATGATCTCGCCTTCTGCGGAAGTCACTTCTTTCACAACGGATTTCAAACGTTCTTCAAATTCTCCTTTGAACTTTGCACCTGCAATGAGTGAGCCCATGTCTAAGGAATAAATTTGTTTTGATTTCAAATTTTCAGGAACGTCTCCATTAATGATGCGGTGAGCCAATCCTTCTGCAATTGCCGTCTTACCAACTCCGGGTTCACCGACCAAAATAGGATTGTTCTTCGTTCTCCGTGAGAGAATCTGCAAGACCCTTCTGATCTCTTCATCACGCCCGATCACCGGATCCAGTTTCCCTTTTTTTGCCTGCTCATTTAAGTTGATAGCGAATTTGTTCAAGACATTATAAGTTTCCTCGGCACTCTGGCTGGTCACTTTCGCACCTTTGCGCAATTCACTGATCGCTGCTTTTAAATCCTTTTCGGTCACACCGTTGTCTTTAAGCAGTTGTGAGATTGTGTCCTTGGTGGATAACAAAGCAAGTAATAAATGTTCGATGGAAACGTATTCATCGCCGAACTCTTTCAGATAAGTGGATGCTTTCGAGATGGCCTGGTTGGCGTTGTTGGATAAAAAGGGTTGTCCACCTGTGACTTTCGGGTAGCTTTCCACAATTTTATCAAGTGCTTTGCTGAACATGGAAGTATTGACATTGAGCTTCTTTAAAATGAATGGTGTCACATTCTCATCCACTTCCAGGATGCCTTTCAGGATGTGTCCATTCTCAATGGCCTGCTGTCCGTTTATTGTAGCGATCTGAACTGCTTGCTGAACTGCTTCCTGAGATTTTATTGTATAGTTATTTAGGTTCATCTTTTTAATTTTTTTACACTCTACATTTGTCAAATTGCAGTCCATTTGAAAAAGAAGTATTTTATTTGGACGAATTGTCTTGTTTTCTTCTGCTGGTGTGACTTTTTGACCTGTTATCCTGTTTTCTTCTGCCTATGTTGCAGTGAGGATTTTTATTAATATATTGCAATAGGTTTTTAACTGAGGCACACAAAAGGCTTTGTCGCAAAGCCCCCACATTTGTGGATAAAAAAGAGTTGAAAAGAACATTTTTAAATTGACAGGAAAACCATCAGTAGATCGATGATGTTTTAAGTATAGGAGCAAGCACATGAAACGAATCGTAATGTATTTTTTATTCCTTTCCTTGGTCTTGAGTCTGAACGCTCAGCAGGCCAAAGTTGACAGCCTGTACAATGAATATTCAAAATCAAAGGTAGATACGACCAAGATCAACCTGTTGCTTGACATTCACAAAGCGTATTTGAAATCTAACAGCGTGAAAGGCCTGAGTTATGTTAGAGAAGCTTTGGAATTGTCGGAGCGCCTCAGTTACAACAAAGGCATTTGTCTCGCCAACGGAATGCTAGGAGATTATTTTTACGATCAGCTGAGTTATTCCGATGCTGTGAAGCATTATTTGAGAGCGGCCGCCGCCGGAGAGAAAGTGAATATGTTTACAACGCTTTCGGTGATCTATAACAAGGTCGGGATTATCTATTCGAATCAGAAAAAGAGTGAGCTTTCCCTCAAATATTTCATGAAGGTGGCTGAGATTGCAAAAATACAGAAGCTGCCAAAGCGCCTCGCCATAGCCTACAATAACATTGGTATTGCATATAAGAACATGGGTCGCTATGTGGAAGCCCGCAGTTATTACGAAAAAGCATTAGTGGAATTCGAAAGGTCGGATTTTAAGATCGGGATCGCATCTGTGTACAATGGTTTGGGGATCATCAGTCATTTGCTTCATGACGATAAATCCGCATTGGAATTTTACGATAAGGCAATGGCAAACTTTCGAGCGATTAATGATACAGCGAGTGAAAGCGGTATCCTGACGAACGTTGGGGAAGTTTACAATGACGCCGGTGATTACAAGAAAGCTCTGGAATGTTACAAACAGAGTTTATCTGTTGCCGAAAAATACAGGAACTTTGAGCACAAGGTGGATGCGTATGAAGGACTTTCCGAAGTGTATGCGAATATGAAAAACTTCGAGCTTGCTTACTATTACAAGAACCGTTACCTCACCTTGAAAGATACTATGTCGGATGAAGAAGGCATGCGTCAGGTTCAGGAGATGGAGAAGCGTTTGGAAAATGAAAAGCAGGAAAAAGAGATTCAACTGTTGACACAGCAGCAGGAGATCCAATCCCTGAAAGTGAAGTCTCAGTCGGAAAAATTAAAGAAGAGCAACATCATCATCTTTGCTGTCGCAGGGATTCTTATCGTGGTATTGGCGATGTCCTTTTTTATCTACAAAGCTTACAAACAGATCAAGAAAACGAATCACGAGCTGGCAGAAAAGAAAAAAGAGATTCAGGACAGCATCAATTATGCGAAGAAGATCCAGGATGCCATGCTGCCTGACGTGACCATACTCGCCAAATATTTTCCAAAAGGAGGTTTCGGCCTGTTCCTGCCGAAGGATGTGGTGAGCGGGGATTTCTATTGGTTCAGTGAATTGAACGATACGGTGTATTTGGCAGCAGCTGATTGCACTGGCCACGGAGTGCCGGGTGCTTTTATGAGCATGATCTGCATCGACAAGCTGAATACCCTTATTGATAAAAAAGTGGAGTTTCTTCCTCAGATCTTGTCGTTGCTTAACATAAGTATTAAGCGTGCTTTGAAACAAAGAAAGGACAATAAGTCTTCCCGCGACGGAATGGACATAGCTCTTTGTTCGCTGGACAACAAGACAAAAATTCTTAATTATTCCGGAGCCAACCGCCCGCTATGGATTTTAAGGAAGAAAGAGATCATTGAATACAAACCGACCAAATCTTCCATTGCGGGACACGTGGAAGATCATCAAGAATACATCGGACACAAGATCCAACTCGAGGAGGATGACGTCATCTATATTTTTTCAGACGGTTTTGCCGATCAGTTTGGCGGCCCGAACAGGAAAAAGTACATGTCGAAACAGCTGAAGCAAACGCTGATTAGTATTCACGATATGAACATGCCGGAGCAGGAGATCAAGCTTCAGCAAATCTTCAACGACTGGAAAGGTGCTTTAGAACAGGTGGATGATGTATTGGTGCTTGGTTTCAAAGTTTAAAACGTATTCCTTTTGATGAAGCAAATCCTTTTTTTTTCATTTCTTTTGAAGTCTGCGCTCCTGTTCCCACAGGGGATGTCTGAGACCGACAGTTTGCTCGCTGCTCTGAAATTTCACCGCTCCGATTCAATAGGGGCAAGCATCAGCAACTCCCTGGCCAACGCGTTCATCAGGGTGAACGACGACTCCGTAGAAAAATACCTGGCCTTGGCAAGCGGCATCGCCATTAAAAATCACGATTCTTTTGAGTTGAGTCGAAGTTATTCCATCAAAGGGAATCTGAATTTTGGCAATGGAAATACCGATACCGCCTTTCACTATTATTCCAAGGCATTGGCCATCGACACGTTGAATGGGTACTTGGAAAATGCCGTGAAAGACTACACGCATCTTGGAAAAGTGTATTCGTCAAAAGGAAGCATCGACAAAGCATTGCTACATTTGTTCAAGGGATTGGAACTGGCCAAGCAGATCAAAAATAAAGAACTGGAAGCCGACTGCCTCTTCCGGATAGCAGTCGTTTACGATCGTCAGGATCAACCTCAGAAAGCCATTCAGTTTTGCGAGAATGCAATTAAACTTCAGACGGAAATAAAAGATTCTGCAGGCATGGCCTATTCTTATCACCGCATGGGACTGGCTTACGAGGGCATTAAGAAATATGATCAGGCTCTGAAATATTTGGAGACCTCCTTTGAGATCCGGAAAAAGATAGGCGCGAAGGCTCAGTATGGTGCTTCATTAAACGGAATCGGATTGGTTTACATGGATAAAGGCGATTATCAAAAGGCGTTGATAAAAATTTACGATGCTTATAAATGCTGGTTGGATGCCAACGACAAAGAAGGAATTGTGATCGCAACAGGAAACCTCGGAGAACTTTCGATGAAAATGGGTGACGATGAGAATGCGCTGAAGTATTTTCTTCAGTCGTATGCACTTTCCGATGAGATTCACGCATTGTCCTTTCAGAAAGGTAGCCTCCGAGCTCTAGCCACACTCTACTACAAAAAAGGAAACTACAAATTAGCTTACGATTACTTTGATAAGTATTCCGAATTGAAGGATAAGCTTTACAACGATGAGAATTCCCAGCGCATGGCACAGATGCAGTCGCAATATGAAAGTGATCAGAAAGAACAGAAGATCCAGTTGTTGACCAAGGAAAAGCAATTGCAGGACAGTGAGCTCGGTCAAAAGCGCATCTTTTTGAATGCCATGATGGTCGGTGGAATTTTGCTACTGCTTTTGGCTTTTATGATCTACCGAAGTTACCGCATCAAGAACAAAGCAAATTACAAACTCGAAAGATCTTTCACTGAAATCGAGGATAAGAACAACAAGTTAATCGAAGTTTACCAGACACTTGAGCAAAACCGGGATGAACTGGCTTTGAAGAATAAAGAAGTGACAGACAGCATCAAGTATGCAAAACGTTTGCAGCAGGCCATTCTGCCAACTGATAATTTCATAAGTTCACTCTTACCCGAATCATTTGTTTTTTACAAACCCAAGGACATAGTCAGCGGAGATTTTTACTGGTTTGAAAAACACAAGGACAGAATTCTCTTTGCAGCCGTAGATTGCACCGGGCATGGTGTTCCGGGAGCTTTCATGAGTATTGTCGGCTACAACCTCTTGAATCAGGCGGTTAATGAACAGGGACTTTCTTCACCAGGACTCATATTAGATTCGGTGAACAAGAACATCAGCAAAACATTGAGGCAGCAGGAAGAAGACTCTGTAGTACGCGACGGAATGGATGTGGCGCTCTGTTCGATCAGCTCCGACAGGAAAAAAATGGAATATGCCGGGGCTTACAATTCCTTGTGGATTGTCCGCAATAAAACGCTGATCGAATATCCTGCCGACAAATATCCCATCGGCCTATTTGTCGGGGAAGACCTGAAACCATTTTCCAACCGGGAGGTTTCGCTGGAAAAAAATGATCTGATCTACATCTTTACGGACGGCTTTGCTGATCAGTTTGGCGGTCCGAAAGGAAAGAAATTCAAATACAGGCAGTTGCAGCAGTTGCTGATAGCCGTTTCTGACCGAACCATGGCAGAACAGAAGGCGGCATTGGATAGTTGCATCGAGCACTGGAAAGGCGGATTGGAGCAGGTGGACGATATTCTGATCATCGGCGTAAGAATATAAGGTCCCCGATTTTTTATATCCTCATTTTCTTTTTATATTTCCCGTATGAAATTGACACTCCGGTTTTTCATTGGACTAGTGCTGCTGTTTACAAAAGCTGCCTTTGCGGATACCAAGGATTCTTTGTTCACCGTTTACAAAAGTCAGGTTGCCGACTCCATCCGTTTCAAAGCCATTGATGATTTTGTTTGGGAGTACATGTACGAGAATCCGGATACCGCTTTTCAGATTGCTTCAAAAATATTTTTAGAAAACAAAAGTACCGATTACCACAAAGGGTTGCCGCTTTTGCTGCGTACGATGGGGGCCTCGTTTGTGCTGAGGGGCGCCAACTCAAAAGGCATTGTTTTTTATTCGCTGTCCCGCGAGATCTGTGAACTTTTAAAAGACAATGATGGAGCGGCTTCCTCCAGCAATGGATTGGGAATCATTTATTCACGGCAAGGCAATTATTCTAAAGCCATCGAAGAATATCTTTCTTCACTGGCTGCTTATGAAAGAGCGGAGGACAAGGATGGTATGGCCATCGCTTATAACAACATCGGTCTGAATTATGAAAGACAAGCTCAATTTCAGAAAGCGCTAGACTATTATTTTAAAAGTCTCACCATAAAGTTGGCCATTGGTAAATCATTGGGAGTTGCCCAAGCTAAGATCAACATCGGGAACACGCTCATTAGTCTGAAAAAGTACGATAAAGCACTCAACTATTTTAATGAAGCTTTGATCATCCAAAAGGAACTTGGCAATACCGCCCTGGAAGCCACTATCTATAATAGCATCGGCATCGTTTATCAGGAACAGAAAAAATACGATGCAGCTGTTGATTATTTCATGAAGGCGATAGTACTTAAAAATAAAATGGAGGATAAGTATGGTGCTACCGACATCCGGAACAATCTAGGTGTGATTAACAACATTCTGGGGAGATATGCTCAGGCGGCATCATACGCGGAAGAGAGTTATGAAGCAGCAAAAGAAATGGAGAACATGGAAATGATCAAACAGAGTTCAAATACCCTCAGTTATGCTTATGAACATCTCGGCAAGGAAAGCGATGCGCTTAAGTTCTACAAGATCTTCAATGCATACAAAGACAGCGTTTACAATAAGGACAACACAGAAAAATCCATTCAGGCGGAGTTAAAGTATGAGTTTTCGAAGCAAGCGGAGAAGGAAAAGCAGGAGCATGAGAAAAAAGAGTTGGAACAGACAGAAGCAGCAAAGCGGCAGGTCATCATCCGGAATTCCTTGATCCTCGGATTTTTGTTGCTGCTCATCCTCGCATTTTTAATCTTTCGAAATTTAAAGCAAAAACAAAAGGCGAATAGAAAGCTACAGGGTGCATACAGCGAGATCGAAGTAAAGAGCAACCTCCTTGAATCTAAGAATAAGGAAGTGTTCGACAGCATAAAGTATGCAAAGCGTTTGCAGGAAGCCATCCTTCCGAACAATGAATTCATTAAAAAACTTTTCCCTGAATCCTTTGTGTTCTACAAGCCAAAGGACATTGTCAGCGGTGATTTCTACTGGTTCGAGCACTGGGGTGATAGAAAAATGTTTGCTGCAGTTGACTGCACGGGTCACGGTGTTCCGGGCGCCTTCATGAGCATCGTGGGATACAACCTCCTGAGTCAGGCTGTCAATGAGCACGGACTTACCAAGCCAAACCTCATTCTGAATGAGCTCAACAAAGGGATCACCAGGACATTGAAGCAGACCTTCGAAGACTCGGCGGTGAAGGACGGGATGGACATTGCCTTGTGTGCTTTCGATGAAAAAAACAATGTGCTGGAATATGCCGGGGCTTTTAACGCTCTGTGGCTGTTAAGAAATAATGTCATCACGGAGATTAAGGGCGATAAACATCCCGTCGGTTTGTTTTTGGGAGAAGAGCTCAAACCTTTTGCCATTCAGCAAGTAGCGGTTCAGAAAGGCGATGTATTCTATGTCTTCACCGACGGCTTCGCAGATCAATTCGGAGGGCCGAAGGGAAAGAAATTTAAGTATAAACAATTGCAGGAACTCTTGTTATCGGTTGCTGGTAAGCCAATGGATGAACAAAAAGCAAAACTCGACAACACCATCGATAGCTGGAGAGGCGACCTGGAGCAGGTGGATGACATACTTGTCATCGGCGTCCGTTTTTAATTTACCATTTAGCAAAACAATGATAAGAAAAGTAGTCATATCCATTTTCACGGTGCTTGTTTCGTTTGCGGGAGGCTTGAGCGCACAAGGAAAAGCGTTCTCTGTCCCGGACGATGCCGAGCTGGAAAAGTTTCTGGTCGGAAAAACACTCGAAAGGCAGATGGTTATTTATGATTCAATAGCCAACAATATCCGGACGCAGATAGGTGATCACCAGAAGGCAGTTATGTATGCGAACAAATCTTTGGAATTGGGTGAACAGCTTCCTAATTCCGCGTCGCTTGCAAAATCGCTCTTTATTCGCGCAAAATGTTACCGCGACATACTTAACTACAAAAAGGCTTTAAAAGACCTCGATTCTTCGCTGGCGATATACACCCGTCTCGATAGTACGGTTTGGATGGCGACAGTACAAGCTGATTTCGGAAACATTTATTATAAAAAAGGAGAATATGATAAAGCATTGGATGGGTATTTGAAAGGATTGGCGCTGGCTGAAGCATCGGAGAATAAGGAGCTGATCAATATTTGTCTGAACAACGTGGGAAACATCTACTTTATCAATAAGAATTTCGATAAGGCAATTAAATATTACCTCAAATCTTATGAGGCTATCAAAACATCGAAAACTCCGGAAGATATTCTAAAGTCCGCATCCATACTTGATAACATCAGCATGGTGTATAACAGCAAAGGGGAATATGATATGGCTCTGTTGTATGCCAGCACTGCTGCAAAAACAGTTGAGAAAAAAGTTGAATTGAAGAAGGAGGAGAACAAACAATTGCTCGGAGAGGTGTACATGAACCTG
>JBKJQG010000296.1:0-7629 GCA_046594925.1 Bacteroidia bacterium
CAGGACGGCTGCGATTACAATTGTTCCTTCTGCACCATTCCTTTGGCCAGAGGCAGCAGCCGGAGCGACAGCATTCTTAACGCTGTCAAAAATGCGAACGATATTTCCAAACAAGACGTGAAAGAGATCGTGTTGACAGGTGTGAATCTAGGTGATTTTGGGAAAACTCAGGCGGTCGGACATCAGACGTCGGACGTCGGACAAAAGAAAGAGACCTTCTTTGACCTGGTTCAGGAACTCGACAAAGTAGAAGGCATTGAACGTTTCCGAATCTCTTCCATTGAACCTAATTTATTAAAGGACGAGACCATCGAATTTGTCTCCCGCTCCAAAAGATTTGTCCCGCATTTCCACATTCCTTTGCAGTCGGGCAGCAACAAAATATTGAAAGCGATGCGGAGAAGATATTTACGGGAGTTGTACAGCGAACGTGTCGCAAAAATAAAATCCATGATGCCTCATTGCTGCATTGGCGTGGATGTGATCGTAGGATTCCCCGGAGAGTCAGAAGAAGATTTTCTGGACACCTACAATTTCCTGAATGAATTGCCTATATCCTACTTGCATGTCTTCACCTATTCCGAAAGAGACAACACCGATGCCATCCATCTAAAAGACGTCGTACCTGTTGCCATTCGTAAGAAACGCAATAAGATGTTACGCATTTTATCTGCAAAAAAATTACGCCATTTTTATGAACAGCATCTGGGTGAGACCCGTACCGTACTTTTTGAAGGTGATAACAAGGAAGGATTTATGCACGGATTCACAGACAACTACATCAAAGTAAAAACCGCCTACACTCCAGCATTGGTGAATCAACTGAAAGAAGTGGAGTTGAAAGAACTGGATGCTGACGGTAACGTGATCATCACCCTTGTAGAAAAATCTGTTCCAGTATTAGCCTAAGTATTCAGAAACATTCTTAGCTTTAGCAAGAAAATTGTATTCATCCATTCTACTCCAATGAGCGAAATCACAATTGTAAGATCCATCGACAATGACGCAACGACCGTATCGCTGCGGAGCGATGGCATCCTTCAGATAGGTATAAAGGCCAACAAGACGCTACAGTTAGTGGATGCAAGACAGATCGTCAATGCATTTGCAGAACTTGGCGGAGGTAAAAAATTTCCGCTTCTCTTTATTGCCGGAGATTTTGCTCTTGCCAGTTCAGACGCCCGAAAATATGCTTCCGGAGCCGAAGCCAACCAATATACATTAGCCAGCGTTTTTGTCGTAAAAAACAGTGTTCAGAAACTAATGGGAAACGCTTACATCACCTTCAATAAACCGATCACGCCCACCCGCATCATGACCAGCGAAGACGAAGCGCTAAAATGGCTGAAAACTTTTCTTTAAGGCCAAACAAATCCGCCAAGCCTGCCCCATCCGCGCTCCGCTGTAAATAATTCGTTTTTGATCCGCTATATCAGCGTCATCAGCGTTCCATCCTCCCAAAACCAACTTTAAACTCTATTTTTATAATCATTTTTTATCCCATAGTCAAGCCCCAATTAAAACTTTTAAAAACTTTAATTTTTTTAACACAAAACCTCCCTTTCCCCCGATTTTAAACGAATTGTTATGAACAGGCAATTCACCCAACAAATAGCCCACGTCCTTAAAGTATATTTGAGCATAAATCTTATAAATCCATAAAAAGATGCTTACTCGAATCTCTTTAATTAATTCCAAAGGTTACGGCAAGGCCGAAATGAAACTCGACAACACGGATTCTATTCAGCTCGTGGGGCCGAACAACATTGGTAAGTCAACGCTGATCTACGCGCTGAACTTCCTGTTTGTGGTTGACGGACAAAAAATGTCGTTCTCAGGCCAGCGTAAGGGTGATAAAGAAACTATCCACCACTACTTCCCCACTCATAACAAGAGTTTCCTGATCTTTGAGATCAATAAAATGGGCTACTACTGCATCCTGGTAAAACGGAATACAGACGGTGAGCTTGAATATTACAAGCTGGAAAGCGACTACAACGAAGAATTCTTCTTTGAAACAGAAGGAACTCACCAGCGTTTGCTGAGCTTTGACGAAGTAGTGGAGAACCTCAACAAAAGAGGAGTTATGCACAGCAAATTTGCTACAAAAACAGACGTCTTCAACGCTGTTTACCATAGAGGAACAAAGAACAATGCTGTTGTTTGGTTAGAAGACACAGTGAAAGCAGATGGATTGAGCAATAACTTCTCAAAAGTTTACCGCTACCTGATCAACTCCAAACTTATCACTAACAAAACTTTGAAAGAATCTTTGATCATCGCCGATAACCGCGAGAACGAAGGCTTGAACTTCTCTCAGAAGAATAAAAAAGACATTACCGACTTGCTTCGCATCAATGAAGAGATCAAAAGCATCAAGGCGGTACGCACGGACTTTCTCGATTTCCGTGAATTGGTGAAAGTGCACAATTCCAAAACGACCATCGTATCCGAATTGCTTTACGCTTTCAATACTGCTTATACTGCAGCCATTCCTGAATTGGAAATTTCCTCCGTTGAGCGAGGCCGTCACATTGCAGCTATCCACAATGAGATCAACGAGATCCTGAAACCGAAAGAATTGAATTTCGCTTCTTACATCGGAGAAAAAAATGCAGAGATCAAGAACAAGACCAACTACCTGAACGAGAAACAACAGGAGTTGAATGAAATCAACAAATACGAAACCATCGAGTTCTTGAAAGAATCCATGAAAAACCTGGATCAGGAACGTAAAGAGATTGAGAACCGCATCACCACCATTGAAAGCCAGAAACTTTCCAGCAAACATCTGGAATTCCGTCTCGAAAAGGTTACTGATAAAATTGCTTCCGTCGAGAACCAGATCAACAACTACAACAACTTGCTGATCCACAAAATTTCGGATGACGAAAAAACAAAACAATTGCTGAATGCCATTCTTTCGGAGCAAGTATTGAGTTTACCAAGCAAGCAGATCAAGAAACAGATCAAAAAAGTTTCAGACAAGCTGTTACACCTCTTTGACGGAGAGATTGACATTTCAAAAGGACTAGAGCTGACCGAATTCAGATCGGTTAAAGAATTGAAAGACGAATTGAAAGTTTTGTTGGCTGAGAAAAAACAGACCGAAGAACTTTTGAAAACCGTTGTCGACAAAGAGAAAACAGATTTCAAATTGAAGAGCATTCTCGGAGAGCTGGAAGTGATAAAGGAAAAGATCAAAGGCATTGAGACCAAACCGCAATTGGAAAGAGCCGTAAAAGGCATTGTGGATGAAATCAAAGGCTACAACGAAGAGAAAAAAGAGTTGGAAGCACAATTGAATGACCTCGTAAAAGAGATCGCTTCCAAACAGATCATGCTCGACAAGTTGAACGAAGAAAAACGCAACCTGGAACTTCGTGTGAAAGAATTGAAGGACCGCAAAATGGAAATGGAATCCATTGAAGTAGAACCACGCGAATACGAAACCAATGATAACCTGGATTACATCTATTCAAAGATTCAAATTCATCAGAAAGACCGTCACGATATCAAAGCAAACAAAGATGTTGCTTTTGAAGGACTGAAATACCGCCTCCGCAGCAGCATTGCCGACGAAGTGGAATTCATCCATTTCGTGGAAGAAGAAATCGCTTGTTTAAGTGACAAAGAAAGAAGTATTGACGGTTTGTTGTCGAGCATCTCCACACAGTTCGCCAACCCTGCTTTCACTTTATTGAAACGTTACGAAGAGTTCAAACAATTCGTATACAATAAATTCAACACCAAACTTGCTACTACCCGCATCTCTAACATTGAGTCTTTGAAGATTGACCTGATCGATAACGAGCGCATCATTTCCGAATTGAAATCAATCAGCTCCATTCAAGAGTTCAACGGTCAAATGAGTTTCGACTTTGACCAGTCGGAGAACTTGAAAATTCTGAACACTTATTTGGATACCGGTAAAAAAGTTCATTTTGATGAATTGTTCAACATTGAATTGCTGTTAGAGATCAAAGGAACAGAAAAACGTGTGGATCTGGCCAACCAAGTGGAATCAGACGGCACCGACAGGATGATCCGTTTGGTGATCATCATGGCCATCATCAACCGTTTGGCCATCACCGACGAGCAGAACAAGATCACCTTATTCATCGATGAGGTTGCTACGATCGACAAACAAAATCGTCCGGAGCTTGTGAAGTTCTGTAATGCTCACAACTTTATTCCGATTTTTGCTGCACCAGATGCCGTGGAAGGTTTCAACAAATACTACTTCATCTACCCTTCAAAAGGCAAGATCAACATCAACGAAAAACAGAATGCTGTGATCGTGGAGAGAAATGCTGTTGTTGAGAAAGCCGTAAAAAAGAACACAAAGGATTTGAACTAAACAATGTGCGTTATAATTTTCAGACAACATATTTTTGAGAACACAAAAAATATAAACTAAAACGAAACCCTCTCACCTCTCCTTTGGAGAGGGGTTGGGCTGAGGTCTATAAAATGAAAGCAGAACCAAAAACCATACTCCGCTTCTTACTGGAACATTACGATGTGATTGCTGAATTGTTTGAAACACAATCCAAAGAAGGCATCATTGCATACGAAGTGCTGAACCAAATAGTAGCGAAACACGAAAGTGATGTGCGCCCTCAGCTTCTTGAATACAAGATCCTGAGTCCGGTGAACGACAATTACGAGATCCGTACCGTCTATTATAACCTGATCGAGTTCGTATTGAGCGAGTTCAAACCGATGTTGCCGGAAACAATTGAAAAATATCACACTTCAATTGCAGAATTGTTCCGCAAGATCAGAGAGAATATCAATGGTGACAAAGTAACACTGAGCCAGCGCTTGAACGACTTAGCAATCGAGGTGCGTTCTTTCTACGAAATGGTGGAACGTAACACTCAAAGTTTGTTGCAGGAAACACGTGAGTTAAAAGCAAACGTAAAAAAGATCCATTACCGCGAAAAAATTGTGCGTGCATCCCGCTGGATCGATGAATACATCATTCCTTTGAACAAGATCCTCGACATCAACCACTCTACTTCAGTAGCCAATAAATTATATGAGATCTCCGAATTCTCAAACAAATACCGTTTGAATTTTGATGATGAGAATGCCCGTGTTCAATTCGAGAAATTGTATTTCCAATTGATCCAGGTGAACGACAACCTGTTGCGTCAATCTAAAATTCTGACAAATGAGTTATTGCCTTTGATCGAGCGTATCCGAACAGAGTCTATCATCCTCACAGGTTGGATCACTTATCTGAAAAATCCTTACAAACGCAAATCCCCTAAATTGCTTAAACGCAAGGAGGTTTCGGTCTACTCGAACGACACGTTTTACAATGCTTCCGAGATCTTCGAACAATTCAAGAACGAAACCGATGTTTATTTTGAAGAAGAAGAACAAGAAGCAGAAAAATGGATCTTCGACAAAGAACATTATACTAAGAAACTGAAAGACAACCTGCCGGTAGAGAATTTCTTCAGCTGGTGCAACAAAACATTGAAAGAAGATTATAAGAAAGTAGAGATCGAAAAATTCTTTGCTTTAACTACTCTGGCGTTTGACGAAGACATTGATCGCGACTACGGCTCAAAACCCCAGTTCGACAAGATCAAGATCAACGACCTGACTTTAACAGTACCGAAAGTAACCATTCAACCACAATCACTAATAATCGATACACAAGATGGAATTTCCTAATCACCACCGACAAATCGTAGAAGACCTCATGGCAGGAAAATTTATGCTGCCTACGGAACGTACTTACCAGACAGTAAAAGATAACGAGCAATCGTATACTTACTTCTTCAAAGCATCGTTCAATTATGAATTGCGATTGACGCAGGATTATGCTTACCTCGTTTCTGAGGAATCAGCAGAAATGTTATCCCGCGACATTTGCATCTTCATTTCTTTGTTGAGCTATGAGCTGGACAGAGACGGAAAGAATTTTCTGGAAAGAATCCAATTCAGCGAGTTTGAAATGGAAGAGATCGAGAACTATTTCACCAACTCATCCTACATCGACCTGATCTTGTCAAACAAACAGTTGAAAGACACAGAATCACGCAGAAACTTCATCAACACCCTGAACAGAAGAAACATCATCGAAAAAACCGGCGATAATCGTTTTGTCTTCACATCCGCACACAAATTTTTCATGGATTTCGCCAGCGACATCGTGAAATACGAAAACGCTGAGAAAGAAGAATAATTTACGGATAGCGAACAAAAACGTCCCGAGTACTCGGAATTACGAATCTGTGCGCCGAACTTTGTAGATGCTACGAACATATCCCCCTTTGGAGGGGGCAGGGGGAGGAAAAGAACACGATTTGAATATCAAACATCATAAGGGGGCTCAAAGCCCCTTTTTTTTTAAACCATGAACAAAACCATCACCCTTGAACATACCGTAAACACTAGTCCGGAGAACACGCAGACTCACTTTTCCGACTTCCGGAAATTCTCGGCGCTGCATCCTTTGTTTGTCGGATTGGAACAAATAGATGAAACCCATTTCATCATCCGGGAGAAAATGCCGGTAACAGGAATGAAATTCAACTACAAAGCAACCGTTACCACCAAAGACAACGAAGTTTTGTATGTCGCCTATCCTTTATTTTTAACGCTGACACTCTCCTTCGTTTTTTCTCAGGGCGAAACAGAAAATACCTGCAAAATAGTGGAAACAGTGCATGTAAAAGGTCCATTCCCAGGCATTTTAACAGGCTTGATCAAAAAAATGCACCCTCTGCTGATCGCAAAACTGAATGCTTCCTTTTAAGTTTTATGGCAAAGAAAAAAGAGTCAGAAATAAAATACAAGAGCAGAATCTATAAGCTGGAGCACCTCGTCGGCATGCATTACTTTGAAGTTCCGCCCAACATCATAGATAAATTAGGTGGTAAATTTAAAATGCGCCTACTCTGTACGATCAATGATAAACTCACCTTTCAAGGCGGATTGGTTGCTCTGGGAAATGGCAGCGGCTATGTGAGCATCAACATGGGCCGTTTAAAAAAGCTGGGGTTGAAATTCAAAGATGAAGTGACTATTTCATTAAAAAAAGATGACAGCGAATTCGGAATGGAAGTATCGGAGGAGTTGAAAGAACTTTTGAACCAGGATGAAGAAGGAATGAGACGTTTCCAGATGCTTACTCCTGGAAAACAACGCTACATCATTCATTACGTGAACACAGTAAAGAACTCACAATTGCGCATCGACAGGGCTCTTCTGCTCATCAGCAACCTAAAGAAAACCAAGGAAGGGAAGGAATCGTTTAGAGCGATGTTGGGTTTGGAATGATCAAAATTTGCAAACAAATTTATTAACTATTAAAATAATTTGTTACCTTTTTATTGAAATTCCGCACTATTGGATGAAAACGAAAGCGGATTTATTATGATATACGACATAACCGGAAGGCTCTTGAACTCGTATACACTTAATAGCGGAGAAAATAAGGTTGAAATGGATTTGCAGAAATATGATAGCGGTATTTATCTTTACAAGATCCTGATTAATGATAAAGTTGCAGATAATAAGAAACTTGTTATTCAGAAATAACAGACTTTTGTTTTATTTTGGAAAGCATATAAGCGCTCTTGCGCTTATATGCTCATTCCATTTTTC
>JBKJQG010000384.1:0-11274 GCA_046594925.1 Bacteroidia bacterium
AAAATGAAATCGATCTTTCCGGAGCGAGAGCAGGTGTTTACCTTATAAAACTTACTGACGGGGAGAAAATCTACAGGAACAAGGTGATTATCGATTGAACCAAATTCTAGCTCTAGCACTTCGACTAAGCTCAGTGTGACGGTGTATTTGTCGCCCGTCATGCTGAGCGCAGTCAAAGCATAAGAGATGAAAATATTACCAGCTAAACAGCTCTCGAATCATGGCTTTGCCCCAGGGGTTCTTTCCGAAATCTTTTTCAAGTTTGGCTTTCAAATCCACCGGATCATAGAGTTTGTTCTTTCCTTTTTTAGGAAGCAATACTTCTAAAGCAGGTTTCGACACGTCCACACTTTTGGCGAAATAGATCACGCCACCATCCTCGGTAGCCAATCCTAGGATGGCTCCGGGCAAACCAGAAAAACTTTCCGGGCCGACACTAGGAACAATATCATCAGTATACCAAACGTAAATGCGGGTGCTGTCGTTCTGACTCCAGATCGCCTTTCTACAATTGTATCCGCTGATCACGCGCTTGCTGTCAGTTATTTTCCATTTGCGCTTTTGCACGGAATCTTGAACATACAAAGCTTCGCCCCAAACACTTTTGATGGACAACATACTATGTGAATTAAAATTCTGGTAAGTAGTATTCTTGCTGGTCGCCCAACTCATACGTTCTTTCAAATCGCTTTCCTGAGGTTTGAAGACGGACAAAGAATCATTGAAATAAAGCTCGAACAGGTCTACTTTACTTTTGTCTTCTTCTTTCAACCACTCTTTTACGTTATCGTCTTTGAATTTTTTATAAAGATTGGTCTTGCGTTCGAACACAATTTTTCCAGCCGTGACTTGAGCAACAGCGGGCCCTGCAGCAATAACTGCAAGAACCAGAACAACAACGAATCTACCACATATTCTCTTCATTGTCTTTTGTTTTTGTGCTGTTGAACTTATAAGTAAGGCGGAGCATGAAATACCGCGAAATGATGTTCGTTTTATTGTCGGTGATGACATTGTCCTGGATCGTTCTTTTATTACTAATGTTTTGATTTAAAAGATCATTTCCTTCGACTGCAAGAATGAGGTTTTCGTTTTTTAGGAAAGCTTTGCTGAAACTTGCATTCCAGACAATGTAATTCAGGTTATAGCCTTCCGCTCTTTGACTGTTGATCACATAGGTAGCCTCTGTTTGTATCAGCATCTTCCAGGGAAGTTTCAACCTAAAGTCAGCATCAAATTTTTGTTCTGAATAAGGCTTATTGGAGGCTGTACTTAGCGTAGAGGAAGGCGCATTGTAGTCATAATTATATCCCACAGAAAAAGCCAAAGTGTCGATGTCCACTTCTAAGTCAATTCCGAAATTCATGTTTAGATTCTTAGTAGTGTTTCTTTCAGAATTGATGAAGCTGGAATAGCTGCTGTAGTTCCCATTCACGCTCGGCTGAATGTTCAAAGCCCTGGAGAAGAAGGGGATTCCTCCTCCGAGATATCCATTGACATTGTAATTCCCATCAACGTTCAAAGTTTGCGACACGGCTCTGCCAACGCTGTCGTATTTAACGGAATTAGCGAAGGCGTTATCTGTCATTGTATAGTTTGCATTCATCCAGATGTATTTTCCGCTAACGGGTTTATAGGAATTAAAAGACGCGTTGAAGTTATTGCTGAAGGTCGGAAGCAAATTCGGATTTCCGATAGTCACCTTGTTCGGATTGGTGTTATCGGGAACAGGTTGCAATTGATTCATGCTGGGCTGCGCGGAAGTGGTAGTGTATCTAAAATTGAAACGGCTGCTTTGACTAAATCGGTACATATAACCCAGAAAAGGCAACACATTGTTGATGGACTGGCTGAACACCTCATCGGTGATTTGGTTGGTATTGCTGACATCCACATTCCTAATTCTTGCTCCCACATTGAAGGACTGTTTCTTGGTTTCGTGAATGAACTTGACCCCGAAACGATTTGTCATCTTCACATTCTCAAAGTCATTCGTCAGTGTCGAATCATAAGCCGAATATTCGCCGTTGTAGAAGTTCAACGCTTTCTTGCTTTGGTTGGAAAGGGTATAATTGAACGAATAATCGAATTCCAGTTTGATCTTTTTTGTCAACGGCTCGGTATAGATCACACTTGCATTGTGCATTTGTGAATAACCGGCATTGTTCTTCTTCTGATCGATGCTGTCATTCGTTGGAATGGAATCGTAAGTAGAGTTAAAGGATTTTAAAAGGCCTTCTGACTTGTTATCATCCAGGGTAATGTTATAATTCATCCGGAACAAACGGTCGCGGTTCTTAAACTTACGGGTGAGCTTTGCTTTGGCGTTCAGGTTATAGCCGCTCGCCTTGTTGCTATTCGACACATTGGTCTGACGCATCAATGTATCGTCATCGGTCAGAAACCGTGTGATCTGATAATTGTCTTGTTTTCCGGAATTCAATTTAAACTTTGGTTCAATTTCCAATTCCGTCAATGAGTCCAACGTTTGTGTCAGTTTAAAATTTATGGCATGGGTCTCGTTTCTTTGAAGGCTCTCATTCACATTGTCGGTCACGTAATTGGTATCAGCCAGAAAGAACTGTGAGCGGGTTGAGCTGCTGGCTTTTAACTGATTGTTGTTATAAGTATAGTTCACACCCAGTTTTGTTTTCTTGTTGAGCTTGTCGTTGAAGTAAAAACCACTCTTCAAGGTCTTTGGAACACCTTGGTTCTGATCGTTGTTCTGGGACCAATACCTTTCTCCATCTTCACCTTCCTGCATGTTGGATTCATTATCGAGTCCGTATTTATACATATCGCCCCAACCGAAAGTCGACTTAGGCGTATTGCTTGCCAAAGCAAAGACGGATACTTTTTGCGTGTTCCGAAATCTATTGGCAAGGAGCTCCCCTTCGTGAAAATCCTGAAAGTCGCTGGCACCTGATACTTTTCCGAAATACCCTTTCTTGGCTTCATCTTTCAGCTTGAGATTCATCACCTGAGTCGTTTCTTCTTCTCCATCAGCCGCATTTTCATTCTTCTTCTCATACACCTGAACCGACTCCACACCTGTAGCAGCTAAGTTCTTAGTAGCAACGGTCGGATCACTTCCGAAAAATTCATCTCCGTCCACCAATACCTGGCTCACTTCTTTCCCCTGCGAAGTGATTTTTCCGGCAGCATCTACTTTAATGCCGGGTAGCTTGCGCAAAAGGTCTTCTACTGTGGCATTGGGTTTAACTTTAAAGGAATCGGCAGTATAGACAAGGGTATCGCCTTTGTAATAGACAGGATCCTTAAAGGCATATATGATCACTTCGCCCAGCTGCTGGCTTTTGGGCGGAAGAACGACCTTTCCGAAATCGAATTCGAAGTTCTTGGCGCTTCCGAAGACGTAAAAGGTCTGCTCATTAAATTTCGAATTGGAAATGATCACCTGAACGGTGTCGATGGGAAGGCCTGAAAGTTTAAAAGCTCCGTTCTCATCGGTACGGGTATGGGCAATCAGGACAGAATCCTTGATGCGGATAGCCATTGCTACTGAATTTCTCAATGGCGTTTTAGCTATTGTATCCTGTACATTCCCCGAAATAGTCATCGTTTGGGAAAAGACTTGCATTGAAAACAGGAAACACACTAAGATGAGAAAATGTCGCATAAAAACAGAATAGGTCGTAAAAGTATAATGCATTTTCGAATAAAAGTTACAAATAACAGTATTTAACAAGTTTATAACAAATGCATTGGGAGGGCTGGGGACATTCCGGGGAAGAAGGGCAAAAAAAAAGGCCTCGTAAAACGAAGCCTTTCTTTTGAAAAAAAAGAATATTATTTCTTTTTCTTTGTTCCAGCAGCAGCGATTGAATCAGCTGTAGCTTGAGCTTTTGCAGCTTCAGCTTCCGCGTAAGCAGCAGTTGAATCAGCAGCAGCTTGCATTTTAGCAGCTTCTTCAGCAGCTTTAGCAGATTCTACAGCAGCGATTGAATCAGCAGTAGCTTTAGCTTTTGCAGCCATTTCTTCTGCGCTTGGTCCGCAAGCAACGAATGTAAACATACTTGCTAGGGCAACTAATGTAAATAATTTTTTCATTTTGTTTTGTTTGTGATTTTAATTAAAATTTCGGCAAATATATATTAAAATTCTAATACCGTACAAATATATTTTAAAAAATTTTGGCCTACCCCCTGCCAAAAACATCCGCCCGACCGCAAATTGCTAATTTCGGGACTGATTAAAATGAATCTTGTTATTTTTAGTAGTTTTGTGAGCAATGCAAATCCGGGGATCCAACTTGAATACCTTATTGAAAAAAACAGGGCTTTTGCTCTGTCTTTACACCGTCTGCAGACTGCTTTTCTACGGGTTCAACCACTTCTATTTTTCTGACCTGGGATTCGGAGAGCTTTTGCTGATCATGATCTCCGGACTGCGTTTCGACATCTCCGTCATCATCCTTTCCAACAGTCTTTTCATTATCCTTTACCTGCTGCCATTCCCATTCCGTGAAAACCGCTATTACCGGAAATTGCTTCTTTTCTTGTTTATTTCAGTCAACAGCCTAGCGATCCTGGCCAATTGTGTCGATCTGATCTATTTCCAGTTCACAATGAAAAGGACCACAGCCGATGTGTTCAACTTCTTCGGAGGCGGTATGGGAAACGATCTCGGCCGTTTGCTACCGTTGTTCCTCAAGGAATACTGGTACATGTTCCTGATATGGCTGGTCTTGTCGGCCTTCACCTGGTATTGCTACAAAAAACTGGACAAACATAAGCCCTTGAACTGGGACAAAAAGACCTACCTCTCGCAATCCATAGTCTTCGTTCTGGCCCTTTGCCTGAGCATTGTAGGTTACCGCGGAGGCTTCCAGCTCATCCCGATCACTTCCGTGGATGCTGGTTCTCATACCTCAGCGAAATACATTCCCCTGGTAGTGAGCACTCCTTTCAGTATACTTAAGACCCTGGATCTGCAGACCATTGAACCGGAGATCTATTATACCGATGAAGCCGAACTGCTGAGCATTTACAATCCTCACCACAAAGCGGAGACGGGAACGTTCAAAAAACTGAACGTATTCATCATTGCACTCGAAAGCTTTTCAAAGGACTACATCGGGGCGATCAACGGAAAAGGATCAGGATCCACCCCCTTCTTGGATTCATTGATCCGGGAGAGCAAGACCTGCGTGAATGCTTTTTCGAACGGGAAAACGTCCATTCAGGGGATTCCTGCCATTGTCGCCAGTACACCCACCTGGATGAACGAGCCTTACATCTCCTCCGCTTATGGAAGCAACCAGATCACCAGTATTGCCGGTCAGCTTAAAAAAATGGGCTATAGCACTTCCTTTTTCCATGGAGGCACTAACGGAACCATGGGATTTGACGGCTTTTCAAAAGTGGCGGAGTTCGATGCTTATTACGGCCGGACCGAATACAACAACGAAAAGGATTATGATGGAAGCTGGGGCATTTGGGACGAAGAATTCCTTCAGTACACCGCGCAAACCATCAATACGAAAAAAGAACCCTTTTTTGCAACACTGTTCACGCTGACTTCCCATCATCCTTACCGCATACCCGAAAAGCACAAGGAACGTTTCAGGGAAGGGCATTTGCCGATCCACAAAGCCATCGCTTATAGCGACTATGCCCTGCAGCAGTTCTTTTCGACCGCTTCCAAAATGCCTTGGTACAAGAATACTCTTTTTGTGCTGGTGGCTGATCATACCGGGGTGACCGAAAGTCGTTTTTATCAGAATAAAATTGGAAACAGCACCATTCCGATCTTGTATTACATGCAGGGAAGTGAACTCAAAGGCATGGACTCAACCGTTACACAACAAATTGATATTCAACCATCTATAATGGACTACATCAACTATCCCTACCCCTATTTTTCCTTCGGGAATAGTTTATTCGACAGCGCTGGACAGCATTTTGCCTTCATGTATAATAACGGCAGTTCCGCTTACCAGATCATAGAGGAAAATTACGCCATGGAATTTGCTGCTGGCCGCGGAACAGAAATCTATCGGTATATGGATGACAGTCTCCTGATAAATAATATGCTAATTCAGGAGGCCGAGAGGGTCAAAAGACTGGAGCGCAAAACAAAAGCAATCATTCAGACCTATCAACAAAGTTTGATCAATAATAAGATGAGATAATGCAGTAGGCAATTTGAAGAAATAGGCAATAAAAAATAAGAAGAAAATAAAAAACGTAAAAGAACGAAATAAGATTTGGCAATTGCCTATTGCTTATTGCTTACTTGTATAAGAGAAAGTAGAATTTTCAATCCTCTACAATGACGAAAAGAACCATTTGCTTCATAGTAAATCCCATCTCAGGAATAGGCCGCCAAAAGGTGATCGAGAAACTGATCGATGAAGAACTGGATCGTTCGCTCTTCGACTATGAGATCGCCTATACAAAAGCAGCCAAACATGCCATTGAATTGGCGAAAGATGCTGCTGCGAGAAAAATCGATATTGTCGTTGCCGTTGGTGGCGACGGCTCCGTGAATGAAGTGGGTAAAGGATTGGTGCACACAAATACAGCAATGGCGATTATTCCTACAGGCTCGGGAAATGGCTTGGCCAGACATCTCAACATTCCGTTAAACCTGAAGAAAGCGATGCAGGTGATCAATGTGGGCAAACTGACCAAGATCGATACCGTACAAATGAACGAAGAGACTTTTGTGAATGTCGCAGGAGTCGGATTTGATGCACACATCGGTTGGGAGTTCGCCAAGTTCGGGAAGCGTGGATTCTCTTCTTACATCAAAGTGATCACACGGGAGTTCCCCAGATACAAGGCTCAGGACTTTGAATTGATTTTTGACGGAAAAAGCACTACCAAAAATGCTTACCTTATCAGTTTCGCTAATGGATCGCAATGGGGCAACAATGCTTTCATCGCTCCAACTGCAGATATCTCGGATGGCATGATGGACATTGCCATTCTTAAGGACTTTAAGTTTCTGAATGCCCTGTCCATTGGCTACAGGCTTTTTAAAAGATCTTTGCACAAGTCCACATTTTTAGAAGTGATAAAAGCCAAAGAGGTAACAGTAAAACAAAAAGGAGTGATAGCACACGTTGATGGAGAACCGATCGAAATAGGGAACGAGCTTCGGATAAAAGTGAATCCCTTATCTTTGAAGATAATTGTCCCCTAAAAAAAAGTGATGGGGTGATGAAGTGATGGGGTGATGGGGTGATGAAGTGATGGGGTGATGAAGTGATGCGGTGATGGGGTGATGAAGTGATGAAGGTAGTTTTTCCTAAACAAAGCGATTCACAAACTCAGAACCGTCATTGCGAGTTACGAAGCAATCTTTCACGATAAGAAGATAGGTCGCCAGCAAGAAGGGATTGCTTCGTAACTCGCAATGACGCTCAAGGAAGATTAACATAAGTCAATTAAAATGGCAAAGAAAAACAACGAAGACGGATTCGTATACTCCACCAACAAAGACTTTGAATTTAAAACCGAAGACGATACCCCCATGCAATCTCTTCCCCCACAGCAACAGAACTTGAAAATATTTCTCGACCGCATCGCCGGAGGAAAATTGGTTACCCGCATCAGCGGACATGTTGGCAACATGAACGACCTGGAAGCACTGGGAAAACTGCTCAAACAAAAATGCGGGGTTGGTGGAAGCGTTAAAGGCATTGAAATCCTTTTGCAAGGTGATCACCGCGATAAAGTATTGAAGCTGCTTACAGACATGAACTACAAGGTTAAAAAAGCCGGCGGATGATGTGCAGATTTACTGACCTTGCTTCTCCGAAACTTCGCACGTCAGCCCGCTAACGCAAGACGGCTGTTATAGCCAGTTGTTTTTCTCATTGTCTGTGTCCGTCAGCTAAACAAGGTTCTGCATAACCAATTGTCGTTTGCATTTCTAACTCGTCTAACTTTTTCTTAATATTTTTATAGTCAACAGTTGAAGGAACTTCCATTGAAAAATATCCTTCATTAACTTTTTCTGAAACGCAACCAAGTTCTTTGAATAGGTCACGAATTTTATTTATGTCTTTTGACTTGTCCATTAAAACAATTTGAACAGTCGAATTACCTGAATATTCAACGGTCTTGCGGTAAGTCAACATTTCTTCTTGTTTGTCAAACTCCGCAAACACAATGTCCTCCGATGCAACAAGAGGAGCGTAAAATGGAATGCTGTCGAGCTTGTAAAGTCCTTTATCATTGTCAACAATTGTCGCCCACATTGTTTCGACTGTTTCTTCGTCTAAAACGTCACTGTGAAAGCGGAAAAGTATTTTAACGTAGTTGTCGTCAGTTCTGGTCATTTCTAACTACTTGAATTTTGTCGATCTACTTATTAGTCTATTATTAAATCCTTCGGCTTCTGAATATATAATTTCAGCGTCTCCAAATACGATTAGTGTTCCGCTGTCACTTCCGATTGTTTCTCTCAGAGCCGTTTCTATATCAAGCCTTTTTTTGTCAAGCCGTGGATTATCGGATATTAAGTAACAGTCGTTTAAAATTCCTAAACTTTTTATTCTGTTTTTGATTACATCATATTCGTTCCCTTCAACTTTGTCAAAAAGCTCTGTTTGTAAAAAATTCATATGATGAAGATCGTTGACGAACTTTTCTCTGGTCTTGTCATTTTTTATAAAGGTCAAATATCGGTCACGTTTTGTCTTAATAACAAAACGCTCAATTACTTTCGTTTCTATGTCAAGGTTACTATTGGTCGTCATTTTACAATTGGCTATAACGGTTTGCAGCTACCCGAAGGGCGGGATTTTTACCACTAAACTTCATTCGGAGCACTGAACTTTCGGCTACCACAAAACTGTCTGCGAAGCACGAAACCCCGCCTTTTGGGTAGGTGCTGTTAGGCGTATGTGCTTCTTTTTCTGTCGTATTTGTCGTCATATAAGTGTCAATAAGTAACCAAGTAATGAACCACCCAAAACAATAAATGCACTATTTATTCTTTTGTATCCAAATGTCAGAATAACACTTAAAACCGCAATAGAAATTGTCCGCCAGTCTGCAACTGTGTCTTTGCCCATAGAAAAACAAACGGAAACAATAATTGCAACCGAAGCTACATTTACAGCGTCAAGAAATGCAGAAAAGAGTTTTGAGTTTCGCATTTTCTTGACAAGCGGATTAAGTAAAGCAACGAATACAAATGATGGTAGAAAAATTCCTATTGTAGAAACGATTGCACCTGTCACCCCGTTGATCTGATAACCAATAAATGTTACAGAAGAAAAAACAGGGCCAGGTGTAAACTGTCCTACTGCAATTGCATCAATTAGTTGTTGTCTACTTAACAGACCTGTCGAAACTAATTCTGTGTCGAGAAATGCAAACAATACATAACCACTACCATAAAGTATAGCACCAACTTTTAGAAAAATCCAAAACAGGTTTAAGTTAGTTGCTGAAACAACTGTTGTGCCTGTAATTTGTAAAAAGGGAAATGGTAAAAAGCCATTTAAGTTTCTATTGTTCTTGAATGAGGTCAAAAGCAATGCAATGATACCTGCACCAAACATCAGATAAATTTCATTGAAGCTAAGCAAGGAACAAGCTAATACCAAAACTCCAATGACTACCAACTCAAATGACTTTAAAGATTTTTTGGCTAAAGGGTAAACAGCCCCAAGAATTATCGCAATAATTGCAGGTTTAATACCATAAATAAATGGTTGCACTTCGGGAATTTGTCCGTATTGTTTGTAAAGCCAGGCAAAAATACCTGTAATGAAAACCGCAGGAACAATAAAACAAAGCCCTGCAACAATTAAACCTTTCCAACCAGCTTTTTCGTGTCCAATGTGGATTGCCATTTCGGTGCTGTTTGGGCCGGGAATTAAATTTGTCGCACCAATTAAGTCAAGAAAGTGTTGTTCGGTCAGCCATTTTCTTTTTGTAACAACTTCGTCTTGCATCATTGCAATATGTGCTGCAGGACCACCAAAACCAATTACTCCCAGTTTTAGAAAAAGTTTCGCTATGTCTTTTAGTTCAACTTTGCTTTCCATTTTTCACAATTCTATTGTCAAGCGACCACAAGCCACCGCCTTTGATTAAAAGAAAAATACTACCTAAAAGCATTGCCCAGTCAGTTCTGCTTCCGTGAAGCATTTCCCAAACGCCCTTATCGGCTAATACTTCTGCCTTTGTGGTGGCGATGGCAACAAGCATGATGATAATTAATGGAATACTTGCAAACCTTGTTAGTAAACCAATTAAAACCAATGCACCGCAAATAATTTCAAAACTTCCAACGAAACTTCCCAGAAATTCAGGCGAAGGCAAGCCAATTTTTGCAAATCGTCCTGCTCCGAGTGTGGCAGGGAAAAGAAATTTTTGGATGCCTTCTGAAAGAAATACAGCACCAACCATTAGTCGAATAAGTATGGTTGTTTTTGAATTGTCTGTATTTATAAACTTATTAAACATTATTTGCTGATTTTGAAACCTTGATTACTAAAAGGTTGTGTTTCGGGAATTTTGACAACATTAAATTCAAAGTCAGCAGCACGATGGCAATTGTTACAACAATTAGTCCCATTTTTTCTTCTTTTTCAGCTTTTTTATTTTGTCCTTGTCCGACTGAAATTTGCTTTTCTCTAGGTATGTCCATGTTCCACATCATTATTTCTCCAATAATGCCGCCAAGCATTCCGAGTGTCCAAATAAACTTCACCTTATTTTTATTACTCTGTGTTCAAGGTTAAAAGGGATTGTATTGTTTTGCCAACCACACCAGTCCGTTGCAACGCTTCCACCTGTATGTCCCAATAATCCAGGGCCAAAAGTTGTAGACTGAGAACTCGCATTTTGAAATAAGAAGACCGCTAAAAGCGAACTTAAAAAGAGTTTAAAGAGTGTTTTCATGTTTATTGTTTTAGAAGTTTGTAGTAAAAGAATTGATTGTCATATAAAATTTTTATTAGTAACACACCACTGGCGATATGGCTTATATTAATTGTTTCATAAGAAGCAGAAATTTGAGATTTATCGAAAACTTCTTGTCCAAATGAGTTATAAATAATGACATCGTAAGGTTTCACTAATGACGTGAACTCAATATTTATATAGTCAGTGGAGGGATTCGGATATACAGTGAATTTAACAAGACTGATAGAATTGTCAATAGATGTCGGCAGATTACACAATAATGAATCCGAGCTTACGCAAATTTGGTCTATGTAATAATTCGTAGCTGTTGAAGAATTGCAGACTCCAGATGTATTTGTATTAGCATTATCATAAAAATTAC
>JBKJQG010000074.1:0-7395 GCA_046594925.1 Bacteroidia bacterium
ATTGAAAGCGAAAAAGAACAGGATATTTAGAGTTGTTAATTAATATGCATAAGCTGTTAAACTAAAAGAAAACAACATGAATGTAGATGTTAATGAAGTAAAAGAGACTGTAAAGACGTTTGTCCAAAAGCGTTTTCTTAAAAATGCGGAAGATAAAGAACTGACGTATTCTACACCCCTCATCAGTGGCGGAATCATTGATTCTATCCTGACCATGCAATTGGTGGTGTTCCTGGAGCAAACATATCAGTTCGAATTTCAAGCACACGAAGTCGACAAAGAAAATTTAGATACGATTGAGATCATTGCCGGATTCGTCGCAAAAAAGCTGAATGGATAAGATCAATAGGCTATATCAGCTTCTTGAAAATTCGGCAGCAGCCTTTCCGGATCAGGCTGCAATAGTCTTTCTTGAACAAAAGATCAGTTACAAAGAACTGAATGCTGCTGCTGACGAAATTAAAATTCACCTCATAGAAAATTCGGTCGGAATAGGACAGCGTGTAGCCATCTGCTGTCCAAAGTCCATAACCTCTGTGGCCGGTATCTTCGGAATATTAAAGTCCGGAGCGGCTTACCTGCCCGTTGATTTTTCCTCTCCGGTAGAACGCAACAAATTCATCATTCACGATTGCGAGGCCGCAGCAATCATTCTAACCAAAGAATTATTTTTAGATTTCAAGGAAGAGTTTTCTTTTATTGCTGAGCTGGATGACAATTTGGTGCTCGCAAAAAACAATGCGGCAGCCTTGAAACGCTCCCCGGATGATCTGGCTTATGTCCTCTATACGTCTGGCTCAACGGGACATCCCAAAGGCGTGATGTATTCACACGAAGGCGCATTGGAATTCATCAACTGGAGTTCCATGATTTTTAAACCGCAGTCTTCCGATCGTTTTTCTTCCCACGCACCTTTTCATTTTGATCTTTCCGTATTTGATCTTTATGTTTCCATAAAACACGGAGCGACTTTGTTGCTCATCAGGGAAGATGTTGCCAAACAGGCCTTATTGCTGGCTCAGCTGATCTCGGAAGAAAAGATTAGCATCTGGTATTCCACGCCTTCCATCTTAACCATGCTGTCGGAATATGGCAAGATGGAAAAATATGATTATTCAAATTTGAAATTGATCTTGTTTGCCGGAGAAGTTTTTCCGGTAAGTAAATTCAAGGGATTAAAAAACAGAGTTCCCGGAGCCAACTACTACAATCTTTACGGCCCCACAGAGACCAATGTCTGCACCTATTACCATCTGCCTGCAAACGTTGAAAACAGTATTCCGATTGGGAAAATTTGCGAACATTATGAAGCGATGGTGGTTAACGAGGAATTACTGATCAGTGGAAAAGGCTTGATGCTGGGCTACTGGAACGGTCTGGAGAAAGAAGTTTTTCTTCAAGATAAAAACAAGAGCTGGTACAAGACCGGGGATCTGGTGGATGTGGCCAAGGATGGAAATTATATTTTCAAGGGAAGAAGGGACAGAATGGTGAAGCGCTACGGTTACCGCATAGAACTGGATGAGATAGAAACGGCCCTGAACAAGCACGAAGGATTGGTTGTGAATGCAGTAGTTGGGAAGATCAATGACGAAGAACAAATGATGATCACAGCCTTTGTGGTGCTGAAAGCCGGAGAAGAAAAATCCCTCATAAAAATGAAGGAATATTGCATGAATCACTTACCTTCGTATATGGTGCCAAACGACATCGTTTTTGTCGTGGACCTACCTTATACCTCAAGCAACAAGGTGGATTATCAAAAATTAAAACAATCGCTTTAATGGAACTTTCCTTAACGACGGAGCAAAAACTTATTCAGGACAACATCATTGGTTTTGCCAGGAAAGAGTTGAACAAGAATGTACCTGAACGCGACCGCCATGAGCAGTTCCTGCCGGAGCTATGGAAGAAATGCGCGGAACAGAAACTGACCGGTTTGCCAGTGGAAGAAAAATATGGAGGTGCAGGTTTGGATCCTGTTTCTTCCGTTCTGGCATTGGAAGCATTGGGCTATGGGTCGGACGACGGAGGGCTGAATTTTTCGGTCTGCGCGCATTTGTTGGCTTGCGTAGTGCCCCTCTGGAAATACGGAACAGAAGAACAAAAGAAAAAATATTTGCCGGAACTTTGCAATGGGAAAAAAGTAGCTGTTAACGCCATGACCGAAAGCAGTTCCGGTTCCGATGTGTTCAGCATGAAAACCACAGCAACGAAAACGGACAAAGGCTATTTGATCAATGGAACAAAAACATTCTGTTCCAATGGCCCGGTTGGTGACCTTATCCTCGTTTATGCAAGCACCGACGAGAGCAAAGGCTATTATGGCGGAATCACCGGGTTCATTGTCGATAAGAATGCAAAGGGATATAGCGTAGGGCAGAAATACGAAAAAATGGGATTACGCAGTTCCGGCATTTCCGAAGTGATCTTTGAAAATGTACTTGTGGGAGAGGAAGATGTTTTGGGTGGAGTTGGAGGTGGAGCAACCGTTTTCAATCATTCTATGGAATGGGAACGCACTGGCATGGCGGCCTGTCATTTGGGAACGATGAGAAAACTGCTGGAAAGAGCCATCGAATACGCGCAAACAAGAAATTCAGGAGCCGAAGCAATTGGAAAAAAGCAAGCAGTTGCTCACCGCATAGCCAATATGAAAGTAGCTTTGGAAGCCGGTTCACTTCTGACATATAAAGCAGCTCATGGCTTGGAAAAAAGCAAAGAGAACATGATTCATGCAGCTTCCGCTAAATTATTTGTCAGTGAAGCCTACGTAACAGCGGCCATGGATACCATGCAGATCTTCGGCGGCAATGGATACATGACCGAATACGGCATCGAAAGGATTGTCAGAGATGCCCTTGGAAGCACCATTTATTCAGGTACTTCCGACATTCAAAGGAATATCATTTCCCGTTTGCTGGGAATTTAATTTTTTGTATTTTAGCTTAGCTACTCAATAGCGCTCGAATTTATGCAAACATACGATGTGATCATTATTGGCGGTGGACCTGCAGGTTCAACTGCTGCAACGATTTTAGCGAACAAAGGATTCAAAGTGCTTTTGTTGGAAAAGGAGTCGTTTCCAAGAGAACATGTTGGAGAATCATTGATTCCGATTTCGTATGCTCAACTCAATAGACTTGGATTGATAGAAGACTTGAAGAAGATTTCGACTCGCAAGCCGGGTGTGAGCTTTGATGCAAATGACGGCGTGAACCGCTCTTTGTGGTGTTTTAAAAGTGTGATCAAAGATGAATCTTACCTCGCATTTCACGTGATCCGTTCGGCTTTCGATAAGCTGCTGCTCGACAACAGTAAAAAATCCGGTGCGGAAGTAAAAGAACAATACATGGTGAAGGATGTCAATTTGGATAGAGCCGACAAAATCGTTGAGGTCCGTGCCACAAATGCTGAAGGAAAAGAGGAGCAATTTGAATCCAAGTTCATCATTGATGCAAGTGGATTAAGCACCTTCCTTGGCAGAAAATTGGGGGTTAAAAAAGCATACTCCGGACTTGATAGAGTGGCAACTTGGTCGCACTGGACAAATACAGAATTCGATACCAACCTCAAAGAAGGAGTGATCAAGATCGTTTACCTGGGCGGAGAGAAAAAAGGCTGGATCTGGGTGATCCCCGTCAGCAAAGAACACCTGAGCATCGGAGTGGTCGTGAACAACAGTCACGTGAAAGAAAAGAAAAAGCAATTTCAGGATTCTGAAGATTGGAAAAAAGATTATTATTTACAGGAACTTAAGGAATGTTACTTGTATGATACTGTTTTGAAAAATGCCAAGATGGAACACAAAACGGCTATGGCGGGTGATTACTCTTATTATTGCGAGAAAAAATACGGCGACAATTATGCTTTGATCGGTGACGCGGGTGCATTTTTAGATCCCATTTTTTCCAGCGGAATCTTTGTAGGAATGCAGAGTGCGGAGTTGGTGGCAGATGCGATAGAAGCAAAGCTAAAAGGTAATGGCGATGCTGAAATGGATAAAGCTTACGTAAATATTAACGGTGCGGTGAACTTGTTGGAGAAATTTATTCGTTTGTTTTATGCTCCTGAAGCGCTCGATTTTTCTAAGATCGGGACACCTGAAGGTTTGCTGATGTTTAAAAAATACGAAGAGATTTATTCCATCTTCCACTATTTACTAGCCGGTGACTTCTTTAACAATTATCAGAAGTACAGTGATTTTATTGATCTGATCAGAGACGAAAAAACAATGGCGAAGTTTGAAAATCTGATCAATCATGCAGAGATCCCACAAAGCTGTGGTGAGGACTTTGAGGAAATGTATGGTGGGATGACGCATAAGATTGAGTTTGATCATTCTGCTTTTGAGTAGGGGATGGGAAACGGGTTAGGCGCAATCCCTTCACTCTGGCATAGTCGAAGGGTAAGTGTGCGATCTTCTAAAAGAACAAAGAACTCACTTTGAGGATCACTTTTCTACTCCAAGCCGGACAGTGTTTTAGGAAATAAAAATTCTGGAACTTCAATTGCCACCACAAGGTAGCTTTCACTTCTGAGCAAATTTTTGCCTTCTCGTCTGCAAATTCTTCCCGTATGATATCAATAATCAAGACCCAGCGGTCGTCGGTTGTATTGTTCCAAACCTCGTGTTCGTGGGCATCGCAGAAGGCAAATACTTTTCCGTTTACCCAGGTTGTTTTCTCATCCCTGATCCGTATGCCTATTTCGGGTAACCCGTGTTTGCAATTTAAGGTTAAATGACAGCGGTACATCACGTTGCTGTCGCCATAATGCGGTTTTATTCTGGTGTCGGCTTTTAGAATGGAAAAAAGACAAGAGGTCATGCCTGGAATGCTTTCAATGAGTCTGGTCGTTTCCGGACATTTTGCGCAATTCTCTGCTTTCTTCTCGCACCAGTTGTATAATGGGAAGACCGTCCAGTTTTCAGGGTTGCTGGCCAGAGTTTGGTTCATGTATGGAAGGATGTTCTTGTCCCTCGCTTCACAGAGTTTTGCGAATTCTTTTAAGATGATTTCGTAATTCAATTCTAGCAAGGGTAGCCAGTCCTTGCTCTTAACATCAAAGAAGCTGGGTTCGGGCCCTTTGTAAGAACCATTTTCTGCAAACGAATACCATTTTTTCACCTTTTCCATCAATAGAATTTCAAAAGGTTTACGCTTCCTATTGCTAAGCGTGTGAGCGGGTGGAGCAGGCCTGCGATAAATTTTATTTTGCCGGGCGAAAGTTTTTTCAGGAAAGGATATTTCTGCCAGCGCTTTTGTAAGAATAAAGAGGTCATCACCGTAGCACAAACTTTTTCTTTTTCATTCTTGAATTCGTCGCGGATCACATCCACGACAAAGATGAACCTGTCTTTTTCGGAATTGTTGTATGCTTCATGTTCGTATGCATCCATGAACATCAGCCATTTGCCGTTCTCCCAAGGCCTGGTTTCTTTTTGCACCCTCAAGGCGCATTCGGGCCATCCGGCTGGAATGTCCAGCCCTAAATGACATCTGTATATGGCATTCGTATCTCCACAATGCGGATGGATTTTGCTTTTCGCTTCCAATAAATTGAAAGAGGCGGAAGTGATCTGCGGATATTTTTTGATTAGAGAATAGGTGAACGGGAATTGCTCCTGGTTCTTGGTCTGTTCTATGCCCCAGGTTCTCAACGGAATGGTCTTCCAGCTGTTTTCACGCGAAACCATCGACTTTATGAAATACCCGATGAGCTTGTTCTCTTTCAGGTAAGCTTTCAACTCTTCGTAAATAACTTGGTAATTCTCTTCGAAGTCTTTTGTCCAGGGATGCTCCTTGGGGGCAGCAAAAGGAGGTTCTTTTCCCTCATACTTTCCCTCTACATCATATATGTTATACCAAGCCTTTTGCATCCAATCGCAATTTAGTATATTTGTTTAAGCCAATCTTCCTGAAATGTCTGAATTCGAATTTACAAATAAAAATCCTAAGTTCTTTTACGATTCGGTGGACTTCCCGATTCTGAAGCCGCTTCTGGATAATTTTGCTGTGATTCGTCAAGAACTACTGGATATAATAGCTGCAGGCAAGGAAGATCAATGGATGAATACCTTTCCACAGTATGTAAAATCGGAAAACCAGAAGGCCTGGAAGGTTTTCTCTTTTTTGTTCTTTTCCATGAAGCTTCCGCAGAACGCCAAGCTTTGTCCTAAGACAGCTGAATTGATCTATTCCATTCCCGAAATACTTTCCTGCGACTACTCCTACATGAATGCGCATACGCACGTACTGCCGCACAAAGGCTATTCCCGCATGGTTTTGCGTTGTCACATTCCTTTGATTGTTCCGGATGAAGAATTATGCGCTTTGCGTGTGGGCGATCAAGTCAGACATTGGAAAGAAGGCGAATTGATGATCTTCGACGATTCCTTCGAACATGAGGCCTGGAATAAGTCGGATAAAAGAAGAGTCGTCTTGATGTTTGACATCCCCAACCCACTTTGGGGTTATACCGCCCATGAAATTTCCAAATACAAGATCGATCACATCGATGATCCTTTTTTGTTGTCAATGGCTTCTAAGGAAGTTTGGATGGATGCTTTTAGAAATGGTGTTTTTCCTTTGGAAAGCTTTAAGGCGATCTAAATGCCTGTTAGCCTCAAATGGCATTCGATGATTTGGATGTTTAACTGGATAGGGCTATATTTGATAGAGATGCTTTTTTGCAGCCATGTCCGCCTAAAATGGGTGTATATGAATGCAAAATGTGGGCATATAAGTAAGTTAGGGGTAATTTTATAAAGACGATTGTGAAAAATTTCTTAACTACAATTCTGCTAATTTATACATCAATATTTTGCTATGGACAGACACGAAAGATTGTGTATGGAGCTAAAGACACAGCTTATTATTCCATAGAAAATAACTCAATTGACGGAGTGCCATATCTCACATACAAACTAAAAAAACCACTGCCAGACGGAAAATGGATGATATACGACAGCAAAGACACTACTCAGCTAATTGACGAAGTTAATTATAAGGACAAAAAGAAAAACGGAGTTTCTGTTCATTACTCATACATATCTCAGACTAATGGACTGACACTCATCTATAATAAGACAGAAGAGTTGTACGTAAACGACATTAGAATTAATTGGTTTACCACACAATATGATTCAGGCTTCAAAATCTACACTGACTTTTATTCAACAGTCACCCCAAAAAAAGCTTGTAAGGAAAAAATGTCTGGCAATAATTTTCCAATACTTTTTCGGAGAGACAGTGCTATAATCTATAAAAAAGAGGGGTATATTTATCAAAAGGGATCTTTCAACAAATGTGGCAGACAGGAGGGTATATGGAAAAGTTGGACGGTTGGAGGTGAGCTTGAAAAATGGGAATTATTTAATGACGGGGAACTAAT
>JBKJQG010000105.1:0-2945 GCA_046594925.1 Bacteroidia bacterium
TTGTGCTCTTAGCTGTTGCAGTAGCCAATTCAGGCATTTCAGGAGTGGCGATGGCTGTGCTGCTCAAGGCAACACGAATCTTCATTTCCACTTCTTCACAGAGTTCCAGATTATCCTGAAACAATGCTTTTACAGCATCTCTTCCTTGTCCTAACTTGGTATCACCGTAACTGAACCAGGAGCCGCTTTTCTTTATGATGTTGTGTTCAACACCCAAATCTACGATCTCACCGACTTTGGAGATACCTTCTCCGTACATGATGTCAAATTCTGCCTGACGGAAAGGAGGAGCCACTTTGTTTTTCACGATCTTAACACGTGTACGGTTACCAACTACTGTATCGCCTTCTTTAATTTGTCCGATCCTACGGATGTCGATCCTTACGGAAGCATAGAATTTAAGAGCATTACCACCGGTTGTCGTTTCAGGGTTCCCGAACATCACACCGATCTTTTCACGCAACTGGTTAATAAAGATGCAGCAGCATCCTGTTTTGTTGATCGTACCTGTAAGCTTACGAAGTGCCTGTGACATCAAACGTGCATGCAAGCCCATTTTAGAATCACCCATTTCTCCTTCGATCTCACTTTTCGGTGTCAATGCGGCAACAGAGTCAATTACAATGATGTCAATGGCTCCGGATCGGATCAGGTTTTCAGCAATTTCCAATGCTTGTTCACCATTGTCGGGTTGAGAGATCAACAGGTTCTCTGTATCGATTCCCAATTTCTCAGCATACGAACGGTCGAATGCATGCTCCGCATCAATGAATGCAGCTATGCCTCCTGCTCTCTGCACTTCTGCGATAGCATGTAAGGTCAAGGTTGTCTTACCGGAAGATTCAGGGCCATAAATCTCGATCACTCTTCCTTTCGGTAATCCGCCAATGCCTAAGGCTATGTCAATTCCCAAAGAACCAGTCGGAATCACTTCCACATTTTCTGCAGGAGCGTCACCCATTTTCATGATGGCACCTTTGCCATAGGTTTTCTCCAGCTTCTCTATAGTTAGCTGTAATGCTTTCAATTTTTCTTTGTTCACGGATTCTTTTGCATCTTTTGCGCTCTTGGACTCTTTCGTTTCTTTGCTCATGATATGTAGGTTTTATAGTTACTTTTTTAGGTGATGAAGTGATTAAGTTATGAGGTGATGAGGGGGTGTTTGCACTCCATTCATAATCCTACTTTCCAATCTCAATATTCATCTTTGTTATTTTACTCTTTGTGTTTTGTTAAGCTACTTCATCACTCCATCACTTAATCACCCCATCACCTTCTTCAAGAATCTGCTCCGTATGTTCTTTGCTCTTCACCGTCGTGATCACTTTCTCGATGATTCCTTTCTCGTCTATCACAAATGTGGTCCTATTGATCCCTTCGTATATCTTCCCCATGAACTGTTTCATTCCCCAGATATCGTAAGCCTTAATCATTTTCATGTCCACATCCGCTATGAGCGAAAAAGGCAGGTCAAACTTTTTAATGAACTTCTGATGCATCTTTTCTTCATCCGCGCTTACTCCCACTATCCCAAATCCTTTCTTCTTCAATAAGGAGTAATTGTCTCTCAAGTTGCAGGCTTCCGCTGTACAAGTTGGTGTATTGTCCTTCGGATAAAAGTACAGGACCAACTTTTTTCCTGCAAAATCTTTCAAAGAAACTACTTTCCCATTTTCATCCTTCCCTTTAAAATCCGGAGCCTTATCCCCCGCCTTTAAGCCTGTAGTGTGATTCTTCATAAATTCTTTTCTATAAATTTATGTTGAATTCCTGTTATTTATAAGACAAAGTTGTGCTATTTATGAACAGAAAAAAAGAAAAAAGTGATAATGCTAAAAAACGTAGCAGAATTTTAGTTTTTTTACTAAAGCCACAAGACCCTGAAATAGGGGATAAAATCAGGAATACTAATATATGTAGCAGAATTTACTTCGCCATCTTCTTTTGGAGGGATTCAAAATACTTGCAACATGGACGCAATCCACATACCTCGCATTTGGGAGTTCTGGCAACGCAAACATAACGTCCGTGCAGGATCAGCCAGTGATGAGCCACGGCTACTTTGTTTTCGGGAATGTACTTTATTAATTGTCTTTCGGTTGCCAAAGGAGTTTTAGAATTGGTCGTCAAACCCAAGCGGTTTGATACCCGAAACACATGCGTATCTACCGCCATAGCGGGCTTGTCGTAAACGACCGAGGCTATCACATTGGCCGTCTTCCTCCCTACCCCCGGCATCTTCACCAATTCTTCGATCTCGGACGGAATAATGCCTTTAAAGTCGTTAACTAACATATGAGCCATTCCCACCAAGTGTTTGGCTTTGTTGTTCGGATAACTGATGCTCCTTATATAGTGAAAGACTTCATCGCTGCTAGCCACGGCCATCACTTCCGGAACCGGGAACGCCCGGAACAGTTCGGGCGTGACCATATTTACTCGTTTGTCGGTGCATTGAGCAGAAAGAATCACGGCTACCAATAATTGGTAAGGGTTATCATACTTCAATTCGGTTTCAGCCACCGGATGATGGGTGTTGAAATACTCTATCACTTTTTCGAAACGCTCCTTTTTAGTCATTCGGATAATAAATATTATCTTGCTTTATATAATAGGATGAAAATACTACTTTATTTTATAACTCTGCTCACCCTCCTGCTCGGATTAAACTCCTGTAAGAGAGATGCTCCTTTATATGAAGTGAATAATCTGAATGGGAATGTGATTTCTGCTTTCGGACACGGAGGTATGGGTATTCAATTCAAATTCCCCATTGATACTTATGAATCCATTGAACCTTGCCTGAGGATCGGTGCCGATGGAACTGAAATGGATGTGCAACTGACAAAAGACAGTGTCCTGGTTCTTTATCACAACAGCAACTTAAATGAAAGCACCCCTTGCGCAGGAACTGTTAATGATCTTTTGTGGCCTCAGATATGGGC
>JBKJQG010000274.1:0-19228 GCA_046594925.1 Bacteroidia bacterium
CCAACATCAGGAGTTACAGCACTCGGAGTCGGAGCGAATGTTTTTCAATGGACGATCACAAGTGCCCCTTGCCCTTCAAGCACCGACCAAGTCACGATCACAGGCGTTGCTGCACCAACAGCGTCAGCAGCAGGCACAGATCAAACCGTTTGCGGAACAACAGCAACACTTGCTGGAAATACCGCTACGACTGGAACAGGAACCTGGACACTTGTCAGCGGTGCAGGAACCGTTACAACACCTAGTTCACCAACATCAGGAGTTACAGCACTCGGAGTCGGAGCGAATGTTTTTCAATGGACGATCGCCAATGCACCTTGTCCTTCAACAACCGATCAGGTAACAATTACCGGAGTAACTTCCCCGACAACTTCCAGTGCTGGTCCAAATCAGACCATTTGTGGAACAACCGCTACACTTGCAGGAAACGCTGCAGCTACAGGCACGGGCACATGGACACTTGTCAGCGGAACAGGAACTATCACTTCCCCTTCATCTCCAACATCAGCTGTGATTGGGTTGGGTATCGGACCAAATGTTTTTCAATGGACGATCGCCAATGCACCTTGTCCTGCTTCCACTTCAACTGTAACCATTACCTCTTCCGCTGCATCTGATGCAACCATCGGCAGTGTCACCCCTATTTGTCAGGGAACAGCGCCGTTCAACCTAACGGCTGCGACAGGCGGAGGAACATGGACAGGAACCGGAATCACTTCAGGTTCATCCGGAACATTTGATCCCGACAGCTCCGGAATAGGAACATTCACCGTTACCTACACGATCACGGGTGCTTGTGGCAATGTGGACACCGCAATGGTTACCGTTGTTCCGAATGACGATGCGACCATCACTCCCATCACGTCCTTGTGTGTGAGCGCTGCAGCAGTAAATTTATCCGCTGCGACTGCAGGTGGAAGTTGGAGCGGGCTGGGAATCACAGATACCGTGAACGGCACATTCAGCCCTTCGAGCGCAGGCATAGGAACATTCACCATCACCTATACGATTCCGGGAACATGCGGAGCGACAGACACGATGTTAGTCACTGTCAGTGCAACTTCGGACCCGACCATCACACCGCAAGCAGCAGTATGTGTAGGAACTCCGGCATTCAATTTGAGCGCCGCAACCGCGGGCGGAACATGGACCGGAACGGGAATCACTTCGACGTCAGCAGGAACGTTTGATCCTTCTACGGTAGGATTAGGAACCTACATCATTACTTATACGATCTCCGGATCCTGCGGTGCAGTTGATACCATTTCAATAACCGTTACACCATCTGCAAATGCAGCTATCACGGCAGTAACGCCTGTTTGTGTCAACACTACCCCATTCAACTTGAGTGCAGCGACACCCGGCGGAACCTGGAGCGGAGCAGGTATCACGGATGTTGTGAACGGCACATTCAATCCTTCGTCAGCAGCTGTTGGTCCTAACACTGTGACCTATTCGATTGGCGGAAGCTGTGGTGACACCGCTAGCCAAACCATCACAGTTAATCCCTTACCCACTCCGACCTTCACAGCAGACGTAACCAGCGGCTGTGCACCTTTGTGCGTGACCTTTACAGAGGCTGCAGCAAATACCTGCAGCAGCGTGACATATGATCTCGGTGATGGAAGCAGCTCTGCTTCTTCGACAACAACCAATTGTTATTCTTCTCCTGGTCTTTACTCGATCACCATTACTTGCACAGACGCCAATAATTGTGTCGGAACCATCACTGTAACGAACATGATCAACGTGTCGCCTGTTCCTGCTGCTACTTTCACGCATTCACCAACTGGCGTTATGCCTACAAATACAAGTGTAACCTTCGACTATGTTCCATCGGCGGGGGAGAATGTTTTCTGGAATTTCGGAGATCCTTCCTCAACGGGAAATACATCCGCTTTGCCGAATAGCACTTTTACATACGTTGCTGAAGGAATCTATTGCGTCACATTGATCGTTTCCAATTCAAGCGGATGTGCAGATACAGTTGTGGAATGTTTGACAGTTGCAGATGATGCTACCCTTACGATTCCAAATGTGTTCACGCCTAACAACGACGGAATAAATGATGTCTTTTACTTCCTGACCACTTCCGTAAAAGATCTGCATTGCACCATTTACGACCGCTGGGGTTTAAAGATCGCAGAATGGAGTGCTGTTAACGATGCCATCAACGGATGGGACGGACATACGACGAGTGGATTACTTGCTCCTGATGGTGTTTATTATTATATCATGAAAGCAAATACTTTAAATGATAAAGTTATTGATAAGACAGGATTTATTCAGTTGTTGCACAAAAAATAGATCCTTTAAATTCAAACTATGAAAAACAAAAAACTTACGGTCCGTTTAATTCTTGCCAGCGTTATTTTTTTGCAGGCCGGCATAGTGAATGCACAGATGGTCGGACCGAATGCTTATATCAAAGCAACAAGTTTGGAAATTGGATTAGATGGTTTAGGGGGATTTGAAGGTTGCAGCACTGCAGTTTCGACACCACTGCCGGGTATGCACTTTCGTTCAGGAAACCCTCTTTTTGGTTTCGTTGCTAATCCTCAGGTGAATTTATGGAGCACTTTTGACGGAGATTTTTTTACCCCCGGTTCCCCAGAGAACGGATGGGGAATCGAGATCACTGGAGGCACTTCAGCCAGCAACAATTGTATAGGCACTTGGGATATTTCAGGGGCAATTACCGACTGGGCACATATTTTTGATTGCTATTCGGCCGACTGGGAAGGCGATCTGACAGCAGGAACAAATTTGCATTTCAAAGTAAACTATTTTCTTCAGGAGAACGATCTCTTTTACACTACTACCGTTTCCATTACAAATAACACTTCGGCCACTATCCCAGAACTGTTCTATTATCGCAACCTCGATCCGGACAACAATGTTTCCCTCACAGGGGATTACAGCACTCAAAATACCGTTGTGAGTCAGCCCGGAGTAGGATGTAACCTGGCGCACGTGAAAGCAACATCCATAAATCCAAGTTCTCAACCTCAATCCTATGTTGGATTAGCAGCCATTGGTGCAGACTACAGGGTTACCTTCGGAGGATTTTCAAACAGGGATGCATCGGATCTTTGGAATTCTACCGGACCTTATTCCCCGGCACTTTCGGGAGGTGTAGGCTCAAGTGCCTTTCAAGATGCAGCCATAGCGCTTGCGTACCGCATTCAAAATCTTGCACCGGGTGCCACAGAAGTATTAAGATTTGTGGTCATCCTGGATGATGCTTCGGCGGCTCAGGCCATCAATAATCTATTGTACCTCACTTATCCGGGCTCAAGCATCGGAGTCCCTCAGGTGTGTACGCCTGATCCGGATACCATTCCAACTTGCGGTGGCCCTGTGCCGATCTCGGTTACGGGAACAACACTTGCAGATTATAACTGGACCTGGAGTCCATCAGCCGGCCTTTCCGACACTACCGGAGCCACTACCACTGCTAATCCCGGCAGCACCACCACTTATACTGTTTCCGGCGCTCCTTTATCCGCATGCGTTGCTCCGATAAGTTTTACTTTCGTCGTCCTGGTTACGCCGGCAGATGGAAATGCCCCCGTTATAACAGCTGTTCCCCCTATCTGTTTATCCAGTGCCCCTTTCAACCTTGCAGTCGATAGCTTGGGAGGCGTCTGGTCGGGCAGCGGGATTACCAATTCCGCCACCGGAACATTTAATCCATCTGTTGCAGGAGTGGGAACGAACCTCATTACTTATATAACCCCGGGATATTGTAATACGACGGATACCATGATGATCACTGTGTTGAATGGACCAGCCGTCACAATCACGCAGCCGTCACCCTACTGTGCATTTGATCCTGCATTCAACCTTTCATCCATTGCTTCCGGCGGAACATGGTCAGGGGTAGGAATAACTTCAACATCCAGCGGAACTTTTGATCCTTCAGCCTCCGGACCCGGCACTTTTCTCGTTACTTATAGTGTTCCCGGTGTTTGTATTGCCACCGACACTGCACTTGTCGACATAGTCATCACATTCAGTTCAACCATTGCTACCCCTGCCGTTCTTTGCTCAGGCGGCCCTTCGGTCAATCTCTCCGCCGCCACGCCGGGAGGAACTTGGAGTGGAACAGGAATAACCAGCGCAAGTGCAGGAACATTTAATCCAAGTACTGCGGGAACATTTATTGTCACTTACACACTTCCAGGCCTTTGTGGGACAACAGATACGGCCATAGTGACCGTTCTTCCGCAAGTGATTGCAACCGTCACTGCACCTGCCGCCATCTGTGCAAATGGAGCTTCATTCAACCTGTCGGCCACGCCAAGCGGCGGAACATGGACCGGCACTGGAGTTACCAGCAGTTCTGCTGGAACATTCGATCCAGCGGTATCCGGTGCAGGAACATTTACTATTACCTACAGTGTTCCCGGTACTTGCGGAGATACCGACATCGACATCATGACAGTTTACGCACTTCCAGTTCCGGCATTTTCTTCCGATGTTCCGGGAGTATGTGAAGGACTTTGCATCAACTTCACAGAATCGGGAAGCACAACCTGCAGCTCTCTGCTTTATCAATTCGGCGATGGAGTGACCGACACCACAACAGCGCCTCAACATTGTTACGACAGTGCAGGCGTATATTCTGTAACACTGAGCTGCACCAATATAAACGGATGCGTTGGAAGCACGACCATCTCCAACATGATAACGATATTTCCTTATCCGAATGCTGATTTCACTTATTCACCGGGGTCCCCGATCGCACCGAACATCAACGTGAATTTCACGGACGTTACACAAGGAAGCATTGGTTCTTTTTGGATGTTCGGAGATACAACTTCCGGAGCGATCAACACATCTGTCCTTCCTTCATCCGATCATTCCTATGAAGGCGAAGGTGTCTATTGCATTACACTTGTATCCACTGGCAACGGTGGCTGTATGGACACAGCTAAGTATTGCCTTGAGATCATTGGAGAAGCGACCATTTTTTATCCGAATGTTTTCTCTCCGAATGGAGATGGCGACAATGACTTCTTTCAGATCGGCATCCATCACATCCGTGAATTGACTTACGATATTTATGACCGCTGGGGATTAAAGATCGCCACATACAGCGGCATCACCGGCGGCTGGGACGGAAAGACAAAGAACGGCAAACTCGCGCCGGACGGAGTTTATTACTATATCTTAAAAGCCACGGCCGACAATGGTGAACTCTTTGAACACGAAGGCTTCGTTCATTTACTTTCGCAAAAATAAAATGGAATTCTTAAAATGGAAAATGCTCCCCGTAAACAGGGAGCATTTTTTATTAATCTGAGCTTAACGCAGACTTAATGTGGCGGCTGTAATTTTACTGAAAATAAAAATAAAAATGACAGACGCAATAATCTATTTAAAGGACGGAAAACGCAAACACGGAATGCTCATCGAGGAAGTTATAAACGACACTTATCAATTCATCTCCAACGCAAATTATGCTCTATTTAAAAAAAGCAACAACCCTGAATACATAGAAAAAATGCACCTTACGCAGATTGATGCAATCGACACCAGCCTGAAGTAACTAAGAAAAGCCTCTTTGTTTTTTTATGTTCTCGTACGCGCTTTGTACTTTCTGAAATTTTTCATTCGCCGCTTTCTGAACTTCATCACCCAAAGCCGCAACTTTATCCGGATGGAATTTCACGGCCATTTTACGGTACGCTTTTCTCACCTCATCATCCGTAGCGGAATTTGTGATCTCAAGAATAATATAATCACTGTTGGTATCACGGAAATACATTGCCTTCAGAGAATTAAAATCGGCTGCGCTCACACCTAAGTAATTTGCAATGGTGTGGACGGTTTTAAGTTCCGACTCGTGCACGTGGCCGTCAGCTTTAGAGATCCCAAATAGATAATGAATGATTTGAAGCCGCTCCGAATGCGGCATGTATTGTTTGATCTGATTGCAGACTTCGTGTAAGGGAATGTCCTGCTTGAGGATCTCTTTCAGCAATTGAATCTGCTGCTGCGCACTGTGTTCACCGAACTGCTGGCTCAGAAACCGTTTTACATAATCAAGCTCACTCTTCAAGGTCTTGCCGTCACTTTTCATCACGGCTGCTGAAAGAACTAATAAACTGACAGCAAAATCTCCTACGTGCGGAGCTTTGTCAAAACGGGAAGCTCCTGCTTTATCGTTCACCTGCACCGTAACACTTGCTGCATCAAACGCAGTACCCAATGCAAATCCCAGGATCGCTCCCAAGGGGCCGCCAAGTGCCCAGCCCAATCCTCCTCCTACCCATTTACCGAATTTCAGCGTTGCCATAGTTTTAATTTGTTTGCAAATTTAATATTTATAAAGAGTCGGAATGATAATTGAATGGCATAAATTAGCAAAATCCAACTTCGCATAAAGATATGGTGGATAAAAAAACTAAAAACCCAATCATGAAAACAGACCTTTACACAAAAGCGGTATTGACCGTCATTGCCATTGCTTTAGTAGCTCTGGTATTTAAAAACGGAACTATTTTGAACGACGCCAAAGCCGGCCAAACAACATGGAGCAGATATGCTTCCATCCCATTGAATGAGGACGGATCTATTAACGTAAGAATGACCACCGATATGGATGTGAACCTGAAAAGCATAGGCGGAAGCAGCATTTATGGGACCTTGCCAGTTAATTTAAAAGAAGTGGGTGGCAGCAGCTTCTACGGCACATTGCCGGTGAATATAAAGGAGTGCGGAGGCAGTGGCGTGAATTCCAATGGATTACCGGTAAATATTGAAGCTTTGAATGGTTCAAGCATCTATAGTGCGCTTCCGGTTAAAGAAACCCACTAAGTTTTAATATTGATTATCAATTAGTTATGACATTTTGACTGATTTAAACCCCACTTAATGCAGTATTTTGAAAAAATGAAATAAATTTGCCCCTGTATTAACTAAAAAAACTAAAAAAAATGAAAAAAGTATTATTATTTGTTGCTGTTGTAACAGCTGCATCTTTTGCTTCTTGCAAAAAAGACCGCGTTTGTACTTGTACTTACACTTCTACTTCTACCGGTGGTGGTTCTACAAGCTGGACAGATGTAACAACTTACACTGGAGCTAAAAAAGGTGATGCAAGAGCAGCTTGCTTGAGCGCAACTTCTACTGACGCTAGCGGAACTACAACTAGAGATTGTTCTTTGAACTAGTCTTTAACTGGTTATAAAAAAGCAGTCTTGTCAAAAAATTGGGGGGCAATCTTCTACCGGATGTGAAGCTTTGAACGGTTTCGGCGTCTATTGTACGCTTCCGGTTAAAAGAAACCCACCAATTTTTTGTATTGATTATCAAGCTGTTAGACCGATCAGGTTAATTTAGAACCAATCTATTGCAGTATTTTGAAAAAATGGGATAAATTTGCCCCCGTATTAACTAACTAAAACTAATTAAAATGAAAAAAGTATTATTATTTGTTGCTGTTGTAACAGCTGCATCTTTTGCTTCTTGCAAAAAAGACCGCGTTTGTACTTGTACTGACACAACTACTTACACTGGCGGTGGTGGAGGTTCTTCTACTAGCGTTGTTACATACACTAAAGCTAAAAAAGGTGATGCAAGAGCAGCTTGCTTGAGCTCAACTTCTACTTACACTGGTGGAACTACAACTAGAGATTGTTCTTTGAACTAGTCTTTAACTGGTTATAAAAAAAGCGTTCTTTAACAAGAACGCTTTTTTTTTACCCTAAAATTTATAATATATGCTTAAAAAAATACTGCTTACTCTTCTTTGCTCCTTAATGGGAGCCGTTTTTATTTTTTCCGGGTGGACCAAGTTATTCCCCATCGAGCCATTTGAATACACCTTTGTCGATCTGGGCTTCGTCAGCTGGCAGATCGCTCCCTTTATAGCCAGGATCATGATTGGCTTCGAATTCCTCATTGGTGTGTTGCTCTTCTGTAACCTGAATCTTCATAAACTGACCTATAAACTTGCAATCGGCATTCTTCTTTTCTTCTGTGTTTATCTTTCCCTGTTGATGATCTTTGTCGGCAACAAAGGAAATTGTGGCTGCTTTGGTGAAATGTTCCCAATGACTCCTTTCTGGGCACTAATGAAAAATGTGGGTATGCTGCTCATCTTTTTTCTGCTCCACAAATTTCACGAAGGCTGGCAGATTCCTAAAAAATACAACTTCATACTCACACTGATCTTTGCCGGAACACTCATCTTCCCTTTTGTCCGCAACCCCGTCGAACTAAATTACTCGGAAGCTTACCTGAACAAATCGGACGAAAATTTCAAACTAGAACTCGACTCCTTATATACAAGCGCCAAACTGACTGTTCCACCTAAAACACTTTCTCAGGGAAAACACGTGATTGCCTTCATGAGCATGAGCTGTCCCCACTGCCGGATAGCGGCGAAAAAAATGCGCATCATTCACGAACGCAACCCAAGTATTCCGATGTACATTGTATTGAACGGGAAAGACGAAAAACTAAAAGAATTCTATGACGACACCCACACAGAAGCCATTCCGCATTGTATCCTCAACGGAAAGAATTTTGTTTTTTTAGCCGGAGTAGAAATGCCAAGGATATATCTGATCAACAACAGCATGGTCGAACACGATCTCTACTATTATGATATGGATCAGGAAGAAATTGAAAATTGGTTGAAAGAATGATAGTATCGAGGAGAAAGTAGCGGGCAGCGGAACTAAAAAAATAAGTATTAAAACAAAAATCTCGTGCAGAGCACGAGATTTTTTTATTGCACAGTCTTGATCTTTGCTTAATTCTATTTTCGTTACCAGCTTCCGCCTGCACCGCCGCCACCTGCGCCACCGCCACCGAATCCACCAAATCCGCCGGAAGAACCTCCGCCAAATCCTCCACCGCCTCCACCGCGGAACATTGATCCTAAAAGGAATCCTGTTCCCATACTCATGCCACCGCTACCGCGATTTCCGCCTGATGATCTGAAGATAAGGAAGAGTATCAAAAATATTAAAGGAATAATAAACTTTTTCGGAAAGCCTTTAGAATTTTTTTTTGCATAAGCATCCGAATCGTATTCACCTTTTGCCAGCGACATCAGAATGTCCACCGTTTTATCGATTGCCTGATAATAATTACCGGAGGCCAAACCTGGACCCAATTCATTGTCGGAGATCTGATTGGCAGTTGCATCCGGAATAGCGCCTTCTAGTCCATACCCGACTGATATGTGAACCTTTCTTTGCCCTTTCCCTCCCGTAGGTTTGATAAGCACCAACAATCCATTGTCTTCCTTGGAATGCCCTACACCCCACTTCTGGTGGGTGCGTGTTGCAAAATCCCAAGGCTCCAATCCGCCGAGATCATCTACGACGAGGACTACAATCTGATTGGAAGTTTTGTTTGCAAAGTCCGCCAGCTTAGCTTCCAACTGCGATTGTTCGCTTGCTGAAAGAAAATCCGGAAACTTTTTCGAAAGGTTATTTACCAAACGGTTCGGACTCGGACGTTCAGGAAGGCCATCTGACTGCGCGGAGACAGATAAGGAAAACAGTAAAAATAAAAACGGGAAGTATTTTTTTAACATCGAGTATGTTCTAAAATTAGTTGCCGAAACTTACATCATTTGTAAGCTCATTGGTGTCGTTGGATTGCAGAGGAAAATGAATCTTGAGTTTTTCTCCAGCCATTTCTATCCCCTTGCACAATCCTTCTGTGAATTGTTGTTGCTTAAAATCAGCTAGCATCACTTCTTTGATGTGGTCCCAAAAATCAGCAGGCACCTTTTCATTGATGCCTTTGTCGCCTAGAATTGCAAACTTGTGATCGGAGACTGCTAAATAGAACAGAACACCATTCCTCAATTCAGTTTTGTCCATTTTGAGCTGATGAAACATGTTGGCTGCACCATCCAAAACTTCGCCTTTGCACTTATCATCAATGTGTACCCGGATCTCACCGGAAGTATTCAACTCTGCAGTTGCTATCGCTTTTTGAATGGACGTCTGCTGGTCGGACGTAAAGAAATTTTTTGCGCTCATGTTTTTTCGTTAACGGTTCAAAAAAAGGGGAATAGTCAATTAACTATTCCCCATTAACCTGTTTCCTTAATTCTTATCTCTCATGCTCTTGATGTCAGGAGCAGTGTCGGCACCGACCTGAGATTCAAAATAAGCACGTTTTTCAAAACCGAACAATCCAGCCCAAATCTTTTTCGGGAATTTACGGATAGTTGTATTCAAGTTCTGAGCCGCTTCGTTAAAACGCATGCGTTCTGTTGAGATCCGATTCTCCATTCCTTCATATTGTGCCTGAAAATCGCGGAAAGCTCCAACACTCTGTAAAGACGGATAGTTTTCAGCTACAGCCATCAATCTTCCTAAAGAAGATCCAAAAGCATTCTGTGCTTTTTCGAACTCGGCCAGCTTCTCAGGAGTGATATTGTCGGCATTGATCTGAATGCTGGTCGCTTTACTGCGGGCCTCCATTACTTCCATCAAAGTTGTTTTTTCAAAATCTGCAGCACTTTGTACGATCTCGAACAGATTTTTTGTTTTGTCCATACGAGCTTGATAAGCAACTTCTACTTGTTGCCATTGTGCTGTAACACCTTCATCCATTGTAACCATTGAGTTATACGAGCTGCACCCGTTGAATCCAATTAATAATACAAATAAGCCTATTACAGCTAAAATGATAGTTCCTTTTTTCATTGTTTTTTAGTTTTAGTTTTTATCCTCCATAGCGATGAAGCGAAGGAGGCTTAGTTAGTACGGGTGCTGATTGTCAAACGATATACCATTGGCTCCCTTGTGACAAGCTGACGAATTTTGTCAGGCTCCGGCGCAATTTACAAAATTTCCTGTCCACCAACAGCTCTGAAAATCCATTGCTATTTCTCTTCGAAATCCCCCTGCTTATAAGTCTTCCAGCCTTCTCGGCCGCCGCATTTGAAAAAGGGAGAATTGCCTCCGAAACGCTATCAATCAATCAAATCAACACTTCTTCGAATAAATTTAGTGAGATCCTCCCCTTTCAGTAGGCCTTGCGACAACATTGCCAAATCAGCAGTCTGCTTTGTCAGTTGCTTCTTTTTATCCAAGTTGCTCTCATTCAATATCTTAGATATCAAAGGGTGGTTGGAATTGACTACCAGATTGTGCATGTCGGGCAGGGAACCGTAAATGGACATTCCTCCTCCACCCATCGCGCTCATGTCTTTCATCCTTCTCATGAATTCAGGCTTTGTAATGAGCATGGGCGCATCTTTCTCACTCAGACTTTCGAATACTACAGTGAATTTGTCTTTAGGAACCGTTTCTTCAACGATTGGTTTCAAAGCGTTCTGATCTTCTTCCGAAAGCTTGCTCGGTTGCACTTCATCCTTCTTGATCAACTTATCGATCACATCGGCATCCACCCTTACAAATGAGGTGTTCTGTAATTTCTGTTCAAGTTGATTGATATAGTGTGAGTCGATCGGACTGTCAAACACAATCACATCGTAACTTCTTTCTTTTGCCGTTTCAATAAAACTGTGCTGTTCGTCAATGTTCGTTGTATAGAGGTAGATCACTTTTTTATCTTTGTCCGTCTGAGCAACCTTTACCTTTTCCGCATATTCTTCCAGAGTGGAATAAACGCCATCCGTATTTTTCAACAGGGCAAATTTTTGTGCTTTCTCATAAAACTTCTCCTCCGACAACATTCCATACTGTACAAACACTTTAATGTCTTCCCACTTGGATTCAAAATCCGCGCGATCCTTCTTGAAGATCTCCTCCAATTTATCTGCTACTTTCTTAGTGATGTGTGCAGAGATCTTCTTCACATTTGCATCGCTTTGCAGGTAACTGCGACTTACGTTCAGCGGAATGTCGGGAGAATCGATGACACCCTGAAGCAGGGCGAGGAAGTCGGGAACAATGTTCTCCACGGAGTCAGTTACGAAGACCTGGTTGGAATACAATTGGATCTTGTCCTTCTGCATTTCAAAAGCTTTCTTTAATCGCGGAAAATATAATATTCCGGTTAGGTTAAAAGGATAATCCACGTTCAGGTGAATGTGAAACAAAGGGTCCTCAAAATTCATCGGGTACAATTCGCGGTAGAAGGCTTTGTAATCTTCATCTTTTAGATCAGCAGGCTTTTTCGTCCAGGCTGGAGCAGGGTTGTTGATGACATTGTCGACTTCCACTTCATTGTCTTTATCGCCTTCTTTCTTTGTCCCGAATTTAATTTCGACCGGCAAGAATTTGCAGTATTTGTTTAGTAAATGGTCGATTCGTTGTTCTTCGAGGAACTCTTCTGAATCTTCCGCTATGTGCAGAATGATGTCCGTTCCGCGGGAAGTCTTTTCAGCCTCGTCCATCTTGTACTCCGGACTTCCATCACATTCCCAATGCACGGCCTTTGCTCCTTCTTTGTGTGACAACGAAAGAATCTCGATCCTTTTGGCGACCATGAAACCGGAATAGAAACCCAATCCGAAATGCCCGATGATGGCGTTGGTTTCCGGTGTTTTATCCTTGTATTTATTTACGAACTCCTCAGCACCGCTGAATGCAATCTGAGTGATGTATTTTTCAATTTCTTCGGCTGTCATCCCGATTCCTTTATCACGGATGGTCAAAGTCTTTGCTTCCTTGTTGATAATGACTTCTACTTTGATGTCGCCCAGATCTCCTTTGGCTTCACCAATGGCGGTTAACGTTTTTAGTTTTTGTGTCGCATCAACAGCATTTGAAACAAGCTCTCTTAAAAAGATCTCATGATCGCTGTAAAGAAATTTCTTGATGATGGGGAAAATGTTCTCGGTCTGTACGTTTATCTTTCCTGTGCTCATTGGTTCATTAGTTTATTGGTTCATTGATAAAATAGCTGGTGAGATAGTCAAATGCAATGCCAGTGCGTTGGTTCTGACAAGTTGACAAGCCTCAAATCCGTGCAAATATCGTATTTTTACGCAATGGGAATCCAGGTAAAAAAGATTGCAGGTTTGACGGGGCATAGCGGGGCTGTTTATGCTCTTGAGCAGGGCCCCGAACCCGGCTTGGTATTCTCGGGCAGCAGCGACAAATTTGTCGCACTCTGGAACCTTAATACGCTACAAGCTGAAAAATTTGCAGCCCAGTTTCCTTCGATCGTTTATTCCATTTGTCACGTTCCTGAAAAGCAGCTTTTATTGGTGGGTACTTCTGCCGGAAGCATTCACATTTTAGATCTAGCAAAAAAGGAAGAGGTAAAAATATTACAGCATCATACTTCTTCCGTCTTCGACATAAACTATTTTGCTCAAACCAATTGTTTTTATTCGGTTGGCGGCGACGGCAATTTTGCCATCTGTTCGTTGGAAAGCCTTTCCATGATAAAGATAAAAAAGCTTTGTGCAGAGAAAGTCCGCAGCATTGCTTTCAACCAGCGCACAAATGAACTAGCTTTGGCCAGCGGCGACTGTATGATCCGCATCTTTGATCAAAATTCACTGGAAGAAAAGAAAAGCTTTCCCGCTCATCAACTATCTGCCAACATTGTTTGCTATTCCCCGGATGGATCAATCATCTTAACAGGGGGACGTGATGCGCACCTTAACATTTGGGATGCAAAAAGCTATACCTTGATCAAAAGTATTCCGGCCCACAATTATGCGCTCTATGACATCGTCTTTTCTCCCGACGGAAATCTATTTGCAACCGCCAGCCGCGACAAAACCATAAAGATCTGGAATGCGGAAAATTTTGAGATGCTGATCCGCATTAACAAAGAGCACTATGACGGGCATGTGAATTCGGTGAACAAATTGCTGTGGCGCGATAAATACCTTGTATCTACAGGAGATGACAGAGCCGTGATAATTTGGGAGGTTGCCTGATCATCAATAAATAGTGAGTTGTCGAAATATTCATTAGCTTTATAAAAAACAAACACTCCAATCCATGAAAAAACTCATTCTATCTTTCTCTATCCTGTTAGTTTCCTCAGCGCTCAGCGCTCAAACAAATTATATTGGAGGCATTGACCCCGGCTCCAAAACAGGAGGGACGACTTCGACTTCCATTGCTTGCGACACTGTCTTCTCTTTTCCAACGCCGGACTCTTGGCCGGCAGGATTAGTTTCCGATGGTAACAATCTCTGGAGTGCGGCCTACTCAGGCAATCTAATAAACAAGTATTCTTTATCCGGAGCGCTGCTAGGTTCGATCGCTAATCCAGCCGCTCCTTTCACGATCTATCCCGGAGGAGACCTGGAATTTGACGGAACAAATCTTCTGTTCTTCGCAGAAGAAACGGATACACTCTATAAAATAAACCCCAGCACCGGAGCCGTTGTATCCCATTTCAGAGTAGCCCCCTGCACCGGAAATTGTTTTGGCGTTGCTTACGACGGCAGCAACATCTGGATCTCGGACTACTCGCCTTCAAATGTTATTTACAAAATAAATCCGACTACCGGAGCACTTATTAATTCTTATCCAATCGCTCCGCCTTCTGCTCTGTTACCAATTAAATTCATGAACGGCGGACTTTATGGCTTGAGCATGTCACCTCCCACCCTCCATCAAATTGACACATCCGGCGGCGGCATTCTTTCCGGTTCTGTATGGTGCCTTGGTTTTCCTCTTGGATTTTCTAAAAGTGGTGGAGTGACTTGGGGACTCAGCTCCCAAATCACTAGCGGAGGGACTCAGCGGATCTATCAATTCGCAGGAACAGTGGGACTTCAGGACAACCAAGCCGAGAATGAACTACTGACCATTTTCCCAAACCCTTCATCCGAAAAAATCACCGCGTTGCTTTCATCCGGTTTTGCTGTGACAAATTTGGAAATTGTCAACTCATTAGGAGAAAAAGTCTACGAAGATAAAAGTACATTCAAGACAGAAAAAGAAATTGCTTTTGGAAAGCTTCCGGCGGGCATGTATTTATTAAAACTCCGTTCTAATGACAAGCAGTACGTGAAAAAATTTGTTGTTCAATAATAGCACAGCAGAGTACGTGCATGGAAATAGGAATAGATAGTTTCGCATCAGCGACCAACAATAGAAGTACAACTTCAGAAGACAGAAGGAATGCTATGGCTCAATTGCTAGAGCGCATGGAACAGGCTGACAAATCGGGATTGCATGTTTTTGGAATTGGCGAACACCATAGAAAAGAATTTATGGATTCGGCTCCGGCTATGATTTTAGCAGCTGCTGCCGCAAGAACAAAACAAATAAAACTCACAAGTGCAGTAACTGTTTTGAGCGCTGCAGATCCCGTAAGAGTTTTTCAGAGCTTCGCCACCTTGGACTTGATCTCTCAGGGAAGGGCTGAAATGGTTGTGGGCAGGGGTTCTTTCACGGAAGCATTTCCATTGTTCGGACTGGACCTTAATGATTACGATGAATTATTTTCCGAAAAATTAGACCTTCTCTTAAACATACAGAACAACGAAGTCGTGAATTGGTCAGGGAAGTTTCGACCCACTTTAAACAATCAAGCTATATACCCAAGACCGCTTCAAGAGAAACTTCCTATTTGGTTGGGTGTTGGCGGAACACCCGAATCATTTATCAGAGCCGGTTCCCTAGGACTTCCCCTGATGGTCGCAGTTATAGGAGGAGAAACACATCGCTTCCGTCCGCTTGTAGACCTTTACCGTGAGGCTGGAAAAACAGCCGGATTCGGAGCAGCACAATTGAAAGTTGGATTACACTCACTGGGTTATGTGGCAAACACTTCCGATCAAGCGATTGCCGATCATTATCCCGGCTACGCCGAAACTTTTACGAGAATAGGTAAAGAAAGAGGCTGGCCACCTGTTACAAAAGCAAGGTTCGATGCCCAAAATGGTCCGACAGGCGCCTTATTGGTTGGTGGTCCTGAAGAAGTTGCTGAAAAAATTCTCCGTCACAGTGAAGCTTTGGGTGGCATCAGCCGTTTTACATTTCAGATGGACAATGCATCTCTATCCCACGAAAAATTAATGGAATCCATCCGCTTGATCGGAGAAAAGGTGATTCCGCTAGTAAACAAATAAGATTTCTATATTTGCCTTAATGCAGGTAAACGACCTTCCTTCTTTTCATCAAATATATGATCAGTATAAAAACAAGGTTTTTAATACAGTCATCTCCTACCTGCAAAACCCTGAGGATACAGAAGAAGTGGTCCAAGACGTATTTATGGAAGTGCACCGTTCCATTAGCTCCTTCGAAGGAAAATCAAGTTTAAGCACCTGGATCTACCGCATTGCCATCAACAAATCACTGGATTTCATAAAGAGCAAGACCCGCAAGAAACGGTTTGCATTCATGAGCAGTTTATTCAACTCCGCTGGCGAGCTGAGACACGATTCCCCGGATTTTTATCACCCCGGAGTCGCACTGGAACAAAAAGAAAATGCTGCCATGCTTTTCAAAGCCATCGATTCACTACCAGAAAATCAGAAGACTGCGTTCATCCTTTCCAAGGTGGAAGGGCTGAGTTACGCAGAGATTTCCGAGGTCATGCAGGTCAGTGTATCCTCTGTGGAATCCCTTTTGTTCAGGGCAAAACAGAACTTACAGAACAAATTATCAGATTTTTATAAAAAATAGCGCAAGTTTTACCAACTACTATCGTCAAAATGAACATGAACAAGGAAAAATGGATAAATGAGGTAATGAGCTCATTGGATGATGTGAAATCAGCCGAGGTCAATCCTTTTTTATACAACAAGATTTTGAGCAAGATTGATTCGGGCAAAGTGGAATACACCCCTATGAAGTTAGTTTGGCTGGCAGCCGCATCTTTTGCATTGTTGGCATTACTGAATTTCAATATTATCAAATCAAGTAGTTCCGCTTCAAAAAACACTTCCGTGGAAGTACAAACAATAGCAAATAGCCTTCAGTTAATCAACGAAAATCCTATTAATTACAATCAATAAGATGGAAAAAAGTAAATTATTAACCTTTGCAGTAATAGGATTGCTATTAATCAATATTGGAACATTAGGTTTAATGCTGATGCAAAAATCAACTCGCCCCCCTCACGGGGAAATGCTTCCTCCTGGCGGCGAAGGTCCTAAGCGAATTATCATCGATCGCTTGCATCTGAATAAATCACAAGAAAAAGAATACGAACTATTGGTTTCTGAGCATCAGACTCAAACACAAAAACTACGTGAAACATCCAAAGAGTTGCATGATAAGTTATATTCTCTTTTACAAGCGGAGAAAATAAATTCAACTACAAGTGATTCAATAATCGATGAAATTTCAGACAATCAAAAAGCGATTGAAAACTTAAATTTTGCGCACTTTCAGGCAATAAAGAATATTTGCAAAGGAACTCAGGTAGAGGAATTTAATAAACTGGCGGAGGAATTAGCGACTTTGTTTTCTCCGAAAGGACCACCACCAAGACGATAGACAGATCGCAATAGAAAATAAGCAGACACTAAACAATAAAAAATCATATGAAAAAAATACTCCTAATTAGCACCCTGGCGCTTTTATCCATAATGGGGAAAGCTCAATCGTTTTACGATATCAATACTATTCAAACCATTGAAATAAATTTTGCAGAAACCAATTGGGATTATCTTTTGGATACAGCAAAGGCAGGTTATGAAACAAACCTGATGGCACAGTGGGTGAAAATAAATGGAGTTCAATTCGACAGTGTAGGCGTTCGATACAAAGGAAATAGCACCTACAATGCGGGACAAGTAAAAAATCCATTTCACGTTGAATTAAATGAACATATCAATCAAAACTATCAAGGATATACAGACCTTAAACTAAGTAATATTGGAAAAGATCCATCAATGGTAAGGGAAATACTTGGTTATTCTATTCTAAGACAATATATGCATGCTCCATTAGCCAATTATGCAAACGTTTATGTGAATGGAGTTTTAATTGGATTATATGCCAGCTCAGAATCCATTTCAGATGCATTTAATGAGGATCATTTTTATTCAAACAGCGGCACATTCTTTAAATGCAATCCCCCTGCAGGAGCAGGCCCTGGAACAACCACATACCCCGACTTAGTTTATAAAGGAACAGACAGTACCTTGTATTATGATGGATATGAATTAAAATCGAATAAAGGTTGGGCAGATTTAATTAATTTGACTGATACGTTAAAAAACTACAGCACTTCCATTGACAAAATATTGGATGTGGATAGGGCGTTGTGGATGATTGCCTTTGACAATGTCATCGTAAATCTTGATAGCTATATTGGAGGATTCAAACAAAATTACTACTTGTACCGAGATGGAACCAATAGATTCAATTCTGTCATTTGGGACCTAAACGAATCATTTGGTACATTTAGTCAGACAGGCACAATTTCATTGCCTACTACCACTACAAAACAGCAGATGACCTATTTATTACATTCAGGAGACGCTAATTGGCCCTTGGTACAAAAACTATTGGCTGTCCCAATGTATAAACGAATGTACATCGCGCACATGCGAACGATCTTGACTGAAAATTTTGCAAGCGGAACATATTATACTACTGCACAAAATTTACAAACACTTATCAGTGCATCTGTTACCGCTGATGTCAATAAATTTTACACCTACTCACAATTCACCAGCAATTTAACGACCGATGTAAGTTCAGGAATGACATCAGCACCAGGCTTAACAAACTTAATGGGAGCGAGAAACACATGGATAACAGGACAAACAGACTTCACTTATACAACGCCAACAATTACTGGAATCGCATCTTCCAGTCCAAGTCCTTTAATGAACAACAACGATACAATTACAGCCACAGTTACTAACGCAAATACAAATGGAGTTTATTTAGGATATCGCTATGATGTGAAAGATGCATTCAAAAGAATATTGATGTTTGACGACGGATTGCATGGCGATGGAGCGGCTGCTGACAATGTCTTCGGAGTGATGCTTCCCATAAATTCATCCTACGTTCAATATTACATTTATGCAGAGAATAACAATGCTGGAATGTTTTCACCACAGCGAGCAGAATATGAGTATTATACATTATTTGCAACCATAGCGATGCTGAGTCAGGGAGATGTTGCAATCAATGAGTTATTAGCAGTCAATACCGCCACTGTAAAAGATCCAGCTGGTGACTTTTCCGATTACATCGAATTGTTTAATAATACTGGAGGCTTTGTAAGTTTAGACAATGCTTATTTATCCGATTCCTACACCACTCCATTAAAATGGGCTTTTCCGAATAACACAACCATTTCCCCAGGAGGTTATTTAATTGTGTGGCCAGACAACGAC
>JBKJQG010000329.1:0-8819 GCA_046594925.1 Bacteroidia bacterium
ACTTCAATAAAGCCACCGCTATCGTACCCGACAATTGTTCTACCGAAATCATGCTTAAATTCCAGTTTACAGTATTTCAACTCAATTACCTTATCAAAGAGAACTAAATGAAATAGATCAATAATTTCTTTTGCTTCGGTAGAATTATCCTGACAGAAATATCCTTGCCCAAAACCGCTCAATCCGGCACTGAATTCTAATCCTGTAACTTGATCTTTAATAAAGAACTCATATCCTTCATCTGTCACGTTGGGAGACACGGCTAAAAATGTATATAGCCTTGTAAAAAATTCTGCCCTGATCTCAGGTATGACAATGCTTATGTCTCTAACCCGATCTCCGGAGCTATGATTATTGCTTATTTGAAATCTTTCTTTCAACGGAGATTAAAGCTCTTTGTATTACTTACTCAACAACTCCTTAACAATAGTCGAGATCAACTTCCCATCCGCCTTCCCAGCCAATTGCTTAGATGCTGCGCCCATAACCTTACCCATATCAGCAGGAGACGTTGCTCCAACAGCCGTGATGATCTTCGCCACTTCTGCTTTTACGTCCTCTTCACTCATTTGTTGTGGAAGGTATGCTTCGATCACAGCAGCCTGAGCTGTCTCCACATCAGCCAGATCTTTACGATTTTGTGTTACATACAACTCAGCAGTTTCCTTTCGTTGTTTTACCATCTTCAAGAGAGCTTTCATTTCCGTATCGTCGTTCAGTCCTTCGGGTGAGGTCTTCAACAGCAGGATGGCCGACTTAATTGCTCTTAATGCTTCTAATTTGGAAGCTTCTTTCGCCAGCATGGCGGATTTGATGTCTGCGTTTATTTTTTCTTCTAAAGCCATTTTTAAGTGATTAAGTGATGGGGTGATTAAGTGATTAGGTGGATTCTATTCCGATACGAATTTAACGATTTACCTCATGTAAATGAAATAAAAAAATCCCCCCGTTTTGCGGAGGGATTTTGTTGTTATGAGCTTTAGTTCTTAGTCTACGTTATCGTGTAGGAAAGAGTTGTTTGGTTTGATCTCGATCTTTTTGTCTTCGTTCTCTGACAAGGTATAACGGGAAACTTGTGACTCAGAAGAATGAGGTGTTGAATCCAGGTTGATGTTTCTGCGTTTGTACGCAGGCTCATTTTCCAGTTCCGACAAACCATTCGGAGATTTCAATTTGAAGCTCAGTTCTTTCAGTTTAGCAACACGGTCCTGAGCTTTTTTCAATTGCTCGTCGGTTGCAACTTTCGCAACGATTACATTTTCTTCTTCTTTTTTGGCTTCTACCACCGGCTGTTCCATTTTAGCATAAGCTTCATCCAAAGTTGTATTAACGATGATCGGCTCTTCTGTTTTAGCAACCGGAGTAATCTCGAATTCGAAAGTGACAGGTGTTTTCACTTCTTCCACTTCGAAGATCGGTTCTGAAATTTCTTCGCTAACGAATGAAACCGACTCTTCAACTTCCATTACCGGCTCTTCCACGATTTCATTTACGATGATTGGAGTCTCTTCAGCAACGACCTCAGAAACCACTTCATTCGAAATAATCGGAGTCTCTTCTAAAGCCAATACATCAGCAACCACTTCGTTTACAATGATCGGATTCTCGTCGATGAATGTTTCTTCTGTATCATTCAAAATGATCGGTTCTTCAACTTCTAGTACCTCAGCAACTACCTCGTTTACGATGATCGGAGTTTCTTCAATAGTTTCCGTCATACTGAGCGGAGTCGAAGTGTCGGCTACGACTTCTTCTACAACCGATGTTTCCATTACAACTTCAGGAGTCACTTCAGCTACAACCGGAATTTCCAGTTTCAATTCCACTACAGCCTCTACTTTTACTTCTTCTTTCTTAGTTTCTTCTCTAAAGAAAGAAGTCATTTCCATTGGTTTCAAAGTGATCTCAGTCACCGGAGTTACCACTTCTGCAACCGGAGCAACTACTACTTCTGCTTTAGGCTGTTCATCCATCAAGGAGAACACTTTTTTAGCAGGAGCTTTTTCAATTTGAATGCCGACATCTGCTTTAGAGCTGAATCCGGTAGCGATGATGGTCACGTTCACTTTATCTCCCAAAGAAGCGTCAACGCCGTATCCTTTGATAACCTCTGCGGACATTCCAGCAGCATCCTGGATGTAATCAGTGATTTCACCGAACTCATCCATGGTGATCTCATCTTCACCACAAGTAACGTTCACGAGCACATAACGTGCACCTTTGATGTTACTGTCGTTCAACAATGGAGAAGACATAGCTTGTTCTACCGCACGCAATGAACGTTGTTCACCGCTTGCCATTGCAGAACCCATGATAGCAACACCACTTTCTTTCATGACTGTTTTCACGTCATTGATGTCGGTGTTGATCTGTAATGTTGTGGTGATGATGTCGGCGATTCCTTTTGCAGCTGTTGCCAGAATATCATCAGCATGTCCGAAAGCTTCAGTGACTTTTAAATTTCCGTAGATCTCACGTAATTTATCGTTGCTGATCACCAGCAAAGTATCTACGTTAGCTTTCAATGCTTCTAAACCAGCGTCTGCCTGAGCTTTACGCTTCTTTCCTTCGAATCCGAAAGGAATGGTCACGATCCCAACTGTCAGGATGCCCATTTCTTTAGCTGCTTTCGCAATGATCGGAGCTGCACCAGTTCCTGTACCTCCACCCAAACCAGCAGTGATGAACACCATTTCGGTATTGTTAGCCAACAGGGCTTTTACTTCTTCTATGTTTTCGATGGCAGCATTCATACCTACTTCTGGCAAAGAACCTGCTCCGCGTCCTTTTGTCAAACTGGCTCCCAATACGATTCTTAAAGGAACAGGACTCATGTCCAGCGCCTGCTGATCGGTATTACACACAATAAAATCAACACCTTTGATGCCTTGTTTATACATGTGGTTCACAGCGTTACTTCCGCCCCCACCTACTCCGATTACCTTGATAATTGAGGAGTTTTCTTTTGGTAGATCAAATTTCATCATTTAGTTTTTTTTAAAACGTTTGATATTATTGGGTTTCAACCCGTGTATTAAATATAATGCCCTAAAATTGGGACTTTTTTTAACGTCGATTTAACACCTTGAACCAGAGTTACTAACTATGGGATGTTCATTTCTACGCCTCTGACCTCACCCTCGGGCCCTCTCCTTGCGCAAGGAGAGGGAAGCATCTCTCCACCGCTCCCCCTCCTTGGTAAGGGAGAAGGAAGGAAGCGGACAAATAAATTTGATCTTATTTCTGAGCCGCATCCTCATCAAAGAAACTCTTCAGCTTGTCGAAAAAGCCGGAAGTTTTTTCTTTGGAATGCCCTTTTATTCCCTTTCCGTCGCCGGTTGTCGTCACCATTTTCTTATTTTGTTTGTCTAAGGTCAGCAACCCTTTCATCACCAAACCGACAGATGTAGCGAACAAAGGACTGGTCACGTCTTCGCTTCCTTTAGCCAAATGTTCATTCGGATAACCCACGCGCGTATCCATTCCTGTGATATATTCGATCAGCTGGGAAACGTGTTTCAACTGAGCTCCGCCACCAGTAACGACAATTCCGGCAATTAATTTCTTCTCGTAACCGGAATGTTTGATCTCGTAGTAAACATGTTCAACGATCTCTTCCATGCGCGCCTGAATGATGGCGGAAAGGTTGCGGACAGAAATTTCCTTGTGTGCACGGCCTCTTAAGCCGGGAATGGAAACAATCTCATTCTCCTGGTTCTCACTCGCCAAAGCGGAACCAAATTTTATTTTCAGTAATTCGGCCTGGCTTTTAATAATTGTACAACCTTCTTTCACATCCTCGGTGATCACGTTACCCCCAAATGGAATCACGGCGGTGTGACGAATGATGCCATCCTGAAATATTGCCACATCGGTGGTTCCACCTCCAATGTCCACCAAAACCACTCCGGCTTCTTTTTCTTCATTGCTCAATACTGCGTCTGCAGAAGCTAATGGCTCTAGGGTTAATTCTGAAACTTCCAATCCTGCTTTCTGAACGCATTTGTAGATGTTACGCGCTGCCGCTATCTGTCCGGTGATGATGTGAAAATTGGCTTCCAAACGGATTCCCGACATTCCAATAGGATTCTTGATGCCGGATTCATTATCGATGATGTATTCTTGAGGAAGCACATGAATGATCTCTTCACCGGGAGCCATCATCAATTTATACATATCGTCGATCAAAGCATCGATATCGTTCTGCGAAATTTCCTGCTCTATGCTTGCACGTGTTTTGATCCCGCGGTGCTGCATACTGCGAATGTGCTGACCGGCGATACCAACGTTCACGACTTTTATGTCCACTCCCGATTTCGCCTCTGCTTCAGCAACAGCTGTCTGGATAGACTGTACGGTCTGATCGATGTTCTGAACAACACCTCTGGCTACTCCGAAAGATTCAGATTTTCCCATTCCCAGGATCTCAATTTTTCCGAATTCATTTCTGCGGCCCACTATCGCTACAATCTTGGTTGTTCCGATATCTAATCCTACTACAATTTCTGATGGTTCCATGTTACAATTAATTATAATTTTTATTTTTTAGTACAAACAATTTGATTTTTAAATTTCAGGTTAATAACAGAATATTTATCCCACCAACCGGTCGTGTTCAGCCCTTGCTGATAAAAGGTATAAAGCTTCTTAAATTTCTCATCCATCAAAGTCGTGTCTCCGAAAACGATTTTCTGATCGCCCACCATAGGAACAATTTCCATATCCTTGTCTTTGTTGATGTAGATCTGCTGGATCTGTGACCTCCAGAATTCGTCTGCATTGATGTAGTTCGCCATCGCATAAATCTCGTCAAGCATGCTGGACTTATTCAGCAAACTATCTTTTCCGATTTCGTCCATGGAATAAGTATGCCTGCGGATGAATGGCTCCGAAATGATCCCGTTCGCGATCAGTACTTTTGCGGTATACTTGTTTGAAAGCGGCATCAGTTTCCCTTTGTCATCAATGTAATAGCTGTCGCCATCTCCATTGATCACCCTAACAACCGGCTTTCGCTGTGTCACTTCCACTTTCATTTCTCCGTTGATCGACATATAGACTTCTGCATTTGAAATGTCGGCGTGACTGTTCAAAGATTTCTCGATAGCTGCAACATTCACCGTTGCCTTCGGTTGTCCTACAATAGAATCGCCTCGGTCTTTGATTAACTGAATGATATCGAGCTTGTCCAGAAAATACAATTCATCGTCTTGGTTCACGGAAACATTGAGCGCGCTGCAAAGCAAAGCATCCTGCTGCTTATTCACAAAGCCCATGGTCACCAGCAACCCTACGACAAGAGCCACCCAGAGAGAAACAAACAATATACTCTTAAACGTTTTCAAATTTTCGTCAATTCATTTTTGATGGGTTCCACAAACATGTCGATATCCCCTGCTCCCATAGTCATCAATACTTCAAATTTTCTTTTGCCGATCTCTCCAATCAGCTCTGATTTCTGACAAATGCATTTATTTGAAGACCTCATTTTATCTAGTAGCATCTGAGAAGAAACCCCTGCGATAGGCGATTCACGGGCAGGATAGATCTCCAGCAAAATACATTCATCCAACAGATCCAAGCTTCTTGCAAAATCATCGGCGAAATCCCGGGTGCGGGAAAAGAGATGCGGTTGAAAAATACCTGTGATCTTTTTCCCCGGATACATTTCTTTTGCCGAACTGATGGCTGCTTTTAATTCCTCCGGATGATGTGCATAATCATCAATGTAAACCAGATCACTTGTTTTGATGTGATAATCGAATCGTCTCTTAACACCTTTAAAAGAAGCCAAAGCCTTTCGGATGATCTCCTCTGAAATATTAAGCTGACAAGCAATCGCAACTGCCGCCAACGAATTCTCGACATTGTGCAACCCTGGCAATCCCATTAACAGGTTCTCAAAAATGGCCGTCGGAGTGACAATGGAATAACTATAAAATCCGTTCGCAATTTTAATGTCCTTTGCAAAATAGTCGGCCGACTCATCATTCACGGAATAAGTGATGGGTTTTTTCTCCGGATTTACTTTGCTGACAATATTTTTTTTCAGGATCAAGGTCGACTTCACTTGTTTTGCAAAAAGCGAAAAAGACTCTTCCACCTGACCGGTATCACCGTATATATCCAGATGATCTGCGTCGACGGAAGTGATCACCGCGATCTCGGGATGAAGTGTTAAGAAGGAACGATCGTATTCGTCGGCTTCGACGACTATCAGTTCGGAGTCGGGAGTCGGGAGTTGGGAGTCGGGAGTCGGGAGTTGGGAGTTTTTTAGTTTTGAGCTCAACAACAAGTTTGTGTTGTAATTCTGAGTGATCCCGCCCAAAAATGCAGAAGGGTCCAAGCCCGCTGATTTCAGGATGTGTGCTGTCAATGATGATGTTGTTGTTTTACCATGCGTTCCGGCCACAGCGATAGTATGTGCAGATTGTGTAATCATCCCCAAAACTTCGGCTCTTTTTTTAATGTTAAACCCATTTAAATTAAAAAATACATACTCGCTGTGGTCAAGTGGAACGGCAGGTGTAAAAACAATTAAGATGTTGTCGGTATCAAAAGGAAGTTCTTTAAAATATTTTGGAATGTTGCGGATGTGGTCTTCAAAGTGGATGTCGATTCCTTCTGCGATCAATTCATCCGTCAGTTTGGTCGAAGTTTTATCATACCCGGCTACTTTTTTGCCCATGGCATTGAAGTAACGAGCCAGCGCACTCATGCCGATCCCGCCAATTCCTAAAAAGTAAACACTATGTATCTTATTTAACTCCATTTATTTTTTTCTGTTGATCAGGCTCAAAACTTCATTTGCGATCACGATGGCCGAATCCTGAAAAGCCAATTTTCCGATGTTCTCAGAAAGCTTAAAACATCGTTCAGAATCATTCATCAGTTCAAGTGTCTGAACACATAATTTCTCCCTTGCATCCACATCCTTGATAATCACTGCTGCTTTATGAGTCACCAAAGCCATCGCATTCTTTGTTTGATGATCTTCTGCCACGTTAGGAGAAGGGATGAGGATACAAGGCTTTTTTACGAGGCATAATTCTGAAACCGAACTGGCGCCTGCCCTTGAGATCACCAGATCCGCAACCGCATATACATAATCCATTTTCTGAATGAAATCAAACGCTTTTATTCCTTTGCCTTCGTATTTTGCCGTCGCCTGCTTTGCCGTTTCGTAAAATCCTTTTCCGGTTTGCCAGATCAACTGAATGTTATTTTCAGCAAAAGCCTCCAGACATTTTATTATGCTTTCATTAATCGTGCGAGCACCCAAACTGCCTCCAATAACCAAGATCGTTTTCTTATCTGCACTCAAGCCAAAATGCTCCAACCCTCTTTCTTTCTTCCCATCCAGATTCAGAATGTCCTGACGCACCGGATTTCCGGTCAACAGAATTTTTTCTTTGGGGAAATATTTTTCCATTCCCGCATACGCCACACAGATTCGGTCAACTTTTTTAGAGAGCAGTTTATTCGTTATCCCTGGATAAGAATTCTGTTCCTGCACTACCGTCACAATTCCGGCACGTGCTGCCACCTGTAACATCGGACCGCTGGCAAAACCGCCTGTTCCGATGGCCGCATCCGGTTTAAAGGATCTCAATATTTTTTTCGCTTTCATGATGCTGCTCATCACTTTAAAAGGAAAAGCCAGATTCGAAAGCGTCAATTTTCTTTGCAAACCGGAGATCCACAATCCTTCGATCTTATATCCTGCAGCCGGCACTTTCTCCATCTCCATTTTTCCTTCGGCGCCGACAAATAAAAATTCGGTATCGGGACGTAAACTTTTAATTGCATTAGCGATGGCGATTGCCGGGAAAATATGCCCGCCTGTTCCTCCTCCACTAACAATGATCTTAAGCGGCTGCAAGTTCCCCTCCTTCCTCTGCCAGCTCGGAAGCACGGCTTACACTCAAAATAATCCCGATGGAGATGCTTGTGAACCAGATTGAAGTTCCTCCCATACTGATCAACGGAAGTGGTTGTCCCGTCACAGGAAATAAATTCACTGCGACTGCCATGTTGATCATTGCCTGGAAAACCAGACTAAAGGTCAGTCCTATGGCTAACAAGCTTCCGAAAGTACGTTCACTGTTGTTTGCTATTCTCACTCCACGGAAGAGGAGGACGACATATAAAAAAACGATGAGGATGGCTGTGACCAGTCCCCATTCTTCGATCAGAATCGCGAAAATAAAATCGGAAGATGCCTGCGGTAAAAAATTTCTGGAAATACTGTTCCCTGGTCCCTGGGGAACAATTCCCCTTGCTATGGCGATCTTAGCTTGTTCTGCCTGAAAATTACTCTCACTGTCTCCTTCGCTAAAATTTTCAATCCGAGCTTTCCAAGTCGCACCACGTGGAATAGCATTTGGAAAATTCCAGATAATCAGAACCAGAAAGGCAATAAAGACAACACCCGACCCGATCAACAGCCATAGGTGTTTCGCATTCATTCGGCCTACGAACATCAAAACAAGACAAGTCAAGAACAACAATGCTGCCGTAGAAAAATTGGCAGGAAAGATCAATCCGCAGATCACTATTACCGGGATGATCACTGGCAAGAAACCTTGTTTGAAATCTTTTATCACGTCCTGTTTAATGGATAACATCCTGGCGACATAAGTGATAAGGGCCAGTTTTGCAAAATCGGAAGTTTGAAAAGTCAAAGATGTTCCCGGAATGGCCAGCCAACGTGATGCTTCACCGGCGCTCACTCCTTTCAATAAAGTATACAATAATAATGGTGCTGCCAAAATCACCGCGCTTTGTGAGATCCTTGAGAAATAAGAATATTTTACTTT
>JBKJQG010000114.1:0-18277 GCA_046594925.1 Bacteroidia bacterium
AAAGTGAAGAAGCCGAAGAAGGAAAGGGTATACGGACAAATGAAAGTGAGTCCCGATGGGAAGCATGTCGTTTATACGACCAACGAAATGGGTCAATACAAGATCTGGCTATATGATGTAGAGAAGAACAAAGCAAAACGTTTGCTGAAATCCGGGCAGAAGATCGACCGTCCCAGTGATGTTTCCTTTCCCTTGTTGGCTTGGCATCCGAGCGGAAAGATCTTTTCTTACATTCTCGAACGGAAAAGCTATTTGGTGCTCGGCACTTATGACATGGAGACTAAGGATCGGACAGAGCGGCACATCACGCAGTTTGAAAAGGTTTTGGATTATTCATACAACGATGATGGAAAGAAATTTGTGATGTCGGCGGTGCTGAAAGGGCAGACCGATATCTTCATCTATACCGCAGCAGGAAGCGGTTTCGATCAGATCACGAACGACATTTACGATGATATTACTCCGCGTTTCATTCACGGTTCGAAAGAAATCATTTTTGCTTCTAACCGTCCACAGGATACATTGTTCTTCGATCCGAAAAAGAAATTGGAGGCTGCTATGGCGACCAAAGATCTTTTTGTATTCGATTACGCCAGTAAGTCAAAGTTTTTGAAACGCGTTACCAATACCCCTTACATTGATGAGTTGTATCCTTCGGATTACGACAGTTCACACGTTTCGTATCTGAGCGATTTAAACGGAATCAGAAATCGTTACATCGCACGTTTCGACAGCGTGATCGCCTATGTAGATACTTCGGCGCATTATCGTACGGTCGTCTCTTCTTATCCGATCACGAATTACAAACGTAGCATTGTTGAGCAGGATGTTAGCACACGATCTAATAAGATCTCCGAGATTATTTATGAGAATGGAAAATACAGAATGTTTGTTAGCCCTTTGGTTCCTTCCGGCCAGGTTCCTAAGCTTACTTTGAAAAACACTTCTTACCGTGATTACAAAGACCGGATAGAAAGAAAAGAAGAAGTGGAAGCTCAGAATAAGGACAAGAACTTAAAAGAAACTCCGACGGCTGAAAATGTGCGGATCGTGATCAGCATCAGTGAGCCTATAAATATCAAAAGAGATTCCAATGAAGTTGACATCAATAACTATACATTTGAGAATGAACGTCCAAAACTGAACAGTGACGGGTCGGTTCAGCCGAAGCTGAATGTGGACACATCCACCAAGGCCATCGCAAATCCGAATGCTGATTTTGTTTTGTCGAAACAAAAGAATTACAACATTGCTTATTCTGTTGATTATGTTGTTTCGCAGATCGACAACTCTTTCTTGAATGCTTCCTATCAGAAGTTTGCAGGTGGTGGCAGTCCGATCTACCTCAATCCCGGAATCAATGCCTTCTTCAAAGTAGGAGTAAGTGATTTGTTTGAAGACTACAGAATCGTAGGTGGCATCCGTTTTTCGGGTGACCTGAACAGCAATGAGTTTTTCCTTAGCAGAGAGAACAGGATCAAGAACATCGACAAACAGATTGTGTTGCACCGTCAATCCTTGTTGGACATTGCCGACAGTTATTCACTCGTGAAGATATATACTCACGAAGCAAAATACGTTTTGAAATATCCATTCAATGAAGTGACAAGTCTGAGAGGTTCATTGAATTACCGCAACGACAAGATCGTGTATACCGCTACCGACCTGACCAATCTGAAGCGGGAGAACGCTTATGAAAATTGGGGTTCCCTGAAACTGGAGTGGGTGTTCGACAATACGATAAAAAAAGGATTGAACCTATACAACGGTACACGTGCAAAAATATTCGGAGAGTATTACAACCGGGTAGATAAATTAGTGAAAGCTTATTACCTGAAGGAAGAAAAGAAAACCGATTTCTTCGTTGTTGGTTTTGACGTAAGGAATTACAAAAAACTGCACCGCGATCTGATTTGGGCAAACCGTCTGGCGGGCAGCACCTCTTTCGGCAACAACAAGCTGATTTATTACATGGGTGGAGTAGACAATTGGTTCAGTCCGAAATTCGACAACACGACCAACATTGCGACTGATCAGAATTACACCTATCAAACGTTGGCAACGAACATGCGCGGTTTTTATCAGAATGTAAGAAATGGCAACAGCTTCATTGTTCTGAACAGTGAGTTGCGTTTTCCGATCTTTAAATATTTCTTCAAACGACCGATTCGTTCCGATTTCATTCAGAATTTCCAGATCGTTGGATTCGGAGATATTGGAACAGCTTGGACGGGGAATTCTCCATATTCGGAAAACAACTCTTTGAATACGACCGTGGTCGGAAGTGCCATTACACCCTTGGTGATTACTTTAAAAACTCAACACAATCCGTTGGTTGGCGGTTACGGATGGGGTGTGAGAAGCAGGGTCTTTGGGTATTTTATTCGCATCGACCGGGCATGGGGAGTACAAGATGGAGTTGTGCTTAAGCCGCTCTGGTATTTATCACTCAGTTTAGATTTCTAAGTTTTCAGCACCTTGAAAAACGCTCAATTAAATATGACGACATTAATTATTTTGCTGTGCTTAGGCTTGATTGCCGGTATGCTCAGCGGACTGGTAGGTATTGGCGGTGGAATTGTGATTGTCCCGGCTCTGATCTATTTTCTCGGCTATTCTCAGCATCAGGCACAAGGAACGGTTCTATTCATGTTCTTGTTGCCCATCGGCATTCTGGGTGTGTTTAATTATTATCAAGCCGGACATATTGAATTTAAAACAGCTTTCATCATTGCAAGCACTTTTCTCATCGGCAGTTATTTTGGATCCAAGCTCTCCATCGCCATTGATCAAACAACTCTAAAAAAAGTATTCGGTGTGATCATCTTGTTGCTTTCATTGAAAATGATCTTTGGTAAATAATCGAAAAGCTTGTGAAAGAAAAAATAAGATCCCTCGCCAAAGCAGCTCTTTCGGAGACTGTTGCCATCCGCAGACACCTGCACGCTCATCCTGAATTATCCTTTGAGGAACACGCAACTTCTGCCTTCATTGTTTCCAAATTAAAAGAATATGAAATTCCTTTCACACAAGGAATTGTAAAGACAGGCATCGTTGCATTGATAGAAGGAAAGAATCCAAGTAAAAAAGTGGTGGCGCTCAGAGGCGACATGGATGCGCTTCCCATTCTTGAGAAAAACAATGTTGATTACAGATCGAAGAACGAAGGAGTAATGCACGCCTGCGGTCACGATGTGCACAGTGCTTCTTTATTGGGCGTTGCAAAGATTCTGAACGGATTGAAAACAGAATTTGAAGGAACGGTTAAGTTGATCTTTCAACCGGGAGAAGAAAAATTGCCCGGCGGCGCATCTCTTATGATCAAAGAAGGTGTTCTTGAAAATCCTAAACCCACAGCCATCATCGCGCAGCATGTTTTTCCTAGCATGGAGGCCGGCAAAGTGGGATTCCGTTCCGGAATGTATATGGCAAGCACGGATGAGATCTACGTTACAGTGAAAGGCAAAGGCGGACACGCGGCTATGCCTTCAGAATACAACAATCCTTTGCTAATTGCTGCGGCTGTACTCACAGAGCTGAATGATGTTTTTATGATCCAGCAACAAAAAGCACCAACGGTTCTTGCATTCGGGAAGATCACCGGGCTCGGCGCTACCAATGTAATCCCACAGGAAGTGAAGTTGGAAGGAACTTTTCGCACGATGGATGAAGCCTGGAGAAAAGAAGCACACGGGAAGATGAAAGCCATAGCCGAAGCATTGGTTAAGAAATTTGGCGGGGAATGTGAATTCAGAATTGAGAATGGATATCCTTTTTTGGTGAATGATGAAGCAACTACCAAAAAAGCAAGACTCGCCGCAGAAGATTATTTAGGAAAAGAAAATGTAGAAGAATTGCCTTTACGCATGACAGCGGAAGACTTTGCATTTTTTTCGCAACAGATCCCCGCTTGCTTTTACCGTTTGGGCACAGGTAACAAAGCCAAAGGCATCACAAGCGGAGTTCATACTGCTACTTTTGATATAGACGAAAAAGCTTTAGAAATAGGTGTAGGTCTGATGGCCTGGCTAACTCTCAATGAATTGAAAAGCCCATAGACTTTTAAACGCAATTATTTTTTGCCACCACCGCCACCTTTCGGACCATTGTTGCCGCCACCTTGTTTGGGTGAACCTCCGCCCTGTTTTTGTGCACCGCCACCACCACTACTTTTATGACCGCCTGAACTCTTTGGGCTGCCGGAACTCTTTTGATTGCCTGAACCACCATTGTTACCAGAAGATGTTTTTTTACCGTTCCCACCGTTTGAAGACTTTCCTGAATTTCCTTTTCCGGGCTTCGCTCCGATCGACTTTTGTGGTTTTCCTTTGTACCCTTTTGCATACTTGCCTTTATGGCTCTTAAAGTGGATGTTTGGTTCGTTGCCACGATAGTCTGTTATCACCACTTTGTATCCGTCGTACAAATCAAAGTAAGCATAACGCTCAGGAAGATGGCTTCTGTGTAGCCAAACTCCTCCTCCGTAATAAATGAACATGGAGGTTTCAATGTCATAGTAGGCTTCGATATCGGGTATGTAGTAGTAACGGACATCCGTGTATCCTACTGGTCCCCACATTGGAGGAGAGCCAATGTTAACATTTACCGACACTTGTGCTTTTGCTGCTACTGAGAACATCAGTACAATTCCAAGCAGAACTAATTTCAAATTTTTCATGACTTCTAGGTTTTAATTTTTGTTTTATTATGAAACGTCTTTTGTCGAACGCACCAATCCAATGCCGGCCACGAAAAAAATTGAGCTGAGGATGGAGTAGATTACAATGGCTTTGACATCTTGTTTGCCACCGGTTGTGTATACAAATAATACAGAGGCATAGATGAGTCCTGTTATTCCAAGTGCAGTCAGCACCGTTCCGAAAATTCGTTTAATGTTCATAGTGTTTTATTTTAATTGATTTGTGTGATCTTTAATTCTACTCTCCTGTTCAATTGCCTTCCATCCGGGTTGTCTTTTCCATTTGCTTTTTTATTGTTGGATGCAGGCATTGTTTTGCCATAACCTTTTGCTTTCATTCTTTCGGGAGCAATTCCATTTTTTACGAGGTTGTTCACCACAGCTTCTGCCCGCTCTTCGGAAAGCTTTTGGTTGTAGGCCGCATCACCTTTGCTATCGGTGTGCCCCGATATCTCTACGTTGAGTTTCGGGTTGCTTTTCATGAGTAAAACCAAGTTGCGTAATTCAACATTTGACAAATCTCTCAGACTTGCCTTGTCGAAGTCAAAGAATATATTGTTCAGCACAATTTTGGAACCTACAACAATTGGATTCAGTGTAACTGATTTGTTGATCTCGTAGTAATTTGATTTTGCCGGAATTTCCATGTTCTCGGAATAAAACAGGTGATCTTCGGCCTGGTAAGTAATGTTGTAGTTTTTTCCGGGAGTAAGGATGAAAAGGAATTGTCCGGTTTTACTGTTTGTATGATAAGTACCAGCGATCTGACCAGTCTGATTATCCGTAACCGTGATCAGTACTTTTTTTGCCGGTTTGTTATTCTCGTCATTTACCACACCTTTGATTAGAGTGAGTGCTGTTTCCTTACGATCAAGGAAAGTCACAACATAGTTGTCTTTTTCTCCAAAGCCGCCTTCGCGGTAAGAAGAAAGATAAGCTTTCCGGTTATCGGGACTCATTACATAAAAAATGTCGTCGTCGGGTGTGTTGATCGGGCAACCGGCATTTACAGGTTCCGACCAGCTGCCGTCTTCTGAAAGGAGGCTAGTAAAGATGTCGAAGCCACCCATGGTATTGTGGCCATTAGAGCTGAAAGACAATGCACGGCTATCGTGGTGGATGAAAGGGGAATCTTCATCGTATTTTGTGTTGATGTTGACACCCATATTTGTTGCTTTCCCCCATTCGCCATCAGCTTCTCGTTGGGCGACGTAAAGATCTCTTCCGCCGTATCCTCCTGGTTTGTCGCTGGTGAAATAGAGTGTATTTCCATTGGCTGAAATAAATGCGCTGGGCTCCCAGTGTTTGGTGTTGATGTTGTCGTTGAGTTTTACCGGCGTACTCCAAATGTCTCCTTCCAAGGAAGTGCTATAGATGTTTCCATCGCCTTCGTCATCCTTATAAATGAGAATGGTTTGTCCGTCAGGAGAAATTCCCACGCTGGCCTCATGCCATTCTGTATTTATTTTTGTGCCTGCATTCGTTGCTTTTCCCCATGCTCCGTTTGCTTTTTCTGACATGTAGATGTCCTCCATATTATTTCCGTCAGCATCTTTTTGCCCACCTGTTGTTTCCGGTCTGCGTGAGGTAAAAAACATAGTGTTTTGATCTGCTGTTAAGACCAAGGAGTAGTCTGCATAAGCTGAATTGACACTGTTGCCCATGTTCTCTATTTTAAGCTTAACCGGATGGGCGCACAATATTTTTCCGACTTTGCACATTTCTATCCTGCGTTGTGCTTCTGCTATTAGAAGTTTGTCCGTATTTTTCGCTGCTGTTTCCACAGCGATGTATTTTGTGTAAGCACCGATAGCTTTGTCAAACTCGCTGTTCAGATGATAGGCATCTCCGAGAAACTTAAGTGCTATCAGGGGTGCCTTCTTTTCTTTATATGAGCTGCCGTCATAGTTATCCGTAGTTTCGGTTGCTGCTTTCACGAAATGAGGAATGGCTTGTGCCCTGTCCTTTCTTGAACTCAGGAAGCAAACGCCCAGTTTAAAAGCTAAATTCATGTTTGTAGGCTCTTGTCTGAATAGTTCCAGAAAAATCGGTCGCGCAGTGTTGTATCCGGATTTGGACAAGGACATCGATTCATCTTTACCGTCTTTGTATACATCCGAAAATATCTTTTCAGCGCGGTTGAATTCGTTCTCGAATTTCTCTGTGTTTTGAGCAGTAGTACTTTGGCTATTCAGGAAAAATCCCAAGGCAGTCAGGCAGATTGTTTTTAGTATAGTTTGCATAGTTTTGAGCCGATGGTCTGTTAAATGAGTGAGCAGGGATGATCGGGCAGCAAAGATGAGGATCAAAGAAGGGAAAGCCATTACACAACTTTGGAAATAATTTACAGAATTCACACTGTTGAGCTCACTAGAAAGGATATCCAATGGCGACATTCAGGATGAGATTGTCGCTTCTCCAGTTCGGGTCGCTGAAATTTATTTGATCGACTACCCATTTGTTGCCCTGCAGCCAAGGTTTTCTCAAAGGTGTTGCCAAATCGAAACGCAGGATGAAGAAAGAGACGTCTATTCTTAAGCCAATGCCTCCGCCGACTGCCAATTCGTTCTGAAAAGTAGAAAGATTGAACGGTTCAGTGGCAACTGCAGGATTGGATTTCATCAGCCAGATGTTTCCAGCGTCTGCAAAAATCGCGCCCTTGAAAAAGCGGATGATGCTGAAGCGGTACTCCAGATTCGACTCCAATTTTATGTCTCCTCCAAGTTGCAGAAATCCTCTATTGTCTGCATTCTGCTGAAAGGTTCCGGGACCAACGGAATTTATGTGAAAAGCGCGGATGCTGTTCGGCCCGCCACTAAAAAACTGTTTGGAGTAAGGTAGCGTGGAAGAGTTGCCATAAGGCTTTGCTAAGCCGGCATAGACTCTGAAGACAAGTTTGTTTTTGTCTTCGAAATTGTAATAGGCTCGCCCGTCGATGCTCAATTTTGAATATTGTGAATAGACAGAACCAAACATTTTTGCAGGATCATCCTGAGATATTTTTTCGCCGCCGATTGTTTTTGCCAATGAAAATGTATTTCCAGCGGTTTCTGCCGCGGCATGAAAAAAGTACTGGATCTTCTTTTGCGGAATTATTTGTTCATTGTAGGTATAGGAGTAGGTTGCTCCTGCAATGAATTGTTCCTCATAACTCTTTTTTAGATAGGGATTTGCGGCTAGTAGTTCAGTGAACGCAGTGGATTTGTTGACTATGGAAGTGTAACTTACGCTTATCGGGTTTAATTCATGTTCCTTTCTGAGGTCTTGTTTCCATTTAAAGCCATATATGAACTGGGCAGTTCGCATGTCGAAGAATGTAACCCTTTTTAGATAGTTGTAAGAGAGTGCTATCCGTGTTCTTGGTACATACATGCTATTCGTTCGCTTTAGTTTGAAAGGCAAGAGGAAACGAGGGAAGTAGAGTTCGATCTGAGGATTCAGAGAATATGCATACAGATTTTTGTCTTTTCCGCTCAGTTGTATTTCGTATGATCCGGCCAAATTAAGATTCAATAGTTCTGCTCCGTTAAAAGTATTCCGGTTCACGAAGTTTAAATTCATTCTGGGGCCGGTATAGTTATTTGATTTTGATACCACGTCAACTTCGGCTCTGACCGTTCGCTTTGGCATAGATGTCATCAATATTGTCACATCTAAATATCCGGATGCAGCTGTGTCGCTGTCGGTAAATTTTATTCTGACGAACTTGAAATTCCCCATCGACATCAACCGGCTGAGTGTCGTGGTATGATCTTTTCTGGAATAAGTCAAATGCTTTTTGAAATAGACGGATCTTAAAATGACTTTCGGACGGATCTTCATTTCGTCTTCTTTTCCCATGAAAACGGTATTCTGATATCGGAAAGTGTCTTTGGCGATGGAAGGAAGATTGTCTGCCAGCGAGTATTCTTGGTCGATGTAGACGTTATTGATCTTGTAAGAGACCAATGCGTTTTTCGGAATGCTGTCTTTTAGAATCAATTTGAATTTTACGGTGCGGTCCGTTTCGGATGTGTCTGCTTTGAAAAGCAGATAGTCTGGATTAAAATAAAAGTACCCTCTGTTTTTCAGTAACTCATCTATGCGTAAGCGTTCTGCTTTTAATTTATCCAGGTTGTAATCTTCTCCACTTCTTATGATTGACTTCTCTTTTTCGTTCAGAATGATGAAGCTGATGCTGTCATTTGAAACAGAGTAGCTGAGTGTACTGATTGTATAAGGTTTGTGAATCCGACTGGTGTATACAACTCTGCCTGTCCGCTTTTTTTCAATGACTTTGGGTTCCGTATAACTCTTAAAGACCCCAACGTTAAAATGCTTAGCGTCGATGATAGTAGCTGTGATTGTTGGTTTGACGCTGCTCAACAACACTGGTGCATCTCCATTCTTCTGAAGCCATTTTTTGAATTTGCTTTTCGGATCTTCACCGGCCTTTACATACATCCATACTTTCGGGCGCATGCCCAAGAAGCTTTTGTTTGGTTTTGGGCGCAATGCAAGCTCTGCATTGTTCTTTATGGCTCTTTTCTTTGTCTTGCTTAATCTCTCGGTCGGATCAAGTTTAATGCTTGCGCCCGTGTATAATTTTTCCCCGGGCGGAAGGTGTCTCGTTCCGCTGCATGCTGCAAAAAGCAGACAAATAGTGATCAGGTGGAGCTTATTTAGTATTGATCGTATCATTGGTGATCGTTGTCTTCGGTTTATCGATTTTTATTCTTTTGTGAAAAAGTTCTTTCCATTTGTTGAAGTCTCGTACATAAAGAACTCCCGCGCCGGTTTCTACCAGTTGTCCTTCAATGGCTCCTCCGTATTGGTTATGTCTGAATCCTTTCAGCCTGTATCTGGCATCTTTCGTCAGTTTATATTCCAGCGTCACGTCACTTGTAATGTCGCTGGCTGAATTTTGTTTTGCTTTTTCGCCCTCGACATCGACAGAGCCGCCTACCTGCACCGACAAACGTTCGTTGAACAATTGTTTCTTAACACTGATGTCTACTTCCGTTCTTCCTTCTTCTTGCCCTGTGGTATATTCGTCGTATGATTGAACATCAAAATTCAATTCCACTCCCGGAACGGCTTTGGAACTGAGCTGATTTAGTTGAGCTGAAAGGAATTTGCCGACGGTTGTACGGGCAACTGCAGATGCAGCATTGGTTTCCGTCTGCAGTGGATTTTCTTGAACGAACCGCCCTAGTACAAGCAATGCAAATACCTGTTTATTCAATGCGGATGGATCTTCGTTCAGCATGTTTAGTTTTGCATTTACGGCACCACCTAAAATTCCTTTTTCATTGGGAGGCAACTGGATTTCAAAACTGATCTCAGGATGCGAGAGTTCTCCGCGTAGTTTTAGTAGCACCAAGAAGGGGTAACGTTGTTTGTAGCCGGCTTGGTCGGCTTCTGTCATTCCCGACAGCTGATCGGCGACCAGATCGATCGGCGCAGCTCTTAGGGAATAGGTCGCATTTATCACGATGTCGGCATTCAGCGGATCTCCGTTCCAGATAATGGTGCTGCCGGGGTCAATGTCAAACTTTCTTTTCATTATGGACTCCAAGGAAACCAGGTAACTTCCATCGTTTACGTTGTAGGCTCCGGTAAGACTCATTTTTCCGCTTCTGTCGATTGCAAAACTCAAAGCGGCTTCTCCTTTTACAACCAGAGAGTCGGTGGAAGTCGGATCCATCAATAAACGGAGTGTGGCTTGTTTGTCTATTTCAATCACTGAAGAAATTTCAAAGCCGGTCAGCTTGGTTTTCTGATTTTGCTTGCCGTCATTTTTCGTGAGGATAGGATTAAGTTTCAGAGAATCATCAAACTCTACTACATCTTCTCCTTTGTATGTATTCAGCTGCTTTTCAGGAATAGCAAACGTAAAGTTCGACCCTTTTTTCATCTTCAGCTTCGCGTTGATTATAGGCGATGTCATTGGCCCATCGAAATCGATCCTGCTGTCGATGACCATTCTTCCATAGAATTCCTTGTTGTCTTTTGCTGTCGTATTGAATAATAGAAAGTCCTTTGTATTTACATTCAAGGCAAAGACCAGATTTTTGAACTGCGTCATTTTTATGTTTCCGTTTATGACGGCAGGATGTTGACCCGGGTCTAAAATGGTAAAGGAGTTGAAATAGAGTCCATCTTTCTTTAACTGAACGGTTTCTTTCTTCAGTTCAAGCTGATTGTTCAAATATGCCGGGGTCAGGAGAACGTTATTAAACACCAGCTCTCCTGTGATATCCGGCGAGGCGGCATTCCCGCTCACAAGAAAGTTTCCGCTTGCCATTCCTGAAGCATTTGTTATCGCACCCATTGAAAATGCTTCTGCCGTTTTTAATGAAAGCGATCCAATCTCTCCGTTGATGTTGATTGAATTGTCTCCACCTTTTGGAATGAAGTATCCTTTTGCACTGAAATTATTATCCTCGCCTGTCAGGCTCAGATCCAGGTCGAATTTCTCAGCGGTAGGGTTGTTCGCTTTTATCACCAGGGTCCCGACCGGAACTTCTCGTACATAAAGGTCACTTATTTTGGCGTCAGCGATCAGTCCGTAGGCGTTGTTCACTCTTTTCATCAGGATATTTCCTTCAACGGTTCCTTTGGCCAGGCTGGTGTCCTTTTCTATGATCCGGGAGATGTCGGCGAGCTGAAAGTTATGAATGGCAATGTTCAGATCGTCGTTGAATTTATCATTGACCGACGCTACATTGATCTGGCTTTCGGCTTTATTCATGAAAAGGTGGTGGACGAGAAATCCTTGTTTTCCGAATTCAATATAATTGTCTTCGGCAATGTCCCAACGGTCGTTCATTAGGTAGAACTCTTTAGGATCAAGGGTTAATTTATAGATATTATTGTTTCTCACCATTTTCGAACGTACCAGAATTTTTTTGTTTTGTTTCTCGTCGATGGAAGACAAATTTGCAAAGATACTTTTGTCCGTTAGTTTTCCGTCTAAAGTAAAATTTTCGAGACGAAGATTTGAGTTGGAAACGTTCCGGCAAAAAACTTTATAATCCAGTGCAGTGGAATCCGAATTAACATCCAGTGCAAAGTCTCTGACTTCGGTACTTCCATAGACAATTTTTCTCATCGTTGCCGTCAACTTCAGTGCACTCAGCTCGCTGTTGAAACTTCCTGTGATGAGTCCGGGTTCAAATTCCTTTAGGTTCGGGACGAATACTTCGGATAGTATGGGGTGATTGTGGAGTTGGACCTCGAAACTGAAATTTTGAGCTTCACTTTTTTTATCGTCCAGCGTGGTGTCGGAAAATGTAAAATAGCGGTTTGCAAATTTACTGAGCTCTTTTCCAAGATAGGCCGGGGAAAACGTTCCGGAGTACTTGATGCCGACAAGCGCACTGGCAACATTTAATTCGCTTTTGCTCTTTTGATTTATCGAGGCAACCAATACTGAATCCAGAATGTATTTTTTTCCGCCATGAACCACAATGATCTTGGTGATCCCGGCTTTTCCGTTTACTTCATTTACAGAACTACCTTTCAGGTCCGACACAGCCATAAGGCCTATTTGTATGTCATCTTCAGTCAGGTACAATTTTTTTAGGTCTGCTGCTTCTAAATCAAAACGGAATTTATAGGCTTCCTCATCCGGATTTAAATTTACGAGGCCATCAAAAGCAAATACAGCATTTTTATCGTTCAGGTTAATTTTTCCTTCGAATTGCTGACCATGAATGCTTCCATCTACTTTGAGGTCATGATAAGTGTATTTGTTCAAGTAGAATTCGGAAGCGTCCAGCAATACTTCTGCTTGTATGGTTTTTTTGTTCAATCCTTTTCCGTTTGTTTCTGCAGTTAAAGTTACAGGTCCAAACATCTTTTTGTTCCTCAATAGGAGACCCAGATCGAAGTTAGTTACGACTGCTTTGCTTCGGAAGTTTTCGTTCTTATCTATTGCTGCTGAAATGCGTGCTGCCCCGAAACTACTACTGATGCCGGCAGTTGTTTCAAATGCTTTCAGCTGTCCTTTGTAAACGATCTGCATGCTGATGATTTCCGGTAGTTCGATACTTTTTGGAAGCAAGGGGCCGAGGAGCATTACAAGATCTTTTTTGCCGGAAACGATCTTAAGATCCGGGAAATTGAAAAAGGCAGTTTTGGCTGCGGGCAATCCACTGATTGTAAAATTAGTTTTCAAAACAGTACTGCTCCCGGTCTGAACGACCATCGTGGCTCCTTTGAGTGTATTGAGAGGGCCTGTTATTTTTCCGCTGATTCGCGTAACATTTTGTGTATTTGTAAAGAAGGGCTGTTTTGACAACTGAGGCACAAAGTAGAGAATATCGGAGTTTTGAACTTTTACATTTTTCATGTCTGCCTCGATAACCATGAATTGAACGGAGTCTTTCAAAGCGTTCAGGGATGTATAGTGGATGCTGAGATCTGCATTTATCGTTGAATTTGTGGTTTTCGATTTTAATTTCTTTACTGAAATAGAATGTTGATCCATCAAAAAGTCGGTTTCGAATTTTTCCAATCTGAAGTTGTTCTGATCGGTTGCGCTCAGTTCTTTTACTGTTACTTCGGTCTTGGCGTTTGAATGAAAGAATTGTTTAGCGCGAAGTATCAAATGTTGATAATCGAGGTGTTGAGCGTCGAAGGTGTACTTCAATGCCGGCTGATTGACCACGTGGTAAGCCAAGGAATTTTCTTCTAGTTCGATGTTTTTTACCGCGATCTTCCAGTCATCAGTTTGTGGACTGATCTTTTGTCTGATCAAGACCGTGTCTATCCTAAGGCTGTCGTTCCGCTCGTAACGGATGCGACTATTTGATAAGTGGAGATCATCCAGACTGATCACCTGTCCTTCAAGATTTGCTTTGCCGTCCTTCAGGGTCAGTTTGTTGATTCCTGCAAGAACGGATTGCATGTTTACGGAGTCCTTAAAATTGAAGCTGCTTTCGATGATCTGGATCTTATTTGCCGTGATCATTGGCAGCATGTTATCGGAGGTTTTTTCTTCTGTTGGAGTCTTCGATTCCTTTATCAAGAGTGCTGCGGTCAAATGCTCTACGGATAGTTCGTCAATGGAAAAAACGGAGCGTGCCAAGTCGATCTTTTCCATGTTAAGTTTTAAATGCTCTAATGTCGCTGCTAAATTTGTCCCACCGTAGTTGTCATTGTATTGCAGGTGGATCTTGTCCAGACTTATTTTGTCAACGCTAACGGTCCATTTTGATTTTGTTTTCGGTTCGATGGTTTTTTTTGTAGAGTCACTGAACGCTGTGAGCAGAAAGTTGTAATTGAACAGGGAATCGGTTCTTGTTCTATTTATGTGTGCTTCAACATTTTCAAGTGCGAAGGACTTAATAGTTACTTTGTGATCCAGCAGTTCGAAAAAGGAGATGTTTACGCTTACTTTTTCTGCATAGAGGAGGGTGTCTTTTTTCAGATCTTCCAGGTAGATGCCTTCGATGACTATTGATTTCGGAAATGCAATGCTGATATTTTTTATTTCTATTCGAGTATTGGTTTTGTCGCTTAGGAAACTGGTAGCATAAGAAACCAATTTATTTTGGATAACCGGGATCTGTATGAGAATAAAAAGTAGCACAAATAAAAAGATGAGACTTGCTATTGCCCATAAAACTAATTTGCTGAGTTTTTTCAAAAAGGACACGATCTTATTCATGAACGAAAACGGTGTTTTCTTGAAATGTAAAAATGATAAAAAGAGAGTGCATGTGATTCAGTTCTTCCAGTACTTGTAAGTAACAAATATAGGGCATTATGCGACCTTTAATACGCTGGATTTTCGAATGTGGGAATTTTGTAAAGTTTTCAACTAATTGTGTAAAAAGGAATCCTTTTTATAGCGTGAAATTTGTTCTATGGAAAGAAAGATGCCAAGGTCGAGGATTGTCCGCATTGCTCTTTACGCTGTTTTGTTATTTACTCTGTTTTCTGTAGTTATTTGGATCTTTCTGAATTCTTATTTTAATAAAAAAATAATTGCAGCGCTTAAGGAGCAAGTGTCCGTGGCCAGCCATGGAAAATATGTTTTGTCACTCGACAAATTAAGCATTAATCCCTGGACCCGAAGCATCACCATCTCCGACCTGATTGTTGCGCCTTCAAAGCAGGAACTTCTGTCTAAAGCACAATATGTTTTTAGGGCGCAGGAACTTCGTGTCCTTTCTGTCGATTTGCTTTCGTACTTCAACGACAAAGACCTTGTGATCAGAGCGGTGGAATTTGATGAACCTCAGATTTCGATATTTCAGGGCTCCGACAGATTTCCCCGTAAGAAGGCCGACAGTTTGCTTGCTGACTTTTCTTTGTATGAGCTGATCTCCGAAAAGTTGAATTCCGTTTCCATTGGGCAGATCGACATCATGAATTCCCATTTAAATGTTTTCAAAAACGGAACAGATACGCTTTCGGTGTTTTCGTCAAACGATAACAGCTTAGCCATCAAGGATTTTGAAGTGAATAGCCGGACCGACAAAGCGGAGAAATTATTTTCGGCAAAAAAATTCGAGATCGTATTAAATAATTTTTCCTGTCAGCTTGGAGATGGCATGTATACATTGTTTGGAAGAAGGCTCCATACTTCTTATACAGATTCCATCTTAACGCTGGATTCCCTTTTGCTGATTCCGAATTTCGACAAGAAGGAGTTTGCAGAAGAAGCAGGGAAACAAGTGAGCAGGATAAACCTCATGGCTTCTAAAGTCGTGTGTGATAAGATGGATGTAAAATTGCTTTTTGAATACAATTGGGTGGTGGTCAAGAAACTAGATTTGGCTGGTTGTGTTATAAACGTCCACCGCGATAACCGACAGCCGCTCGCTCCCATAGTGCGTGCTTCTCCGCAAGCCATGATTAAGGCTCTTCCTTTTTTTGTTTCGATAGATTCTGTTGAAATGAAAGACGGGACTGTTATATATCAGGAAAGAAATTTTGATCAAGTCGCCTCTGAAAGGGTGGTAGTGAACAAAATGAACGGGGTTATCACCGGGGTTCAGAATGACAGTACAATTTATACGGAGAGTAGTAGCATCCGCGCGGAGCTCTCTGCTTCTTTCATGGGCTTGGGAGTATTCACAGGGGTTTTTACTTTTCCACTGCTATCGACCGAGGAACACTTTTCCTGTGATGGAACACTTTCGTCCATGCCGATGCCTGCCTTGAATGTGATGATCCCAAGGGCTAAAAAATTGAAATTTGTTAGCGGTCAATTGGATAAAGCCAGTTTTTCGTTTGTTGCTAGGGATACATTCTCATCGGGGACAATGAAGTTTCTTTATCATGATCTGAAAGTGGAGTTAATGTCAAAAAAGGAAGAGAGTCCGAGGTTGAAAGAAAAAATAAAAACATTCCTTGCGAATGAATTGGTGATCATTGATAGCAATCCAAACAAAGAAGGTCGGACACGTATAAGTCCGATTTATGTCGAACATAATCCTTATCGGTATTTTATATTTTACGCCATGCAATCCATTGTAAGTGGTATGACGGCTGCGATTCAAGACGAACAGAATGCGAAGCGGTTGGCTGGTAAGAAGTAGCGGTGAGGGAGTAGATCAACGAAAATTAGTTGTGATGATTTTGCCTTTGCCACCCCAGTTTCGTTTTTCTACAAGCCTAAGCATAAAAAAACCGCCCCTAAAAAAGGAGCGGCTTCTAAACAAATGAAAAATCTTAATTTCCGAACTCACTCATGAATTTGATTCGCATCAATCGAATCTCTTCTTCAGAGTATTCGTCTTCTCCTAATTCTTTTAAAGCTTCAGCTATGGAATCGGAGTTCGATTCTTTGAAGTAAGCCACCGCTTCTTCCTGTTTGTCTTCGTCCAGAATATCGTTAATGTAATAACTGATATTCACTTTCGTTCCGGAGTGAACAATGCTTTCGATTTCCATGATCAGATCTGACAAAGTCAATCCTTTTGCTTTAGCAACATCCTCTAAAGGCAGCTTCCTGTCAATATTTTGGATGATGTATACTTTTAGTCCGGATTTGTTCACGATGGATTTTACCACCATATCCAACGGACGCTCGATCTCGTTTTCCTCCACATATTTGGAGATCAGGTCTAGAAACGCTTTTCCGAATTTCTGAGCTTTACCTTGACCCACACCGGTGATGTTCACCAATTCATCCATTTTGATAGGATACTGGATGGCCATTTCTTCCAGCGATACTTCCTGAAAAATAACGTAAGGAGGTAATTTTAATTTGTGTGCAGTTTGTTTCAACAGGTCTTTCAAAGCAGCAAACAATACTTCGTCTGCTCCTGATCCGCCTTTTCCGCTCCCACCTGCAGGGCCGTCTTCATCATCGGTTTCCGTTCCTTCATAATCGTGATCTTTCGTCACCATCATGCTGTAAGGTTTGTCGAGGAATTTCTCTCCTTCTTTGGTTACTTTCAGCAGGCCGTAATTCTCAACGTCTTTTGAAAGCAGTCCGGATACCAATGCCTGACGGAAAATCGCGTTCCAATATTTTTCGTTCTTATCGTCCTCGGCTCCTTTGGCGAAGCACTCCAGTTCGTTGTGCTTGTATGATTTCACAGTGGATGTGATGTTCCCTAAGAGGACGTTGATCACGTCTTTGGTCTTGAATTTCTCTTTTACATCGGTAACTGCTTCGATCGCAAGGGCGATGTCATCCATTCCGTCGAATTTCGTTTTCGGGCTGCGGCAATTGTCGCACATGCCTCCACATCCGGCTTCATCAAACTCTTCTCCGAAATAGTGCAATAAGAATTTTCTGCGGCAGCTGGATGTTTCTGCATAAGAAACGGTTTCCGTGAGCAATTGTTTTCCTATTTCTTGTTCGGCAACGGGTTTGCCTTTCATGAATTTCTCCAGCTTCACAATGTCATCGTGACTGTAGAAAGTAACGCAATTTCCTTCTCCGCCATCGCGTCCGCCACGCCCGGTTTCCTGATAATAACCTTCCAATGATTTCGGAATGTCGTGGTGGATCACAAAACGAACATCTGGTTTGTCGATTCCCATTCCGAATGCAATGGTTGCCACAATCACGTCAATGTCCTCCATTAAGAATGCATCTTGTGTCTTTGCGCGTTCTTTTGCTTCGAGTCCTGCGTGATAGGGTAATGCTTTTACTCCGTTCACTTGCAAGGTCTGCGCCAGCTCTTCCACTTTCTTGCGGCTCAGGCAATATACAATTCCTGATTTTCCGTTCTGACTCTTCACGTATTTGATCACCTCTTTGATTACGTTCACTTTCGGACGTACTTCATAATATAAGTTCGAACGATTGAACGATGATTTGAAAAGGCTGGCACTGCTCATGCCTAAATTTTTCTGAATGTCCTGCTGTACTTTTGGTGTTGCCGTAGCTGTCAATGCAATGATGGGTACTTTGCCGATCTGCTCAATAATAGGGCGCAGTCTTCTGTACTCCGGACGGAAATCATGTCCCCATTCTGAGATACAGTGTGCTTCGTCTATTGCAAAAAAGGAAATCTTTATTTCATTAAAAAATGCAATGTTGTCTTCTTTGGTCAAACTCTCGGGAGCAACGTACAATAATTTTGTTTTCCCTTCGGTAATGTCTTTTTTCACTTTGGTGATTTCCGC